>CAMOKH010000031.1 GCA_946617675.1 uncultured Prevotellaceae bacterium | reverse complement strand
AGGAGGAGTGGTACCTCCAGGAATCGAACCGGGGACACACGGATTTTCAGTCCGATGCTCTACCAACTGAGCTAAGGCACCATTGTGTCACTAACGTTCCTTTCGTTTGCGGGTGCAAAGGTACTACATTTATTTGGTTCTTGCAAATATTTTCGTAGTTTTTTTCAAAAAAATTGCTTTTTCGGTCTTTTTTGCCTCTTCATCATCCGTTAAAGGATGGTGAAGAGGTTATAAAAGCCGGTCATCATGAATACCTTCTTGATTTCGTCGTTGATGTTCTTGACAATGATTTTCCCGCCTTTGGCCGTTGCTTCCTTGCGCAGGGCGAGGAACAGGCGCAGGCCCGAACTGCTGATATACTCGAGTTTGGTGCAGTCGAGGGTAATCTCCTTGTCAGCGTTTTCTATCAGCACGGTGATGTCCTGTTGGGCTTTGATGGCTGAGGGCGTGTCAAGCCGACCGACAAATGCAGCGATATATCCGCCGTTCTCTTCTCTGATGTCTATGTTCATAATACTATAAGTTTAAGTTTTCGCTTTCGCAGTTTAAATACTTTCTCAGGGTTAATATGTTCTTGTCGTCCTTACGCTCATACTTGATGTCGTCCATGATCTGCCGGATGAGGTGTATGCCCAGTCCGCCGATAGAGCGCTCCTCGGCGGGCAGCGTGATGTCTACATCCTTGGCGGTCGTCGGGTCGAAGGGTATGCCGCTGTCAGTGATGACGAACGTGATGAGCTCGCTGTCTGTCATGACGTCGATGCTGACGGTGCCCTCGGCCCCGTTGGGGTAGGCGTAGTCCATGACATTGACGATGGCCTCCTCCATGGCGAGGTTCAGCGTCATGGTCAGTTCCATGTCTACAATGCCGGCTTCCTCAAAGACTGTGTCGAGAAACACGTTCAGCTGAGGAATGGCATTGATGTCGTTGGGCAGGGTCAGACGGCGTTGCAGGTTCATAGGCATCGCTGGTTAGGACAGGAAGCCGAGCAGCGCACCGGCAGCTACGGCCGAGCCGATGACGCCGGCCACATTGGGACCCATGGCGTGCATGAGCAGGAAGTTGTGGCGGTCGTACTCCAGTCCGAGGTTGTTTGAGATGCGGGCGGCCATGGGGACTGCACTCACGCCGGCATTGCCGATCAGCGGGTTGAGCTTCTTGTCCTTCGGCAGGAAGAGGTTCATCACCTTGACGAAGCAGACGCCAGAGGCCGTGGCGATGGCGAAGGCGAAGGCACCGATGATGAAGATGAACACGGTGTTCATCGTCAGGAACTCGGAGGCCTGCGTAGAGCAGCCCACGGTAAGGCCGAGGAGCATGACGACGATGTCGTTCAGGGCGGCACCGGCAGTCTTGGCCAGGCGGGTGGTCTTGCCCGACTCCTTCAGCAGGTTGCCGAAGAAGAGCATGCCGAGCAGAGGCAGGCCAGAGGGGACGATGAACGTCGTCAGCAGCAGTCCGATGATGGGGAAGAGTATGCGCTCCGTCTGGCTCACCTGGCGTGCCGGCTTCATCTTGATGGTGCGCTCCTTCTTGGTGGTGAGCAGTCGCATGAGGGGCGGCTGGATCAGCGGCACGAGAGCCATGTAGGAGTAGGCGCACACGGCGATGGCACCCATGAGGTTGGGCGACAGCTTGCTGGAGAGGAAGATGGCCGTGGGACCGTCGGCACCGCCGATGATGGCGATACCGGCTGCCTGTGAGGGCTCGAAGCCAAAGGCCAGGGCCACCATGTAGGCACCGAAGATGCCGAACTGTGCTGCTGCTCCGATGAGCATCAGCTTGGGGTTGGCCAGCAGTGCCGAGAAGTCGGTCATGGCACCGATGCCGAGGAATATGAGCGGCGGGTACCAGCCTTGTCGTACACCCTGGTAGAAGATGTTAAGCACGGAGTTGTCTTCGTAGAGACCGATTTCGAGTCCGGCGTCGGCTCGGAAGGGTATGTTGCCCAGGATGATGCCCAGTCCGATGGGCACGAGCAGCAGCGGTTCGAAGTCCTTCTTGATGGCGAGCCAGATGAAGAAGGCGCCCACTGCTATCATAATGAGGTTGCCCACAGTGGCGTTAGCAAACGCCGTGTAGGTAAGAAACTCATTGAAGTTCTGTATGATAAACTGTCCAAGATCCATAATTGTGAATTGTCAATTGTGAATTGTCAATTGTAAGTTATCCGATGGTCAGCAGCACGGCACCCTCCATTACGGTTTCGCCGGGCTTGACGACGACGGAGGTGACGGTGCCTGCATACTCGGCCTCAATATTGTTCTGCATCTTCATGGCTTCGAGTACGAGGACGACGTCGCCGACGGCCACTTGCTGGCCGACGCTGACCTTCACCTCGGTGACGGTGCCAGGCAGGGGAGCCTTCACGGGAGTGCCGGCTCCGGCGGGAGCGGCGGGCTGCGCCGGTGCGGCTGCCACTGCGGCGGCAGGAGCGGCTGCCACGGGCTTCGGAGCCTCTACTTTGGGCCTGGTCATGGTGGGATGCTTGGCTGCGTTGATGGGTTTCTGCAACTCTACTTCGAACGGAATACCGTTGACGTTCACTTTTGCGATGTTGCCGTCTACTTCCTCAATCTCTACTTCGTAGTCGACACCCTGTACTTTATACTGATACTTATTCATCTTTGTTATTTTCGATTTACAGTTTTTCGATTATCACTTCTCACTTTTCACTTTTCACTGTTCCCTTTTCACTGTTCCCTTTTCACTGTTCCCTTTTTATACGTGGAACTGAGTCATCTGGTGAAACTCATCGTTCCAGGGCGACGAGGTCTTCTCCTTGATGGTGATGATGCCCGACTCCACGTCGTGGACGTCGTCCTCATACTGCTTCAGGGCCATGCCGATGACGGCCATGTAGACTTCGCGGTCGATACCCTTCGTCTTGAGACCCTCCTGCAGGATGACACCCGTCTTGTGGACGGTCTCGGCCGTCTTCTCCACCGTCTTCGTGATGGGCTTGATGGGCTGCGTGTTGGCCACCTTGCGGGCGGTCTCCATGTGGCGCATGAGCAGGCCGAAGAGCGAGAAGAAGATGAACAGCACGGCCAGACAGGTGAACACGATGCCCATGGCCAGCAGCGTGATGCCGATGCCGTAGGGGTCGTCGCGCTTCAGTTTGGCGTCCTTCGTCTCGTCGGTCTTGATGAAGTTCTCGATACCCGGCGTGACATTCTGGGTTGCCTTCACACTCCACTTCTTTCCCTGGCGGGCGTACGACTGGTCGGCATTGAGGGCCGGCACGGTGACCGAGTCAATCAGCTCGACGGCGTTGCCGTTGTAGAGAGCTATCCAAACGGGCTCCGACATGGGAACCTTCAGCGAGAGGTGCAACTTGCCCTGCGCGGGGTTCGAGTTGCCGAAGAAGACGATGTGCTGGCGTCCGCCCATGTTCGTACGTGTGTCACCGCTGGGGATGGCACTCATGCGCTTGATGCGTTCAGGCACGCTCATCTGCGGGTCGAGTACGCTGCGGTCTGTCGTCAGGTACATGCCGCGGATGTTGTAGGTCGTGAACGAGGTGTTCTCAAGCTCTATCCACGCCTGGCGTACTCCGAATTCATCTTCGATGCTGGCGGTGTTGTTTGTCATGACCTCGTTGATGACGATGTTCCTGGCCCCCTGGCCGTACATCGTTGAGATTCCTGACAGCAGCAGTGCGCCGCAAAGTAATCTGAACTTGTTCATGCTTTTGTTACGTGTATTATTAAATAGGGTTTAGTCAATGTTGGGTCATCCACAGAAGAAGAGTACCACCAGCTGGGCCGTCAGTATGCGCAGGAACATCGACAGCGGGTAGACCGTCGAGTAGCCTACGGCAGGGGCGTCCTTCGAGCAGATGCTGTTGGCGTATGCCAGTGCAGGGGGGTCGGTGTACGTGCCGGCTATCATACCGGCAATGGTGAAGTAGTTGAACTTGAACTTCAGCCGTGCTATCGGGCCGACAATCAGTATCGGGATGACGGTGATGAGGAAGCCCGTCAGCACGTAGAGCAGACCGTCGCCCTGGACTACCGTCTCGAAGAACGACGCGCCGGCCTTGATGCCCACCGAGGCCAGGAACAATACCAGGCCAATCTCGCGCAGCATCATGTTGGCCGACGTCGAGGTGTAGGTGACGAGCTTTATCTTGTAGCCGTAGCGGCCAATAAGGATGGCGATGATGAGCGGACCGCCGGCCAGACCGAGCTTCATGGGCACCGGCATGCCGGGGATGGCTATGGGCAGCGAACCGAAGATGAGGCCGAGGAAGATGCCGACGAAGATGGTGGCAATGTTAGGCGCATCGAGACGGCGCACGGAGTTGCCCATCAGGTTGGCTACGCGGTCGACGGCGTCCTGCGGGCCTACCACCATCAGGCGGTCGCCCACCTGCAGGGGCAGCGAGGCTGAGGCAAAGAGGTCCATGCCGTGGCGGGTGAAGCGGGTGACGTTGACGCCGTGGACACTCGAGAAGTGCATCTGGCCCAGCGTCTTACCGTTAATCTTGGGGTTGGTCACGAGTATGCGCTTCGATACTAACGGCTGGTCCTGCTGGGCCCAGTCGACCTCGACCACAGGGCCGATGAAGGCCACGATGGCCTCGTAGTCGGCCTCGGCGCAGACGATGTACATCTGGTCGCCAACGTGGAACACCGTGTCGCGGTTGGGTATCGAGACGTGACCCTCGTGCAGAATGCGCGAAACGACGAAGTCGCGGTTCAGGAAGTCGTGGACCTGCAGCAGCGTGCGGCCCTCGAGATATTTGTTCGACACTTCGAGGTGCATGTGGTGGGGCTTCTTGGCCACGTTGCCGTCTTCCTTAGCCTCCAGGTCGCTCTCCTCTTTCTCGAGCTTCACCTTGCAGATATACCTTATAAGAATAATGGCACCGATGATGCCCAGCACGCCGAGAGGGTAGGCGCAGGCATAGGCCGAGGCGATGGGAGGGGCGTTGTCGCCGAAGACGGTGCCCAGTGCCTCGTTGGCAGCACCGAGACCCGGCGTATTGGTCACGGCACCGTAGAGCGTACCGACCATCATGGGCAGTGACGCTTTGTCGCTGGTGTCGAAGAAGATGAAGTAGCAGGCAAACATCACGGCGATGTTCAGCAAGATGGCCGTGGCGGCCAGTCCGTTGAGCTTGATGCCCGCAGTGCCGAAACTCTCAAAGAAGCCCGGTCCCACCTGCAGACCGATCATGAAGACAAACAGGATGAGTCCGAAGTCTTGAATGAATGTCAGGATGTCGGTCGGAGCCGTGAACCCGATGTGACCGGCAACGATACCGGTGAAGAGCACAAAGGTGACGCCGAGCGAGATGCCGAAGATTTTGATTTTTCCGAGATAGACACCGACCGCTATGACCACCGCATAGAGTATGGCGATATGGGCTACCGATTCGGTATTGGTAAAGAGATTAATTAACCATTGAAATGATTCCATAATACACGATAACGTATTTTTTGGTGCAAAGGTAGCAAGAAAATGGCACAAAAGCGCTATAAATGTGCAAGTATTTTCTGCCTTTTAATTTCTTTAACGTTCAAAGTGCTGATAGTCCTTCAGCGAGCGCCACTCTCCGCCCCATTTGAAGCCGTGCTCGACGAACAGACGGTAGCACAGGTCGCCCTTTGTTATTTTGTACGGCCACCGCTTTTTGCGGTTGGCATAGCGGCGCGCCGAGGCCGGCTGTACGATGGTGCCGCCGTTCTTACTCTGCTTGACGCAGGGGTTGTACAGCGGGTTGATGTCGATGGCCAGGCCCAGCGAGTGCTTCGACAGTTTCTTCGAACCGGCAATGGTCCTGAAGTTGAAGCAGCTGGTGTTGTTGTCCGTCATCGAGCGTTCGTCGTCAGCGTCGTAGTCGTCGATAAGCCGCATCCGCTCTATAGGGTATTTGTGCTTGAACAAAACTTGAAATATTTCTTTCAAGTCGTTAGCTATCATTTTGTTACATACTAACTCGCCATCGTGTATCATGCCGTCGCCGCCATAGTGCGACAGCCGCAGATAGCGCAGTTCTGAACGAGGCACGCTGCAGTCGCTGCCATACGATTTACCCTTCATCCGCTGGAACACCTCGTCGCTGATGGTATCGATGCTGAAGGTCTGTCCGCTGATGCTGCCAAAGCCCGCAGCCAGCCAGCAGAATATCATTATTGCTTTTTTCATTTCGGCGGCAAAGTTACAAACACTTTCCGACATTCCCAAACTTTCCTGCCCTTTTTCCCGCAAATAACGTTATCCGTTTGAGTCTTTTAATTATCCGTCACATCCGTTACCCATCTATTACACTGTAAGTCAATGCGTTATAGGCTGGTGGCGGATGTGACGGATGAGAATAAGAAATCTGTGGTCGGCTGTTCGTGGCTTCAAACGGTGGGATGGGGCAGGGGCAGTTTTGGGCGTTTTGGGGCCTCTTTCGAAGTGTTTTGTTTCTGCATAAAATGATAATATTTACTAAAAAGTTCGTTTGTTCAGAAAAAGTTTGTATCTTTGCACATCTTTACGGAAAGACAGATATACAACTTATATAATAATTAAAAACACAACTATGTCAAACAACAAAGAGAAACTCTTCACCGAGTTTACCGCGCCTACCACACAAGAGTGGCTGGACAAGATACAGGTAGACTTGAAGGGAGCCGACTTCCAGAAGCGGCTCGTATGGAGAACTAACGAGGGGTTCAACGTGCAGCCCTTTTATCGCCGCGAAGACCTCAAGGACCTCAAGGCCGTAGACTCGCTGCCCGGCGAATTCCCGTTCGTACGCGGCAACAAGAAGGCCGACAACCTTTGGTACGTGCGTCAGGACATCAAGGTCGACGACGCTAAGGCTGCCAATGAGAAGGCCCTCGACATCCTGAACAAAGGTGTCGACTCGCTCGGTTTCCAGATTGCCGGCAAGGACGTCAGCAAGGAGTTCGTGGCTACACTGCTCGACGGCATCCTGCCGCAGTATGTGGAACTGAACTTCAAGACTTGTCAGCGCCACTGCGTGGAGCTGGCCGAGATTCTGGTGGCTTACTTCAAGGAGAAGGCCTATCCGCTGGACGAGCTGAAGGGCAGCATCAACTTCGACCCCATCAGCAAGATGATGTGCAAGGGCAAGGACACCTCCGCCGCCCTTGAGTTTGCCAAGCCGCTCATCGAGGCACTGAAGGAGCTGCCCGGCTACAAGTGCATCAACGTGAACAGCGTCCAGCTGAACAATGCCGGTGCCTACATCTATCAGGAGTTGGGCTATGCCCTGGCCTGGGGTGCCGAGTACATGAACCTGCTGACCGAGGCTGGTGTCGATGCCGCCGAGGCCGCCCGCCGCATCAAGTTCAACATGGGCGTCTCAGAGAATTACTTCATGGAGATTGCCAAGTTCCGTGCAGCCCGCCTGCTGTGGGCTCAGATCGTGAAGCAGTATGGCGTGGCCGACAGCGACTGCCAGATGCACGTCTGCGCCTACACGTCGGAGTACAACCAGACGCTGTTTGACTCGTATGTCAACCTGCTGCGCTCGCAGACCGAGACGATGTCGGCAGCTATTGCCAATGTCGACTCCATCGTCGTCACGCCCTTCGACAAGCCCTACGAGCAGCCTACGGACTTTGCCGAGCGCATTGCCCGCAACCAGCAGCTGCTGCTGAAGGAGGAGGCCCACTTCGACAAGCTTGTCGACGTGGCCGGTGGCTCGTACACCATTGAGCACCTGACCGACGCCATCGCCCGCGAGGGCTGGAAGCTGTTGCTCGCTGTCGAGGAGGCCGGTGGCTTCCTGAGCGAGGCTCAGAAGGGTAACATCACCAGTGCGGTGAATGCTACCAACGACAAGCGCCACGCCGCTGCCGCCACCCGCCGCGAGTTCATCCTGGGCACCAACCAGTTCCCGAACTTCACGGAGACCAGCGAAGGCAAGCAGCCCGCCGGTTCAGTATGTTGCTGTACTACAGCAACAGACGGGACGGAGGCCGAGCTGCCTAAGCTCAACAAGCAGCGCCTCGCCTCGGAGTTCGAGACCCTGCGTCTCTCGACCGAGAAAGCCCAGAAGCAGCCCATCGCCTTCATGCTGACCATCGGCAACCTGGCCATGCGTCAGGCCCGTGCACAGTTCTCGTGCAACTTCCTGGCTGCCGCCGGCTACAAGGTGATGGACAACCTCGGTTTCAAGACCGTCGAGGAGGGTGTCGATGCCGCCTTGGAGGCCAAGGCCGACATCGTGGTCATCTGCTCGAGCGACGATGAGTATGCTGAGTATGCCATCCCCGCCTTCCAGTATCTCGCCGGCCGTGCCATGTTCGTCGTAGCCGGTGCTCCCGCCTGCTCGGAGGACCTCAAGGCCGCCGGTATTGAGAATTTCATTCACGTTAAGTCTAACCAGCTCGAAACGCTCAAGGCGTATAATGCTAAACTCGGAATCTAATTATGGCACGCAAGAATTTTAGTAACATAGATATCTACGCTGGCATCCAGCAGAAGGACGGCCAGCAGTGGCAGAAGGAGAATGGCATCAGCGCTAACTGGCGTACGCCCGAGCAGATTGACATTCAGCCCGTTTATACCAAGGAAGACCTCGAAGGCATGGAGCACCTCGACTTCGCGGCCGGTATTCCGCCCTACCTCCGCGGTCCGTACTCGATGATGTATCCGTTCCGTCCGTGGACCATCCGCCAGTATGCCGGATTCTCGACGGCTGAGGAGTCGAACGCCTTCTATCGCCGTAACCTGGCCTCAGGCCAGAAGGGCCTCTCCGTGGCGTTCGACCTGCCGACACACCGCGGCTACGACCCCGACAACCCCCGTGTGGTGGGCGACGTGGGTAAGGCCGGCGTATCAATCTGCAACGAGGAGAACATGAAGGTGCTGTTCAGCGGTATTCCCCTCAACAAGATGTCGGTCTCGATGACGATGAACGGTGCCGTGCTGCCCATCCTGGCCTTCTACATCGTGGCCGGACTGGAGCAGGGCGCCCAGCTCGAAGAGATGGCCGGAACCATTCAGAACGACATCCTGAAGGAGTTCATGGTGCGCAACACCTATATCTATCCGCCCGCATTCTCGATGAAGATCATCGCCGACATCTTCGAGTACACTTCGCAGAAGATGCCGAAGTTCAACTCGATCTCCATCTCGGGCTACCACATGCAGGAGGCTGGTGCCACCGCCGACATTGAGCTGGCCTACACGCTGGCCGACGGTATGGACTACCTGCGCACGGGTGTCAACGCCGGTATCGACGTCGACGCCTTCGCTCCGCGTCTCAGCTTCTTCTGGGCCATCGGCATGAACCACTTCATGGAGATTGCCAAGATGCGTGCCGGACGCCTGCTGTGGGCCAAGATCGTGAAGTCGTTCGGTGCCAAGAACCCGAAGTCGCTGGCCCTGCGTACCCACTCGCAGACCTCCGGCTGGTCGTTGACCGAGCAGGACCCCTTCAACAACGTGGGCCGCACCTGTATCGAGGCTATGGCCGCCGTCTTGGGTCACACCCAGTCGCTGCACACCAACGCACTCGACGAGGCCATCGCCCTGCCTACCGACTTCTCGGCCCGTATCGCCCGTAACACGCAGATTTACATCCAGAACGAGACGAAGGTCTGCAAGCAGATTGACCCGTGGGCCGGTTCCTACTATGTAGAGACGCTCACCAACGAGCTGGTACACAAGGCCTGGGAGCACATCCAGGAGATTGAGAAACTCGGCGGCATGGCCAAGGCCATTGAGACCGGCCTGCCCAAGATGCGTATCGAGGAGGCTTCGGCCCGTACCCAGGCACGTATCGACTCTGGCCAGCAGACCATCGTCGGCATCAACAAGTACCGTCTGGACCACGAGGATCCCATCGACATCCTCGAGGTCGACAACACCGCCGTGCGCAAGCAGCAGGAGGAGAGCCTGAAGCAAGTGCGCGCTACCCGCGACGAGGCCGCCTGTCAGGCTGCCCTCAAGGCCATCACCGACTGCGTCCGCGACTTCCAGGAAGGCCGCAAGTCGGAGAACAACCTGCTCGACCTGGCCGTCAAGGCCGCCCAGCTGCGTTGTACGTTGGGAGAGATTTCGGATGCCTGCGAGGAGATCGTGGGCCGTTATAAAGCAGTCATCAGAACCATTTCAGGCGTGTATAGTTCAGAAAGTAAAAACGACAGTAACTTCGAGTTGGCCAAGAAGATGACCGACGAGTTTGCAAAGCGTGAAGGACGGCGTCCGCGTATCTTCATTGCCAAGATGGGTCAGGACGGACACGACCGCGGTGCCAAGGTGGTGGCCACGGGCTATGCCGACTGCGGCTTCGACGTCGACATGGGACCGCTGTTCCAGACACCGGCCGAGGCTGCCCGCGAGGCCGTCGAGAACGACGTCCACATCGTCGGTGCCTCCTCGTTGGCTGCCGGTCACAAGACCCTCATCCCGCAGCTCATCGAGGAGCTGAAGAAGCTGGGCCGCGAGGACATCATGGTCACCGCCGGCGGTGTCATTCCCGCCCAGGACTACGACTTCCTCTACAAGGCCGGTGTGGCCTGCATCTTCGGCCCTGGCACACCCGTGCCTTACTCAGCTGTAGAGATGATGAAGATTCTGCTGGACGAAGCGTAGTCACTTGACGACGACCTTGCGGCCGCCGACGATGTTGATGCCCTTCATGGGCGCGCTGAGGCGCTGACCGCCAAGATTATAGATTTTCGGCCGCTGACACTCACCGGAGTGTTGGCGGCTGATCTTTTCTATGCCGTCGGCGCCGATCAGGTAGAGCAGTCCGCGGTAGGCGTCGATCTCGCCGTGGCCGTACTCGTTGTTAGGGTAGGCGAGCGAGGGGTCGGGGCGCCGGCAGGTGTGGCGCAGGGCCTCGATGGCCTCGGCGGGCGTCAGGTCGGGCTTGGCCTGCAGCCAGAGGGCAATGACGCCGGCCACGACGGGCGTAGCCATCGACGTGCCGGAGTTGGCATTCCAGGCGTAGGTGCGGCCCTCGAAGTCGAAGTGCTCGACGTCGGAGTTGATGTCGCCGGCGTCGGGCTTGTTTTCAAGATAGTAGCTGCTGTACGACGAGATGATATTGTCGCCGGGTGCCACGACGTCGGGCTTCATCAGTCCGCCCATTGTAGGACCTACTGACGAGTAGGGGCTGAGCCGGCCCAGGGTGCGCCCATCTGAGAAGTTGCGGTACTCGCCCCGGTAGTTGGTGAAGCCGAAGCGGTGGGCGGTGGCGCCGACGCAGACCACCGAGGGGAAGCAGGCCGGGGCATGGATGTTGTGAGTCATCTCGGCGGCCGTCCAGCGTGTGTCAGTGTCGGGCAGACTCTTGAGTCCGCTGCCTGAGCTGCCGTAGAGCTCGGCCTGGGTGGTGCTGCCTTGTAGGACCAGGGCAATGGGTGGAAGCCCCGACAGGGCTTTGCTGGCTGTAAACAGTACGTTGTAGACCGTGTCGGCAGTGAATGTCGAGGGGTAGCGGTCGGTGGTCACGGTGCAGGTGTCGCCGGCGATGAACAGCGTGTCGGTAAGTACCGAGTCGCTCAGGAACCGCTCCGTGGTAATGTCAAGGGTGGCGGACGCCGGGTCGTAAGCCTTGACGGCGAGGCGTAGCGGCGTGCGCGTCTTGATGCGGTAGAAGGCCGTCTTGAGGGCAGAGCTGATGAAGGCGCCCGTCGCCTCCTGTCCCACGTCTTTTTTCATGTAGGTATTGGTGACGCGCTCATTGCCCGCCGAGGCCACGATGATGCGCCCAGGGCCGGTGAGGCTGTCGAGGAAGGCGGCGTAGAGGCTGTCTTCACTGTCGAGGTAGGGTGGGTAGCCCTCGCTGAACGAGGCCACGCAGGGCTTTCCCTGGCGGTCGGCGTAGTCGAAGATGTACTTGAAGCCGAGGGCGTCGGTGGCCGTGGTGTATTTTTCGACGTCGGCCGAGTCGATGAGTGCGATGTCGTCGCTGACGGCGTTGCTGACCAGACAGATGTCGGCGTCGTAGGCGATGCCCCGGTAGGGCGAGTGGTAACCGCTACCGGCGGCGATGCCGAGGGTATGGGTGCCGTGGGTCTGTGTCAGTCCGTCGACGGAGTGCAGCTGTGAGCGGACGAGGTCGTAGCTGGTGAAGTCGCGGCCTACGGGCAGGCTGCTGCCGACGGTGTCGCGCGAGAGCTGGTCCCAGAATGCACCGATGCGGTAACGCGTGGCCGAGGCGTCGTAGAAGTTGGGGTGGGTCAGGTCGAAGCCGATGTCCATGACGCCCACGATGACCCCTTCGCCGGTGAGGCCCCTCATGATCTCCCTCCCGTCGGGGGCGTACAGCCGGTCGGCACCGACGATGACGGCGGTGGTGTCCATCGTGGCGCGGCCTGTAGGACTGGCCTCGATGCGGCTGACGGCGGGATGGTCGGAGAGCTGAGCCAGACGGTCGACGGGAATACTGACGATGGCGATATCGCCTGCCGTGGCGAGCGGTCGGCAGCCGTAGCGGTGCCAGACGTCGGCGGCCTTGTCGCGATCAATGCGCACGAAGGCCGTCAGCCTGCGGGGCTTGGCGCTCCTGTCGGCGGCCCTTGACAGTGCCGGCTCTTGCTGTAGCGTCAGCTGACGGACGTAGGCCGACAACTTTCGGTTGTCGGTAGCATGGCAGCAGATGACGGCCATGAGCATGGCGCCGATGGCGGCGAGTCGGCTGTTCACTTGTGCTTCTGGTAGTAGTCCAGTGCTATCTGGACGTTCTTGCTGACAGCATCCGACGAGAAGGTGGCACCGGTCACGCCATCGACCTTCAGCTTGGCAGCGTCCTTCACCTTCAGGCCGTCCCACTTACCCTGCATCGCCTTCTTCACGCGGGCAAAGTACTTGGGCGTCTCCTGGTTCTTCAGGAACTCCACCTTCTCTACCTTATTCTTTTTAATATAGACCTTTACAGGGGTGGTGCCGGCATAGCCCTGCACATCCTTCCCGAGTGTGGTGGTGTTCACGACGTAGCCGCCGTTCTCCTTGGTCATCACTTCGTCATCCTTTTGAGCTGCACTCTGCAGTGTGGCGGCCAGCACGATGAGTGCCAACGAGCCTAAAAACATCTTTTTCATTTTATCTTTTCTTTGCTGTTATGTCATTTAATCGGTGCAAATTTACGCATATTTCCTTAATTCTGCAACAGCAAATAGTATGCAAATACGTTTTTTTAGCTAAAAAGTTTGGCTATATGAAATTTTTATTGTTATTTTGCAGAAGTTTACAAACAATAATCACTTAAAAAGTAATATTATGAAGAAGTTTTTTGCAGCTATCGTAGCAATGATGCTGGCCGTGCCTTCGTTCGCACAGTTTGCCAGCGGTGGTTTCGAACTCGACAAGAACAATGTCTACTATGGTGCCCGTATGGGTCTGACGCTGGCATCGATGTCAGGCGACTATGATGCTTCGGGCATGAAGGCCGGTCTGACGCTGGGCGGTGTCATCGGTTTGCGCGTGTCATCATCCTCGCCGGTGTTCTTGGAGAGTGGTTTCTATTATAC
Source organism: uncultured Prevotellaceae bacterium (assembly GCA_946617675.1). Taxonomy (GTDB): domain Bacteria; phylum Bacteroidota; class Bacteroidia; order Bacteroidales; family Bacteroidaceae; genus Prevotella. The sequence continues at coordinate 12,868 of CAMOKH010000031.1, read as the reverse complement.
CCAGCGTGGTGGTAAGGAGGACGATGTGACGATGACGCTGAAGAACCTGGAAATCCCCATCGTCCTCAAGTATGGTATTCAGGCTACCGACAAGATTGCAGTGCTTCCCTTCCTGGGACCCTACTTCTCATGGGGTATTGGCGGACGCATCAAGAACGACAAGATTGACCTTGATGAGAGTTCTTACAACGTGGTGAACCATGGCGACATGGGTGTCAAGGTGGGATGTGGTGCTGAGTACGACATGCTCTATCTTGAGGCTGGCTACCAGTTCGGTATTGCCAATATTGCCGACGGCAAGGGCTCTATCCACAGCAACGCCCTGTTCATCAACTTCGGTGTGAACTTCTAAGCCGGCAGTTCTATAGTATAGTTTTATAAAACAGAGACACAGAGACTCGGAGTCATTGTTGACTTTAAGTTCTCTGTGTCTCTGTGTTTATATCTGTGCGACTACAGTCCCAGTTCCTGCTTCAGGAAGCGTGAGGTGAAGCCCACGCCGCTCAGTGCCACCTGGCGGGGAGTGCCCACGGTGAGCACCTCGCCGCCGCGGCGGCCGCCCTCGGGCCCCATGTCGATAATCCAGTCGGCCTGGCGGATGACGTCGAGGTTGTGCTCGATGACGATGACCGTGTTGCCGCGGTCGACGAGCCTGCGCAGCACCTGCATCAGAATGCGGATGTCCTCGAAGTGCAAACCCGTGGTGGGCTCGTCGAGGATGTAGACGGTGCGGCCTGTGTCGCGTTTCGACAGTTCGGTGGCCAGTTTCACGCGCTGGCTCTCGCCGCCGCTGAGTGTGGTCGAGGGTTGCCCGAGCTTAATGTATCCCAGTCCGACGTCCTGTATGGTTTTTATCTTACGCAGGATGTCGGGCACGTTGTCGAAGAACTCCACGGCCTGGTTGATGGTCATGTCGAGCACGTCGGCTATCGACTTACCCTTGTAGCGCACTTCCAGAGTTTCGCGGTTGTAGCGTCGTCCGTGGCACTCCTCACAGGGCACCTGAATGTCGGGCAGGAAGTTCATCTCGATGGTCTTGTAGCCATTGCCGCCGCAGGTCTCGCAGCGGCCGCCCTTGACGTTGAACGAGAACCGTCCGGGCTTGTAGCCGCGAATCTTGGCTTCGGGCAGTCCCACGAAGAGCGAGCGGATGTCGGCGAAGACGCCGGTGTAGGTAGCCGGATTGGAGCGTGGCGTGCGGCCCAGCGGCGACTGGTCGACGTTGACCACCTTGTCGATCAGCTCCAGTCCTTCGATGCTGTCGTAGTTCATGGGGCGCTTCAGCGAACGGTAGAAGTGCTTCGAGAGTATAGGCTGCAGCGTCTCGTTGATGAGCGTCGACTTGCCTGAGCCTGAGACGCCGGTGACGAGGACGAGCTTGCCCAAGGGGAACTCCACGGTGACGTTCTTCAGGTTGTTGCCGGTGCAGCCCGTCAGGCGCAGCACCTTGGGGGTGGCTTCTTTGTCAGCGGGGGGTGTTGCGGCAATGTCGCAACAGACAGAACCGTTGAGGTATTGGGCGGTGAGCGTGTCGGACTTCAGCAGCTGCTGGGGCGTGCCCTGGAAGACCACCTCGCCGCCCTTGCGGCCGGCGCGTGGCCCGATGTCGATAATCCAGTCGGCGGCAAGCATCATGTCGCGGTCGTGCTCGACGACGATGACCGTGTTGCCCAGGTCGCGCAGCTCCTTGAGCGAGCGGATGAGCCGCTCGTTGTCGCGCTGGTGCAGGCCGATGCTGGGCTCGTCGAGGATGTACAGCACGTTGACCAGCTGCGAGCCTATCTGTGTGGCCAGGCGTATGCGCTGGCTCTCGCCGCCTGAGAGCGATGCCGACGGACGGTTCAGCGCCAGGTAGTCGAGGCCCACCTCAAGCAGGAAGTCCAGGCGGGTGCGTATCTCCTTCAGTATCTCTGCGGCTATCTGTCGCTGCTGGTTGTCAAGATGCTCCTCGACGTGGTCGAGCCACTCGCGCAGCTCGCTGATGTCCATCGTTGCCAGTTCGGCTATGTTCTTGTCCCAGATGCGATAGCTGAGCGCCTCGCGGTTGAGCCGCTGGCCGTGGCACTCGGGACAGGGCGTCTCGGCCAGGAACTGGTCGGCCCACTTCTGGCCGGCGGCCGAGTCGTCGTTCTCCATGACCTGCCGCAGGTACTTGATGATGCCGTCGAAGGCGACGAAGTAGTCGCTCGACGTGTGGACCAGTTCCTTGTCAATGCGCACATTCTCGAGCGAACCATAGAGGACCTCCTGCAGGGCCTCGTCGGGGAGGTCGGCAATCGGCGTCTTCAGCGTGCAGTCGTATTTCCTCAGCAGGGCGTCTATCTGCCAGAATATCATCTGGTTCTTGTGCTTGCCGAGCGGCACGATGCCGCCGTCATGAATGCTCAGCTTGCGGTTAGGGATGACCTTGGCCAGGTCGATCTCGTTGACATAGCCCAGGCCCTTACAGTGGGGACAGGCGCCCTGCGGCGAGTTGAACGAGAAGTTGTTGGGAGCCGGGTCGCTGTAGCTGATGCCCGTGGTGGGGCACATCAGCCGTTTTGAGAAAAACTTCGCCACGCCGCTGTCCTTGTCGAGAATCATGATGAGGCCGTCGCCCTGCTTCATGGCCAGCTGCACCGATTTCTTCAGCCGGTCGTTGGCTGTATGCTCTCCACCTCCTTCGGAGGGGGCTGGGGGGAGGCTTAGCTTGTCGACGACCACCTCGATGTCGTGGTTCTTGTAGCGGTCGACCTTCATGCCCTGCGTAATCTCCTTCATCTCGCCGTCGACGCGGATGTTGAGGTAGCCCTTACGGCGCATGGCCTCGAAGAGTTCACGGTAGTGACCCTTACGACTGCGTACGAGGGGGGCCAGTATCAGTATGCGGCGCCCGGCGTAGTCGTTCTGTATCATTTCGATGACGCGCTCCTCAGTGTACTTCACCATCGGTTCGCCCGTCATGTAGCTGTAGGCATGGCCGGCGCGGGCAAAGAGCAGGCGCATGTAGTCGTAGACCTCGGTGGTGGTGCCTACGGTGGAGCGGGGATTGCGGTTGGTGGTCTTCTGCTCGATGCTGATGACGGGCGAGAGCCCCGTAATCTTGTCGACGTCGGGGCGCTCCATGCCGCCGAGGAAGTTGCGGGCGTAGGCCGAGAATGTCTCGATGTAGCGTCGCTGTCCCTCGGCAAAGATAGTGTCGAAGGCCAGTGACGACTTGCCGCTTCCGCTGAGTCCGGTAATGACGGTCAGCGACTTGCGCGGTATCTCCACGTCGATGTTCTTCAGGTTGTGGACGCGGGCACCGAATACTTTTATCATGTCTTGCATTGGGGCGAGTAGAGTGGGCTATGGGTTACCGGTTGAGCTGGTGCTCTCGGTGAAGTTTCTGAGCAGGTTGATGTCTTTCTTGATGTTGTATTCGCGGCCGTCGGCACCCTTGGCCTTCACCAGGACGAAGTAGACGCCGTCCTTGACGGGCGAGCCGTGGAAGGTGCCGTCCCATCCCTTTGAGACGTCGGTCCACTCGAAGAGCTTCTGGCCCCAGCGGTTGAAGATGTAGCCGTGGAACTCGACGATGCTCTTGTAGTGAGCCGTGCTGTTAGGGTCGCAGACGCCCTTGGCGCCGTAAATCTCGTTCTTATCGTCGCCGTTGGGCGAGAAGGCGTTGGGCATCTCCAGCCGGCTCTCGCTGATGGTCACCTTGATGGTGGCCGAGTCGAGGTCGACGTTAATGTCGGTGAGCCTGGCCTTCAGGGTGATGATGAACGCCCCCGACTCGGTGAACGTGTACTGGGTGTCCTCTTCATAGCGCACTATCAGGTCTTGTTCGGCGTTCTCCTTGCGGAAGTGCCACTCGTAGGCCACGGTGTGGTCGCCGATGTTAGTGGGGTTAGCCCTGAAGGTGACGTCGAGCGGTGCCTCGGCCGTCAGCTCATTGTCGCTGTTCACGATATTGTTGTCCTTGTCGGTGTAAGTGGCTGTCGGCTTCACGCTTTGGGCGTGCCCCGTGGTGGCGAAAAGCGCCATGAGAACCACTAAGAAAGAAAGCTTCATTCGCATAATCAGTAGAAATTTGGTGCAAAGTTACAAAAAAAAATGAAAAAGGTTGACGGTGCCGCAGATTTTTTGTACTTTTGTAGCGCAAAACAGAAATCAATAGAGAAATGAAACGTTTATTTAGATATTTTTTGCTGGCCACGCTGGCCGGCATTGTGGCAAGCCCCGCACTGGGACAGACTTCCGGGGGGCGCGAGATGCATAAGGTAAAGAAGAAGGAGACCATCTTCGGAATAGCCCGCCAGTATGGCCTCACCGTCCAGCAGCTCATCGACGCCAATCCTGAGATGAACCAGCCGGGCTACGAGCTGAAGAAGGATGCCTTCATCGTCATTCCCACAGTCAAGAGCGCCACGACCGCCAACGGCGCGTCGGCCACGATCCCCGTGGCAGGCCGGGTGTCGAAGAAGCCCATACGGTTGGGCGTCATGCTGCCCCTGCACGACATCAATGGCGACGGGCGCCGCATGGTGGAGTACTACCGTGGCGTGCTGATGGCCTGCGACAGTCTGAAGAAGCTCGGCCTGTCGGTCGACGTCCACGCCTGGAACACGCCCGACAACGAGGACATTGCCCCCGTGCTGCGCGAGAAGGATGCCCGTCAGTGCGACATCATCATCGGCCCGCTCTACTCGAAGCAGATGGCTCAGCTGTCAGACTTCGTCACCCGCAACGACATTCGCCTGGTGATACCCTTCTCCATCAATGCGCCGCAGGTGAGCACCAACCCCAACATCTTCCAGGTCTACCAGTCGCCGGCGGCACTCAACGAGTCGATTATCGCCCAGTTCATGAACCGCTTCAAGGACTACCACCCCGTGTTCATCGACTGCAACGACACCACCAGCCAGAAGGGCAGCTTCACCACAGGGCTGCGCCGCCAGCTTGAGGCCCGCGGCATTGAGTACGGCATTACCAACCTGAAGTCGTCCGACGCCATGTTTGCCCGTACCTTCAAGCACAGCAAGCCCAACGTCGTCATCCTCAACACCGGGCGCTCGCCCGAACTGTTGGCCGCCTTCGCCAAGCTCAACACCATGAAGACGACGGCTCGCGACGTGCAGGTCAGCATGTTCGGCTACACCGAGTGGATGATGTACACCAAGGCCCAGCAGGACAACTTCTATAAGTACGACGTGTACATACCCGCCTACTTCCACTTCAATCAGCTGTCGTCGCGTACGATGCGCCTGCAGCAGAAGTACCGCTGGAACTTCCACCAGGACATGATGGCTGCCCAGCCGCGTTTCGCCATCACCGGTTTCGACCATGCCATGTTCTTCCTGCAGGGCTTCAATGCCTACGGTAAAAACTTTACCGGTGCACCGGGACAGTCGGCCTATACGCCTGTACAGACACCGTTGCGCTTCGAGCGCGACGGTAGCGGCGGACTGCGCAACCACCAGCTGCTCTTTGTACACTACATGCCCGAGCAGCGGATGGAAACGATAGCTTTTTAAACGATGGAGATGGAAACGAAGAAGAGACTACTTTTCGCCCTTTTTACCTTCTTACCCTTCACCCTGCAGGCTCAGATCGGCCAGTATCGCAACGAGTTTGGCGTGGGTGTCAACGGCGGTGTCACGCTCAGCAGCATCGACTTCGTGCCCGAAGTGCCGCAAGACCTGCTCTTGGGCAAGACGTTCGGCCTGACCATGCGCTACACCGTCGAGAAGTACTTCAACAGCATCTGTGCCATCGTCGGCGAGGTCAACTACGCCCAGATGGGCTGGCAGGAGCGCATCTGGGACCAGAACGACTCACCCGTCATCAACCCTGACACGGAGCAGCCCGAGGAGTACCTGCGCCGGGTGAACTATATCCAGGTGCCGCTGTTCGCACGAATGGGGTGGGGGCGCGAGCGCCGCGGCTTCCAGTTCTTTGCCCAGGCGGGCCCGCAGCTGGGCTACTACCTCAACGAGGAGGCCGAGTATAACTTCGACCTCGACAACCCGGCGTGGAACCAGCGCGTGTCGCACATCTCGGGACCGGATATCGTCCAGGACAAGAAGACCTATAACTTCTCGAACATGTACCACAAGCCCATAGAGAACAAGTTCGACTACGGCATTGCCGTCGGCCTCGGCCTGGAGTTCTCGCAGCCCCGCATCGGCCACATCATGCTCGAAGGCCGGTTCTACTACGGCCTGGGCAACGTCTACGGCAGTTCGAAGCGCGACTACTTTGCCAAGTCAGACTACCAGACCTTCTACGTCAAGGCGACCTACCTGTTCGACATCGTCAAGAGCAAGAACGACAAAATCAAGTAAAATACCAATAAAAAACAAAAAGTTATGTTTGAGAACCAACCTAAAGGACTCTATGCGTTGGCACTGGCCAACACCGGCGAGCGCTTCGGCTACTACACGATGCTCGCCGTCTTTGCGCTATTCCTGCGCGCCAACTACGGACTCGACGCCGGCTGGGCCGGCGAGATCTACAGTGACTTCCTCATGCTCGTCTACTTCCTGCCCATCGTGGGCGGATGGCTGGCCGACAAGTTCGGCTTCGGCCGCATGGTGACCATCGGCATCCTCATCATGTTTGCAGGCTATCTGCTGCTCTCAGTGCCCCTGGGCGGCGACACCGTGGCACTCGTCGTGATGCTTGCAGCACTGGTGCTCATCGGACTTGGCACGGGCCTCTTCAAGGGTAACCTCCAGGTCATGGTGGGCGACCTTTACAACGACCCGAAGTACGCCTCGCAGCGCGACTCGGGCTTCTCCATCTTCTACATGGCCATCAACATCGGCGCCCTCTTCGCACCGACGGCTGCCGTCAAGATTATGGAGTGGGCACAGCAGAACCTCGGCACGTCGGTCAACGACTCCTACCACTTCGCCTTCGCCGTGGCCTGCGCCTCGCTCATCCTCTCGATAGCTATCTATTACGCCTTCCGCGGCACCTTCCGCCATGTGGAGGGCGGCGCCAAGAAGGAGGGCGTCAAGTCGGAGGTCGAGGAGCTGTCGAAGGAGGAGACCAAGCAGCGCATCATTGCACTCTGCCTCGTCTTCGCCGTCGTCATCTTCTTCTGGATGGCCTTCCACCAGAACGGTCTCTCGCTGACCTACTTCGCCGACGAGTTCACCGCCAAGACGTCGACCGGCGTCGAGGGCATGGCCTTCAACGTGTGGAACCTCGTGGCCATCATCTTCATCGTCTACGCCCTGTTCTCGCTCTTCCAGTCGAAGACCGGCAAGGGCAAGGCTATCTCTGCCGTCGTCATCTGCGTCGCTCTGGCCTTCCTCTTCCTGCAGTACGATGCCACCAAGGGCGAGATTGTGGCCGTCTCGGCTCCCATCTTCCAGCAGTTCAACCCCTTCTATGTCGTCGCCCTGACGCCCGTGTCGCTGGCAATCTTCGGCTCGCTGTCGAAGAAAGGCAAGGAGCCTTCCGCCCCGCGCAAGATTGCCTACGGTATGGTTGTCGCCGGACTGGCCTACTGCCTTATGGCCGTTGCCTCGTTTGGGCTGCCCATGCCGCAGACCACTGCCGGCCCCGACGGTGAGCAGGTGGCTGTCCACATGGCCGACGCCACGCCCCAGCTGCTCATCTATACCTATCTTATATTAACCTTCGCCGAGCTGCTTCTCTCGCCGATGGGCATCTCGTTCGTCTCGAAGGTGGCTCCCCCGAAGTACAAGGGCCTGATGATGGGCGGCTGGTTCGTTGCCACCGCCATCGGCAACAAGCTCGTCGGCGTCGGCGGCTATCTCTGGGGCAACATTCCCCTCTGGGCCGTCTGGACAGTGTTCATTGCCCTCTGCCTCATTTCGGCCGTCTTCATGTTCTCTATCATGAAGCGACTCGAGAAGGTCTGCTGATACATGTCGTTCATCCCGTTCCTGATACTGATAGCGCTCATCTCGTGTTGCGTTGCCGTCTTTGGCAACGCAACGCTTGACGGCGCGTCGCAGGTGTCGCTGCTCGTGGCCTCGGCGGTCAGTGTGCTCGTCGGCCATTTCTCCGGGCGCATGACCTGGGAGGACCTGGAACGCGAGATGACCGACAAGATAGCCTCCTGCACCCCGGCCATCATCATCCTGCTGCTCATAGGCGCCATCGGCGGCACGTGGATGGTCTCGGGCATCGTGCCCACGATGATCTACTACGGCATGCAGCTGCTGCGCCCCGAGGTGTTCCTCGTCAGCAGTTCGCTGCTCTGCGCGCTGGTCAGCCTCATGATAGGCTCGTCGTGGACCACCGTGGCCACCATCGGCGTGGCACTCATGGGCATCGGCAAGGCCCACGGCTTCGACGACGGCTGGATAGCTGGCTCCATCATTACCGGCGCCTACTTCGGCGACAAGCTGTCGCCCCTCTCTGACACCACGGTGCTTGCCTCCAGCGTCGCTGGCACGCCGCTGTTCACCCATATCCGCTACATGCTCTACACCACCGTGCCAGCCTTCTGTATCTCGCTCACGGTGTTTCTCATTGCCGGACTGACGATGAACGTCTCGGGGCAGGGCAACGTCGCCGAGTTTGTCGACGGCCTGCAGCGCACGTTCGTTATCTCGCCCTGGCTCCTTCTGGTGCCCGTCGCCACGGGTGTCATGATAGCCCGCCGCTGGCCGTCGATGGTGGTGCTCTTTCTGGCTATCATGCTGGCCGTCGTCGTTGCCCTGCTGGTGCAGCCAACACTCGTCCACACCATCTCGGGTCATGAGGGCAGCGGCCTGATAGCCTCCTATAAGGGCATGATGCAGGTGTGCTACGGTGCCACCAGCATCGAGACCGGCGTGCCCATGCTCAACGAACTGGTGCATACTGGCGGCATGGTGGGCATGATGCCCACCATCTGGCTCATCATCTGCGCCCAGACTTTCGGGGCCGCGCTGACCGCCACCGGACAGCTGCGCGACCTCATGCGCGTCGTGCTGCGGCTGGCCAGGGGCACAGCCTCGCTCGTGGCGTCCACCGTCGGCACAGCCCTCTTCTGCAACATTGCCATGGCCGACCAGTACCTCTCCATCATGCTCTCCTGCCAGATGTTCCGCGACACCTACCGGCAGCGCGGCTACGAGCCACGGCTGCTGAGCCGATCGTGCGAGGACGGAGCCACGGTGACCAGCGTGCTCGTGCCATGGAACACCTGCGGCCTGACGCAGAGCACCGTGCTCGGCGTGGCCACGCTCACCTACCTGCCTTACTGCTTCTTCAACCTGCTGTCGCCCGTGGCGAGCATTGTCGTGGTGGCCCTCGGCTGGAAGATCAAGCGGACTAAGGGCTCTGCAGAGTCTTAGTCCCGACCGGTTCGTCAGAAAATAAAGTTTGAAAGTGCCTACACTGCTTACACTTGAGGCTAACTTGTTGTGTTACAGTATGTTTCTTTGTGTAGGCAAATTCGTTTAGTGTAGGCAACTACCCAAAATCAGACCCTAAAAGCCGTTGGAACGACCCAAAAGGGGCCATTTTAACATTTTGCAGCTAAATGGCTATTTGGCGCGACAATCCAGAGAGTTTCGGGGCGGCAAACAGTTGTTCCCACGGCCTGGGACAAACGTTCCCACGGCCTGGGACAAACGTTCCCAGGCCGTGGGAACGTTTTGGAGCGGCCCTTTTCGGTTGCCGTTGCCGTTGGATTGTTGAGCATGTAGGCTAAAGCAGGCCTTTTTGTCGGTCTCAAGGGCATTTTAGCCCCGTTTTTGGTTGGTTGCCTACACTAAATAAATTTGCTTACACAAAGAAACGCGCTGAAAATCAGCTGTTTATGCGTAAGTGTAAGCAGTGTAGGCACTTTTAAACTTTTTTTTCTGAATGAAGCGATTCCGGCTGGTCGGGATTGCCCTGGTGTGTATCGTATTCTCATGACGTTTGGAAATATGTGTGTACAAATTTAACAATTGTTTTTTTGATATCCCAATTTTTTTCGTAACTTTGTCCCCAAATTGCAGACTGAGTATGAAAACAGAGAAGCAGATGGCGGCGGCTGCCGCCGAGTTCGCTGAGCGATGGCAGGGCCGAGGGTATGAACGTCGCGAGAGCCAGCTGTTCTGGGCCGACCTGCTGACTAACGTGTATGGTGTCGAGAACCTGCCTTCCTTCATCCGCTACGAAGAGCAGGTGAAGAACATGGTGGACGCCACCAACTTCATCGACGCTCATATACCCTCGACGCGGGTACTCATAGAGCAGAAGTCGCTTGGAAAGGACCTGCGCCTGCCTATCCCCCAAAGCGATGGGTCAAAGCTCAATCCCTTCCAGCAGGCCAAGCGGTATGTAGCCAACATGCCCGTGGATGAACATCCGAAGTGGATTGTGACCTGCAACTTCGAGCAGTTCTTGGTCTACGACATGAACCAGCCCAACGGAGAACCGGAAGAAATCTGGCTCAAAGACCTGGGAAAGGAGTACTACCGCCTGCAGTTCCTCGTTGACCAGAAGAGCGAACACTTGTCGAAGGAGATGCGGGTGTCGATGCAAGCCGGAGAGATAGTAGGGCGCATCTATGAAGCCCTGCTGACCCGGAAGGCCAGCAGCCAATTCTCTGAAAGCATGTGTGTGGCTGAACTGTTTAAGTTATACCAGAAGTTGACGCATGAAAGGCCTTGACATTACTTCTGTGAGCGCATGTCGGTGGGTAATGCGGTCGGTTGGCCGGGTCTGTGCTGTTATGCTGTTATCGCTTACGGCACATGCGCAGTCGCTGACGCTGGTCGAGCTGAACTGCGAGAACCTGTTCGACTACCGCGACGACTCGCTGAAACAGGACGAGGAGTATCTGCCTGAGGCCATACGCCACTGGACGCGGAAGCGCTACTGGCGCAAGCTCAACAACATCGCTCAGGAACTGCTCTCTACCAGCGACAACATCCCCGACCTGATAGCCCTCTGCGAAATTGAGAACGACACGGTGATGAACGACCTGACGAAGAGGTCGCTGCTCCGCAATGCCGGCTACGAGTATGTGATGACCAGCTCGCCCGACCTTCGCGGCATCGACGTGGCCCTGGCCTACAGCCCCTACGCCTTTGCTCCCGTCTGCAGCTATCCTATCCGCGTTAAGCCCGTAAAGGACATGCGCCCCACACGCGACATCCTCTATGTCAGCGGACGGACGGTGACGGGCGACACGCTCCATGTCTTTGTCGTCCATGCTCCCAGCCGCTACGGCGGCGAGCGCTACAGTCGGCCTTTCCGCATGGCCGTGGCCGACCGGCTCTGCCAGTCGGTCGATTCTATTCAGATGATAGCGCCAGAGGCTTCCATCCTGATTGCCGGCGACTTCAACGACGAGCACGACGGCGCCGTCATTCAGCGCCTTTCCCGTCAGCGCCTGAAGCTGCTGACAAAGGGCGCGCGCGGACAGAACGGCGTCGGCGGCAGCTATCGCTACAAGGGCCAGTGGGGTAGCATCGACCACGTCCTCGGCTCACTGTCCATCAGCAGCAAGGTGGATACAGCCTATATCCACTCGCCACGCTTCCTGCTCGAGGAGGAAAAGCTTTACGGCGGCTATCGTCCCCGCCGCACCTATATCGGCATGAAGCATCAGGACGGCTATAGCGACCACCTGCCCGTCGTTGTCAGACTACATCTCTAAGGGGTATGAAAAGGATACTGCATATTTTCGCACTTACGCTCCTGTCAGCGGCGGCGATGAAGGCGCAGCCATTCACCGTCGCAACGCTCAACGTCGACGGACTGCCGCAGAAGATACTGTGGCTCAGCCTGAACGACGACGGCCCCGGCACCAACGGCACCAAGCTGATCAGCGCCTATCTCGCCGGTAGGGGCTACGACATCGTTGGCGTTCAGGAGGACTTCTACTACCACAAGGAACTGACCGAGGCGCTCGACAAGGGCTACCACTGGGGCCAGGTGCAGTACTTCAACATGGGCGGCCTGCCCTGGTTCCATCTCGACAGATCTACGTTCGATACCGACGGCCTCTGCTGTTTCTGGCTGAAGCGCCACCAGCGACTCAGCGAGGACGCCGTGAGGTGGAACGACGCCTACGGCCGCACTGACCATGCCAACGACGCCCTCTGCTACAAGGGCTTCCGCCGCCTGGAGATGCAGCTCGACAATGGCCGCCAGCTGGTGGTCTACAACATGCACATGGACGCCAGCGATGACGCCGACGAACGCTCGGGCGCCGACCAGCCCGACAAGGAGGCGCGCTGGAACCAGTGGCGCCAGCTGCGCAGTCATCTGCTGGCCCGCCTCGATGACCGGCCCGTCATTGTGCTGGGCGATATGAACAGCTACTATACGCGCGACAGCATCGTCGCGCTCTTCATCCGTCCCATCGAGGCGACGGGGCGTTACACGGTCAGCGACTGCTGGGTGGAGCACTGCCGTCAGGGCCGCTACCCCGCCATCGGCGACGAGCCGCTCAGCCCCTGGAAGTACGGCCACCAGCAGGGCGAACAGCTCGACAAGATTCTCTACATCAGTCCCGTCAACGGGCCGCGCGTCGAACTGCTCGACTACCGTGTCGAGACCGACTACACCTGGGACGACGGTACGCCGCTCGGCGACCACCGTCCCGTCGTGGCCCGTCTGCGCATCGTGGAGAAGGGCGATGCCAACGGCGACGGAACCGTTGACGCCGCTGATGCCGCCTGCGTCGCCCGCCACGTCGTGGGGCTCAACGCGACGAGCTTCTCGCGCTGGGCTGCCGATGCTAACGGCGACGGGCGCATCGACGTTGCTGACGTGGCGCACATCGTCAGCATCGTCTCACACCCGAAAAACTGAGTGAAGCCCCCCTCTCTTGGTTTTTACTTCTTCCTCACCGGGTCGCAGGTCAGGCCGCAGCCGAGCTTGCGGAAAATCTTGCGGTCGACCTCGGAGAGCATCACCGTGGAGTGGACCTGACAGT
>CAMOKH010000030.1 GCA_946617675.1 uncultured Prevotellaceae bacterium | reverse complement strand
GCGGCCGACATTCATGGGCGGTGAATAATTGTCCCACGGCCTGGGACGTTTGTCCCAGGCCGTGGGAACATCGTGGCGCGCCGCCTTTCGTGCGCCTTCCGCTGGCTCTCGCGGCGAAGTCAGGTGCGGGAAGTGCGGGAAGTGCGGGTTGTTTTCTATGTTTCGCTACTATTATACTGTGATGGGTATAATAGATTATTCAGCTGACACGAGGAAGGGCGGTGCCACCAGTCACCCTACTTGATGGTCAGCACGACGAGCGAGTGGGCGGGGAGCTTCACGCTGACGGCGTCACCCTTCAGGCGGACGTCCTTGAAGTCGGCGGGGGCGACGACGTTGGGATGCTGGAAGTCGTTGTAGTCGGCTACGCTCTTCGAGGTGAGAATCCGTCCGCTCACCTGGTGCGCCTTGAAGCCGTCGAGCTCGAAGTCGACGGTCTGCTCCTTGTCGAGCGAGACGTTGGTGACGGCGAGCACGAGGCTGCCGTCCTTGGTCTTGGCGGCCGAGGCCGAGAGCATGGGGCAGGGGCGGTAGCCGGCGTCACGGGCACCCTCTTTCTGGCGGAAGTAAGCCTTGCTGACGGCCATCGTCGGGCTTTCAAGCGTGACGGGCAGGTAGGTGGCCTCCTGGAACGGCGTGTAGAGCTTGAACACGTGGTAGGTGGGCGTGAGCACCATGTGGCCGGTGCCCTTCTGGTCGGTCAGAATCATCGACTGCAGCACGTTGACCACCTGGGCGATGTTTGCCATCTTGATGCGGTCGGTGTACTTATGGAAGACGTTCAGCGTGAGCGAGGCCACGAAGGCGTCGCGCAGGGCGTTCTGCTGGTAGAGGTGGCCGCTGATGGTGCCGGGCTCCTCGTCCCACCACGTGCCCCATTCGTCGACGAGCAGTCCAATCAGGTTCTTCGGGTCGGCCTCGTCCATGATGGCCTTGTGGCGCTTGATGACCTCCTCGATTTCGAGGCACTTGCCGAGCGCCCAGTAGTACTGGTTGTTGTCGAAGTTGATGGCCGAGCCCTTCGGTCCGTCCCATCCCGAGCAGGTGTAGTAGTGCAGCGAGATGCCCTGCATGCGGTTGCCGATGCTCTTCATGAGCACCTCGGTCCAGTTGTAGTCGTAGTCGCTGGCACCGCTGGCGATGCGGTAGAGGCGGTTGCCGGGCTGGTCGCGCAGGTAGGTGTTGAACTTACGGAACTCGTCGGAGTAGTATTCGGGCGTCATGTTGCCGCCGCAGCCCCAGGCCTCGTTACCGATGCCGAAGTACTTCACCTTCCAGGCCTTCTCGCGGCCGTTCTGGCGGCGCAGGCGGGCCATGGGTGTGTCGCCGTCGCTGGTCATGTACTCCACCCACTGGGCCATTTCCTTGACGGTGCCCGAGCCGACGTTACCGCTGATATAAGGCTCACAGCCGAGCATCTCGCAGAGGTTCAGGAACTCGTGTGTGCCGAAGGAGTTGTCCTCGATGGTGCCGCCCCAGTTGTTGTTGCGCAGCGAGGGCCGCTGCTCCTGCGGGCCGATACCGTCCATCCAGTGGTAGTCGTCGGCAAAGCATCCGCCGGGCCATCTCATGACGGGAATCTGTAGGGCTTTAAGCGCCTCGAAGACGTCTTTGCGGTAGCCGTTGATGTTGGGAATCTTGGACTTCGGACCTACCCACAGTCCGCCGTAGATGCACGAGCCGAGGTGCTCGGAGAACTGTCCGTAGATTTCGCGGTTGATCTTAGCGCCGGGCTTGTCGGCATGGATGGTAGCCTTGAGCGGGACGTCGGCCATGGCAGCAGTGAGCGCGCCGACGGCAATTGTTGTCAGGATAAGTAGTCTTTTCATTACATTAGAAGGTTTAGATGTCTATTTCGTCTGCAAAAATACTAATAAATTCTCTGTTTACCAAGAAAAATTAAGAATAAGTTCGGTTATTTCGACAAAAATGAGTAATTTTGCAGCCGTTAAACAGAAACAGGTTAGTGAAAAGATACTTTTTATTCATGCTTCTCTTGTGGTCCGTGCTCCCAATGGCGGCCCAGGAATACTTGACGGGCGTCATCACCGACGCCGACACTGGCGACAGCATTGCCAGCGTGAGTGTCGTCTACGAGGGGCACCGGCTGAACGCCGTGGCCGACGCCGGCGGCCACTACCGTATAGCCCGCCATCAGGGCTGGAGCCTCTCGTTCACGGCCGTGGGCTACAAGAAGCGCACCATACGCGTCGGCGAGAAGACGTGCGGACAGCTGAACATCAAGCTGAAGCCCGACCGAAAGCTGCTCGGCGAGGTCACGGTGAAGCGGAGGCGCAGCAAGTACAGCCGCAAGAACAACCCCGCCGTGGAGCTGATGAAGCGCGTCGTGGAGGCCAAGAAGAAGAACGACCTGGCCGTGAACGACTACTACCAGTTCCACCGCTACGAGAAGCTGACCGTCTCGCTGAACGACCTGAAGCCCGAGCAGCTGGCCAAGAAGCCCTTCAGCAACCACCAGTTTCTGATGGACCAGATAGAGGTGAACGCCTTTACTAATAAGCTGACTATCCCCGTTTCGGTCGACGAGACGGTGTCGCGCAAGGTGTACCGTAAGTCGCCCCACGCCGAGAAGACCTATATCGACGGCAGGACGTCGGCCGGCGTGAACGACATGTTCCAGACGGGCGACATCATCAACACCGTGGTGAAGGACGTCTTCACCGAGATTGACCTCTACGACGACCAGATACGCCTGCTGCAGCGCCCCTTCACGTCGCCCATCTCGAAAGAGGGCATCAGCTTCTACCGCTATTATATAGAGGACACGCTCGAGGTGGGGCGCGACTCGTGCATACACCTGCACTTCCTGCCTAACAACCAGCACGACCGCGGATTCCGCGGCGACCTGTACATCCTGAAGGACTCGACGCTGCACGTGCGCCGCTGCCAGCTCACGATACCGAAGCAGAGCAACGTGAACTTCGTCGACTCCATGCAGGTGCACCAGGAGTATGAGCGGCTCGACGACGGGCAGTGGGTGCTGACGCGCAACGACATGGTGACGGTGCTGAAGCTGTTTGAATTCATACAGGAGAGCGTCGTCGTGACCCGTGCCACCCGCATGAGCGACTACTCGTTCGAGGAGCTGCCCGCCAAGCTCTTCAAGGGCAGTACGAAGGAGATTGTCAGCCCCGATGTCGAGATGCGCGACAGTACGTACTGGGACGCTTACCGCCAGAACGCCGACCTGACGCGCGGCGAGAAGCGTATGAGTAAGTTCGTGAAAGGCTTCGAGACGGTGAAGGGCTTCAAGTTCATCATGATAGGCCTGAAGACCATCGTCGAGAACTCCATAGAGACCAGCAAGCCCAACTACATTGACATCTGTCCTGTTACGACGATGATCAGCCGAAACTTCGTTGACGGCTGGCGCACACGTCTGAGCCTGCGCACGACGGCCAACCTGAACAAGCACCTCTTCCTAAATGGCTACTACGCCCGAGGCTGGGACAGCCGGAAGAACTACTACAACGCCGAGGTGACCTACTCGCTGAACCCCAAGCACTACTCGGTACACGAGTTTCCGCGGCGCACCATCACGCTGCAGGCTTCGCGCGACGTCTGTTCGCCCAGCGACCACTTCCTGGAGCACGACAAGGATAACGTGTTCATGTCAATGAGGTGGACCAAGGCCGACAAGATGATGTTCTACACCCGCCAGCAGCTGGCCTTCGAGTATGAGACCGACTGGGGCCTGCGTGCACAGCTGATAGGAAAGCGCGAGGAGAACGAGAGTGCCGGCGAACTGCACCTCATACCCCTGTCGTCGGCCAGTGTGCCGAGGGAGGGGGGCACCGGCGAGATAACCATGCGCACGACCGAGCTGACGGCCAGCCTGCGCTTTGCCCCCGGCGAGACCTATATCAACAACAAGCAGCGACGCCGCGTGATCAACCTCGACGCGCCGGTGTTCAGCCTGACCCATACCCACGGCTTCGACGGACTGCTGGGCGGCCGCTACAACTACGACTTCACCGAGGCCAGCGTCTTCAAGCGCTTCTGGCTGAGCAGCTGGGGCAAGGCCGACGTCACCCTGAAGGGCGGCGTGCAGTGGAGCCAGGTGCCCTTCCTGCTGCTCATCCATCCCGCCAGCAACCTGTCGTACATCCTGCAGCGCGAGACGTTCAGTCTGATGAACAACATGGAGTTCCTGAACGACCGCTACGCCTCGCTCATGATTACGTGGGACCTGAGCGGGCGGCTCTTCAACCGCACGCCTATCATCAAGCGCTGGCATTGGCGCGAGTTCATCGGCGTGCGCACGCTCTGGGGTGCACTCAGCGACAAGAACAACCCCGTCCTGGCCAGTAATGCCGGCAGCGACCGCCTGATGATGTTCCCCGAGGGCGTCAACGTGATGGACCCGAAGAAGCCATACGTCGAGGTGATGGTGGGCATACATAACATCCTGAAGTTCTTCAACATCGACTACGTGCGCCGACTGACCTACAACGAGCTGCCCACCAGCCCGAAGTGGGGCCTGCGCTACTCGCTGTCATTAACATTCTGAAAATTAGAAAACACTTTATAAAACATTATGAACTATCTTGATAGAAATGAATTTAATTTCGAGCCAAGCCAGAAGGTGCTTGACGCAGTAAAGAACTTTGACCCGAAGGAACTCTGCTTCTATACCCGTATTTACGACCAGGGCAAGAAAAGCGTCATCAGCGTGCGCGTCAGCGAGATTTACGGCGTGCCTGAGGAGCAGGTGCTCCTGGCCTACGGCGGCGAGGAAATCCTGAAGAACGCCATCCACTACTTCCTCATGAAGGGCGACAATAAGAAGATTCTCATTCCCCAGTTCTCGTGGTGGTATTATAATAAGGTAGCCAGCGAGTGCGGCGGAACGTTCGAGATGTACCCCCTCTACGAGCAGGACGACACCTTCGCCTACAACGTTGACGAGGTCATTGAATACACCAACCGCATACATCCCCGCATGCTGCTGCTGGCCTCGCCCAACAACCCCACGGGCAACTCGCTGACCAGCGAGGAGATAGGCCGCATCATGGAGAACATTCCGGCTGACACGATGGTGCTCGTCGACGAGGCCTACGCCAGCTTCATCACCTCGGACACCGACTACATCGCTCCGCTGGTGAACAAGTACGACAACCTCATCATCTCGCGCACGCTCTCGAAGTTCTACGGTCTGCCTGGTCTGCGCTGCGGCTTCGGCTTCATCGGAAAGGGTCACGACCAGTTCCTCAGCTACTCGAATAAGTACCTGGGCTTCAATCGCTTTGCTGAGGCTGTTGCAATAGCTGCTTTAGAGAGCGACGAGCACTATCGCCACGTGGCCGACGAGATGGAGTGGGGGCGCCAGCTCTATAAGAAGGAACTCGGACAGCTGCCTGGCTTCAAGGTGTATAAGTCGGTGGCCAACTTCATCCTGATCAAGTATCCTATTGAGATTAAGGAGCGCTTGATGGAGGCCCTCAAGGTGCAGGACTACAAGATTAAGTTCATGGGCGACCCCGGGCTGGAGTCGTGCCTGCGCATCACCCTGGGACGGCGCGAACAGACGCAGACCGTCGTGGATACGATTAAGAGAGTGATAAGTGAAAAGTGAATAGTGAAAAGTGAATAGTGAAAAGTGAACAGTGATGAGTAATGAGAAATATAGGGCGACGCTGAAGTCGGCCGAGACGGAGGACTGGCTCGACCTGCACGTCATCAGACCCTTCTGTTACCATTGTGCCGTCTTCTTTGCCAAGTTCGACATCCACCCTAACACGGTGACAATTTGGTCGATGATTATCGGTGCCGCCAGTGCTGCCTTCTTCGGCACGGCCAGCTTCTACTACGGTGGCACCTCGGGCCTCGTACTTAATATCGTGGCCGTCGTGCTGCTTATGATAGCCGACATCCTGGACTGCACCGACGGACAGCTGGCTCGGCTGACGGGCAAGAAGAGCCGCATAGGGCGAATACTCGACGGCGTGGCCGGCTTCGCCTGGTTCCTGCCCATCTATGTCGCGCTGGTATGGCGCTTCTACTGTCATCACAGCATTGAGTTCGGGTGGTTAGGCATTGCCGATACCCCCGAGAACACGATGATAGCCACGGCCGTCGTCTTCGTGCTCGGCCTCGTGGCCGGCTTTGCAGGGCTGGCCGGACAGCAGCGCCTGGCTGACTACTACATCCAGGTACACCTCTTCTTCATCAAGGGCGAGAAGGGCAGCGAGCTCGACAACTCAGTCCAGCAGCAGGAGATCTACGACCACATGCCGCCACACACACCGGCCTACGAGCGACTGTTCCAGAAGTCGTACGTCGACTACACCCGGAAACAGGAGAAGGTGACGCCACAGTTCCAGCGCCTCATGGAGAAGCTGCGCTCAAAGTATGGCTCGTCCAGCAATATTCCGCAGACTGTGCGCGACGAGTTCCGCCAAAAGTCGCTGCCCGTCATCTTCTGGAACGGTCTGCTGACGTTCAACTTCCGCGAGTCGTGGCTCTTCCTCTTCTGTCTGCTCGATGTCCCCGTGCTCCATTTCCTGTTCGAGATCATCGTCATGGGCCTGCTCTGGAAGTATGTCAACCTCCGCCATGAGTCGTTCTGTAAGGAGATGGCCGACAAACTGTAAATCGTAAACCCATGGCTTGGACAAAGCAGCGACTCAATAACCTGTTCTTCGTCGTCGGCGTAGCCGCCTGCGTCGTTATGCTGTTCACGTTCGACGTCAGCTTCGTCGAACTGTGGGAGCACCTCTGCCACGCCGGTTACTGGCTGCTGCCCATCGTCGGCGTATGGGTGGTCATCTACGCCGTCAACGCCTGGTCCTGGTACACCATTATTCTCAGTAAGACGCGCGGGACGGGCGAGAAGGTCTCGTTTATGCGCGTCTTCCGGCTCACCATCACCGGCTACGCCCTCAACTACGCCACGCCTGTCGGCGGGCTCGGAGGCGAGCCCTACCGCATCATGGAACTGTCAAAAGACGTCAGCCGACAGCACGCCACCTCGTCGGTCATCCTCTACGCCATGATGCACTTCTTTGCCCATTTCTGGTTCTGGTTCTCCAGCATCTTCATCTACCTGGCCCTGGCAGCCGTCGGCGACCTGCCCATCAACACGACCATCGCCACGCTGCTCGCCATTGTCATCGTCTTCTGTCTGCTGGCCTTCGCCATCTTCGCACGTGGCTATCGTAAGGGACTCGTCGTGAAGACCCTGCGCTGGATAGGCCATATTCCCGGACTGAAGGGCTGGAGCGCACGCTTCCGCGAGAAACATCGTGAGTCGCTCGACAACATTGACCGCCAGATAGCCGCACTCCATGCCGACGACAAGCGCGCCTTCTACCGCAGTCTGCTGCTTGAGTATCTCTCGCGCATCATCCAGAGCAGCGAGGTTTTCTTCATGCTTCTGCTCTTCGGCATTGACAACGGCGGAGGCTGTGCCGGACTGCTCATCACCTATCTGCACAGCATCCTCATCGTCTCGTTCACAACCCTCTTTGCCAATCTCATAGGTTTCCTGCCCATGCAGCTCGGCGTACAAGAGGGTGGCTTCGTGCTCTCCATCGCCGCCCTGGGCCTCTCTGCCGCCTTGGGCATCTTCGTCAGCATCATCTGCCGTGTGCGCGAAATCATCTGGATAGCCGTCGGCATGCTGCTCATGCGGCTGCCCGACAAATGAGGTGAGAAGTAATAACAGTAAATAGAAAATAGTAAAGATGACTGGAGTTATACTTGCAGCGGGAATGGCCAAGCGCCTGCGCCCGTTAACCGACAACAAACCCAAGTGCCTGCTCAAAGTAGGCGAGCGTACACTGCTTGAACGTACCGTCGATGCCATGACCGCAGCCGGCGTCACGGAGTTCATCGTCGTCACCGGCTATTGTGCCGACCAGATACGCGACTTCCTGGCCCAGCACTTCGCTGGCGTCAGCTTCGAGTTCCTTCATAATGCCGACTACGAGCACAACAATAACATCTACTCCTTGTGGATGGCCACGAAGCGGGTAGGGGGCAGCGAGTTCCTGCTCATGGACAGCGACATCCTCTGCGACCCGGCCGCCGTCAGCGCCATCGCAAGTCTCAAGGAGTCGGCACTTGCCGTCAACCGCCACGAGCTGGGCGACGAAGAGATGAAGGTCGTCGTCGATGCCAACGGTCGCATAACCGCCATCTCGAAGACCTGCGACCCCGCAGAAGCCATGGGCGAGAGTGTAGGCATAGAGCATTTTACGGCCGACTACAGCCGTGCCCTTGCTGCCGAGCTCGACAGGATGATAGTCAGCGAGGGCCTTATCGACATCTTCTACGAGCGTGCCTTCGAGCGCCTTATCCCTCAGGGCCACACCTTCAGAGTTGTCGATACCACTGCGTTCTTCTCCTACGAGCTCGACACCCCCGAGGATTTCCGTCGGGCTCAGGAACTCATGCCCCGTGATTTGCTATAGAAAAAAAGGGGAGAAAAGTTTTGCCATTCCCCCAAATTGCAGTACCTTTGCACAAAAATTCAGCAGAATATGATGAAGAAGAGAAGGTGGCACTGTCTTCCCGGTCAGGAACCCACCGAGCTTGACAAGCAGGTGATGTACTGGGAGAAGAAGGGAAAGCTGGTGCCAACACGCGAGCTTATCAAGACCCCGGAGCAGATTGAGGGCATCAGGCGTGCAGGCGTCGTCAATACCGGTGTGCTCGACGAGGTGGCCAAGCATATCAGGGCTGGCATGTCAACACTTGAGATTGACCAGATTTGCCGCCGCTACTGCGACGAGCATAACGCCATTCCGGCCTGTCTGAACTACGGCGGCGACGACGAGACGCCACCGTTCCCGATGTCGGTTTGCACGAGTATCAACGAAGTGGTCTGTCACGGTGTGCCCAAGGCCGAGGATATCCTTGAGGAGGGCGACATCATCAACGTCGACTTCACCACCATCTACGAGGGCTACTATGCCGACGCCTCACGTATGTTCATCATCGGCGAGACGACGCCCGAGAAGGCCCAGTTGGTACGTGTGGCCCGCGAATGTCTTGAGATAGGCATGGAGGCCGCCAAGCCCTTTGGCTTTGTGGGCGACATCGGTCATGCCATTGAGAAGCATTGCAAGAAGTATGGCTATGGCGTTGTGCGCGACCTGGCCGGCCACGGCGTCGGGCTGCAGTTCCACGAAGAGCCCGACGTTGACCACTACGGCCATCGTGGCACGGGCATGCTGCTCGTGCCGGGCATGGTGTTCACCATCGAACCGATGATAAACATGGGTACGTGGAAGGTGTTCATCGACGAGGAAGACCCGTTTGGCTGGGAGGTCATCACCGACGACGAGAAACCCAGTGCACAGTGGGAGCACACGCTCCTGATGACCGACCACGGCGTCGAGGTATTGAGTTATTGATATGAAGGATATATATATATTAGGTATAGAGTCGAGTTGCGACGACACGTCGGCCGCCGTGCTGAAGAACGGTGTGCTGTTGTCGAACGTCACGGCTTCGCAGGCCGTACACGAGGCCTACGGCGGGGTGGTCCCCGAACTGGCATCGCGGGCTCACCAGCAGAATGTGGTGCCCGTGGTCCACGAAGCACTCAGGCAGGCTGGGGTGGGGAAGGAGCAGCTGTCGGCTGTGGCCTTCACCCGAGGACCGGGCCTGATGGGGTCGCTGCTCGTCGGCGTCAACTTTGCCAAAGGTTTTGCCCGCGCTTTGGGCATCCCGATGATCGACGTGAACCACCTGCAGGGCCACGTCATGGCACATTTCATAAAGAGTCCCGAGTGTTCTGAGAGTCACCCTCCATTTCCCTTCCTCTGCCTCCTGGTCTCGGGCGGCAATTCCCAGATTGTCAAGGTGAATGCCTACAACGACATGGAGGTGCTGGGCCAGACCATCGACGATGCTGCCGGCGAGGCCATCGACAAGTGTTCGAAGGTGATGGGGCTGGGCTATCCCGGCGGGCCGATCATCGACCGTCTGGCGCGTCAGGGCAATCCGAAGGCTTTCCACTTTGCCGAGCCCAATATTCCCGGCCTTGACTACAGCTTCTCGGGGCTGAAGACGTCGTTCCTCTACTCACTGCAGAAGTGGGTACACGACGACCCGGACTTCGTTGAGAAGAACAAGACCGACATTGCAGCCTCGCTGGAGTGGACAATCGTCGACATACTGATGAAAAAGCTGAAGAAGGCCGTCAAGGAGACGGGCATCAATCATGTGGCTGTGGCTGGCGGCGTGAGTGCCAACAACGGCTTGCGCAATGCCTTCCACGATGCCGAGAAGCGCTACGGCTGGCACATCTATATACCCAAGTTCAGCTATACCACCGATAATGCCGCCATGATTGGCATCGTGGGTTACTACAAATACCTCGACAAGGTGTTCTGCCCCATTGACGCCCCCGCATTCTCGAAAGTGACATTCAACTAAATCGTAAATCGAAAATCGAAAATCTGTAAATCGAAAATCGAAAATCTGTAAATCGAAAATATAACAATGGATTTTGAAGCGAAAATCATCAGCAGGGAGATCAGCGAACTGCTGTGGGAAATGGAAAAGACCGTCGGTACGGCAGAGAGTTGTACCGGAGGACGCATAGCCGAGGCCATCATCGCCGTGCCCGGAGCCTCGAAATATTTCAAGGGCGGCATCATTTCGTACGTCAATGAGATCAAGGAGTCGCTGCTCGGCGTTGACGCTCAGGTACTTGCTGAGAATACAGCCGTCTGCGAAGAGGTGGCCGTGCAGATGGTGCGCGGTGCCTGCAAGTCGCTCAACACGGACTACGCCATCTCGGCAACAGGCATTGCCGGACCATCGGGCGGGACGAAGGATATTCCCGTCGGCACCATCTGGCTGGCATGCGGCAATGCTGATAGAGTGGTGACCCTGAAAGTCGAGGAAGACCACGGCCGCGACATCAATCTCGCCATCGCCACAAACAAAGCCATGACGCTGTTTTTGGACTATCTGAAGGCCGAGAATGGGGAAAGGGAACCATTGGAAGGTTAAAAAACATTAATTCAAATCCAATTGTGAATTATGAATTGTGAATTGTGAATTAAAATGTGTACCTTTGCACCCTGTTTGGAATAAGTTACTAAAAAGTACAGTAAAAGGAGTAGATAGAAATGTCTAAGATTTGTCAAATTACAGGAAAGAAGGCACAGATAGGTTGCAATGTGTCTCACTCAAAGCACCATACAAAGCGTAGCTTTGACGTCAACCTCTTCAGCAAGAAGTTCTACTATGTCGAGGAGGACTGCTGGATTCAGTTGAAGATCAGTGCTGCTGGCCTTCGTATGATTAATAAAGTCGGTCTCGACGCTGCATTGAAGCAGGCTGTTGCCAATGGATATGTAGACTGGAAGGACATTAAAGTGATAGGAGATTAAGAGTCATGGCAAGCAAGAAAGCAAAAGGTAACCGCGTGCAAGTCGTTCTTGAGTGCACCGAGCACAAGGCAAGTGGTATGCCCGGCACGAGCCGATACATCACCACCAAGAACCGTAAGAATACGCCCGAGCGTATGGAACTGATGAAGTATAACCCCATCCTGAAGAAGATGACTCTTCATAAGGAAATTAAATAATCAAGGCTGAAGTATGGCAAAGAAAACCGTTGCTACCCTCCATGAAGGTTCAAAGGATGGTCGCGCTTACACAAAGGTAATCAAGATGGTGAAGAGCCCCAAGACCGGCGCTTACATCTTTGATGAGCAGATGGTTCCCAACGAGGATGTGAAGGACTTCTTCAAGTAAGCCGTCACCGCTGCTACAGTTCCGACGTAGAAACAAGATTCTATATCGTCTTAAAATAAATTGCCGAAAGTTTTGTGCTTTCGGCTTTTTTCGTTATCTTTGCAGTCCGAAAGACAATACTACTAATTAACAATAAAAAAGGCATTTAAATGAGACAGACAATCCTTGTGACGGGTGGCACCGGCTTTATAGGGAGCCACACTACGGTAGAACTGCAGCAGGCAGGCTACGAAGTAGTTATAATCGATAATCTCTCGAACTCAAACGCCAATGTCGTCGACGGCATAGAGAAGATTACCGGACAGCGCCCTGCCTTCGAGCAGGTGGACTGCTGCGACCTCGAAGCCCTCGAGGGCGTGTTCAAGAAGTACCCCAAGATTGAAGGCATCATACATTTCGCCGCTTCAAAGGCCGTCGGCGAGTCGGTAGAGAAGCCGTTGCTGTATTATCGCAACAACATCACCTCGCTCATCAACCTGCTCGAGCTCATGCCAAAGTATCAGGTTAAGGGCATCATCTTCTCATCGTCGTGCACCGTCTACGGTCAGCCCACAGAGGAGAACCTGCCTGTCACCGAGAAGGCTCCCATACAGAAGGCACTCTCGCCCTACGGCAATACCAAGCAGATTAACGAGGAGATCATCCAGGACTATATCCACTCCGGAGCACCCATCAAGAGCATCATCCTGCGCTATTTCAACCCCATCGGCGCTCACCCCTCGGCACTCATCGGCGAGCTGCCCAACGGTGTGCCCATGAACCTCATTCCCTTCGTCACGCAGACGGCTATGGGCATACGCGGACAACTCAAGATTTTCGGCAACGACTACAACACCCCCGACCACACCTGCATACGCGACTATATCTACGTCGTCGACCTGGCCAAGGCTCATGTCAAGGCTATGGAGCGCGTGCTTGACAAGCCCGAGACCGATGCCGTCGAGGTGTTTAACATCGGCACGGGCCGCGGTCTGTCAACACTTGAGGTCGTCGAAGGCTTCGAGAAGGCTACCGGCGTGAAGGTGAACTGGACCTATGCCCCCCGCCGCGAGGGCGATATCGAGAAGGTCTGGGGCGACGTCACCAAGGCCAATCAGGTGTTGGGCTGGAAGGCTGAGACACCCACCGACGAGGTGCTGCGCTCGGCTTGGAAGTGGCAGGTGAAACTGCGCGAGGACGGCATTCAATAATTTATCTATAGGCTTTAACGGTTTTTCCGTTATTTGTGTTTGTGTTGTTACGGGCTCTCGATGTGAATCGGGAGCCCGTTTGCCTATTCAGTCTTCTTCGTCTTCGCGGCGGTTGTTGGGAAAGACGTGGTTATGGAGAAAGTCCATCAGTTCGAGACAGACGACGACCATGATGGTGGCTGCTACGGCTACGGCATACATGCCGGCACCGGCGGCCATGCCGATGGCTGCGGCCACCCAGAGTCCGGCGGCCGTCGTAAGTCCGCGCACGGCGTGCTTCTGGAAGATGATACATCCGGCACCGATGAATCCAATGCCCGATACCACCTGTGCGGCAATGCGCGAGACGTCGTGACGCGTTGCCTCGTTGATGATGACGTCGCTGAAGCCGTAGGCAGAGAGAATCATGAACAGTCCGCTGCCCAGGCTGACGAGGAAGTGTGTGCGGAATCCGGCCTCCTTGGCCCTGTACTCACGTTCCAGACCGATGGCGCCGCCAAGCAGTCCGGCAATGAAGATGCGTAGTATAAACTCTGTTGTCATATTGTGATTGTTATTGCGGTTTGACTATTCGATTGCAAATATAATGAGTTTTTCCGAGACCTGCAAGCAAACCCCTTTTTTTTCTTAGCTAAGATTCGCGAAACTCGGTTGGCGTCATCTGCGTCAGCCGCTTGAAGTATTTGGAGAAGAACGCGGGATTGGGGAAGCAGAGCTCTTCGCTGATCTGTGCGACGGACTTGTCAGTGTGGCGCAGTTCCACCTTGATGCGGGCAATGAGGGCACGGTCAATCCACTCCTTGGCCGTGACGCCGCTGGCCTGACGGACGACGGTGCCGAGGTAGCGCTCGGTGAGACACATACGCGAGGCATAGAAGGCTATTTGGTGTTCGCGGGCGGCATGCTGACCCGCGAGCTGGAGGAAGCGGTCGAAGATGGTCTGCTCGCGCGACAGCATGGCCTGCTGCGCCTCGTGGTGGCTGCGGTAGATGGTGTCGTAATGGTGCATGAGTGCGGCCACGAGGCTGGCGGCCGCCAGTCGGTTGTAGTCGCGCCGGCGCACCACCTGGCGTATGGTCTCGATGATGCTCGATGCGATGCTGACATCGTCTGCGGAAGCCTCGATCTGGAAGTCGCGCACCTGACCGTTAAAGGCAGCGGGGAAATTGCCGGCAGCGAATGGCATGGGAAACTTCGGGAACAGCACGATGCCGACGATCTGCAGGTCGGCGGGCATGGAGATGGGGTTGATGATGGATCCCGGCCCGAAATAAAGGAGTGTGCCAGGACGGATGGTACGCTCGACGAGGTTGATGTTGACACGCACCTCACCTCGCATGAGGATACCGAAGCGGTGGTCGTCGGTGGCGAAGGGCGGCTGCTGCTGTACGATCAGGCGGAACACCTGGGCATCGCCGTGGAGGATGCCCAGCTCGTGGTTAAAGAAAAATTGCTGGCGCAGCTCGTCAGGGTTAGACTCAACGATGTCGCGAATCTTGGAGAAATCCAATAGCTTTGGCTGTCTGCTCATGAGTAATTATGGTTTAATGACGGTGCAAAGATAACAAAAATCAGCGAAACTACATCCTTTTGGCGCACAAATCGAACGAAAAGAACATTTTCTCCTTTTAAAGGGTAGCTATAGTTCCGAATAATCGGCGTACCTTTGCACCGTCGGAAAGACAGATTAACAAAAGGATATATAAGACAGATTAACAAAAGAACATATAAGACTAATTAACAAAAGAACATATTAAGGCTGAATAACTATAAAGGACATTAGGATTATGCGACGAACATTGATGAGTTTCTCATTTCTCATTTTTCAGTTATCATTTAGCGTGGCGCAGACGCTCGAAGAGTGTCAGCAGGCCGCCGAGCGCAACTATCCGCTGATACGACAGTACGACCTGATTGGCAAGACGACGGCGCTGACGGTGGACAACATCCAGAAAGGCTGGCTGCCCCAGGTGTCGGCTCAAGCTCAGGCCACGTATCAGAACCGTGTGACGGAGTGGCCCGAACAGATGCAGACGATGTACGAGCAGATGGGACTCCAGATGGCGGGTCTGAAAAAAGACCAGTACCGCGTGGGCATCGACGTGCAGCAGACGGTGTACGACGGCGGTGCCATCAGCAGTCAGAAGGAGATAGCCCGCAGGCAGGGCGCCGTGGAGGAGGCTCAGACGGCGGTGACGATGTACCAGGTGCGGCGCAGGGTGAACGAGATGTACTTCGGCCTGCTGCTGCTCGACGAGCAGATACGGCTGAACGGTGACCTGCAGACGCTGCTGACCGCTAACGAGAATAAACTGCAGGCGATGTTCAAGCGGGGCACGGCGGCCGAGAGCGACTACCTGAGCGTGAAGGCCGAGCGGCTGAAGACCGCGCAGCAGCTGACGGGGCTGGAGGCGCAGCGGCAGACGGTGCTGAGGATGCTGAGTGCGTTCTGCGGCATCGAGGTGAAGACTGCGGAGAAGCCGGTACCGTCTGTTGCGTCACTGACGCCACAAACAGGACTGCGGCCCGAACTGCGGGCCATCGAGGCGCAGCTGTTGCTGGCCGACGCTCAGGAGAAAGCCCTGCGCGCCGCGCTGATGCCCAAGCTGGGCGTGTTTGCCCAGGGCTTCTATGGCTATCCCGGTTACAATATGTTCGACGACATGATGCGGCGGCACTGGTCGTGGAATGGCATGATCGGGGCCCGGCTGACGTGGAACATCGGGGCGCTGTACACCCACAAGAACGACAAGGCCAAGATCGACGCACAGCGCTCGCTGGCCAGTGTCCAGCGCGACGTGTTCCTTTTTAATAATAAGATGGAGCAGATAGGGCAGAGCGTGGACATCGAGCGCTATCGGCGGCTGATGGCCGACGATGAGGCCATCATCGCGCTGCGGGCGCAGGTGAGGAAGGCGGCCGAGTCGAAGCTCGCGCATGGCATCATCGACGTGAACGACCTGGTGAAGGAGATCAACGCCGAGAACAGTGCCCGCGTGCAGCAGTCTATCCACGAGATTGAGATGCTGAAGGAGATGTACAACTTGAGATATACGACAGGGAGACCCTCCCCCGGCCCCTCCCTGTGAGGGAGGGGAGTGATTGGCTTTTAATGAAAAACTAAAATAAATACTGATATGAATATGAAAACAAACCGAGTGTACAACTATTTACTCCCCTCCCTCGCAGGGAGGGAGCAGGGGGTGGGTCTGCCCTGTGTGGGTCTGCTCCTCATGTTGTTGGTCGCTTGCGGACAGAACGAGAAGGAATATGATGCCACCGGCATCTTTGAGGCTACCGAGACGGTGGTGTCGGCCGAGCAGAGCGGCTTGCTGCTGAGGCTCGACGTGAACGAAGGCGACGAGCTGGAGGCTGGCCGAGAGGTGGGACTGACCGACACCACGCAGACGTGGCTCCGCATCAAGCAGGCGGGCGCTACGAAGGGCGTCTACCGGAGTCAGAAGCCCGACATGGAGAAGCAGATAGCGGCCACGCGCCAACAGCTGGCCAAGGCGCGCCAGGAGCAACAGCGCTACAAGGAACTGGTGGCCGACGGCGCCGCCCCCCGAAAGATGCTCGACGACGCCAGCAGTCAGGTGCTGGTGCTACAGAAGCAACTCGATGCACAGGTGTCGACACTCAGGACCCAGCTCTCGACGCTCGACGCCCAGCTCTCGGCTGCCGACGTGCAGGTGAGCCAACTGACGGACCAATTGCAGAAGTGCCACGTGAGGGCTCCGCTGAAAGGCGTCGTCTTAGAGAAATATGCCGAGCAGGGAGAGTTCGTTGCCGCAGGGAAGCCCCTCTTCAAGATGGCCGACACGGAGCAGATGTACCTCCGGGCCTACATCACTTCGGCACAGCTGCAGCACGTCAAGGTGGGGCAGAAGGCCAAGGTCTTTGCCGACTATGGCGACGGTCAGAAGAAGGAATACGAGGGTACGGTGTCTTGGATTTCGAGCCGCTCGGAGTTCACGCCGAAGACCATCCTGACCGATGACGAGCGGGCCGACCTGGTGTATGCCGTCAAGATTCGCATCAAGAACGATGGCTACGTGAAGATTGGGATGTACGGGGAAGTAGGCCTCACCCCCAACCCCTCTCCGAGTGGAGAGGGGAGCGAATAGTTTAACCGATTGATTGTGAAATGCGATGAACGCGATAGAAGTAAGCCATATATC
>CAMOKH010000029.1 GCA_946617675.1 uncultured Prevotellaceae bacterium | reverse complement strand
CTCGTCCCACTGCTCCTGATACCAGAAGTGGGCCGTCTGCTGGTAGACGCTGAGCGTCTTGGGGCAGTTGAGCGTATTATAGGTGGCGTAAGCCGTGGTGGGCGGCACGACGTCGTCGTTATAGCCGAACGACACCCACGTGGGGCACTTTATGCGGCGCACGAAGTTCACGCCGTCGTAGTAGCGCGATGTCTCAATCTCACGCTCCACGCCCTTGCCTTTATTCCAATAAAAATAGTGCGGCCAGCCGCAGGCTACGCCCTGCAGCGAGGCGGTGTGGTCGCAGAGTGCGGGGTGGACGGCTGCAACGAAGGTGACGCGTGGGTCGAGACCGGCGGTGGCGTACGACAGGAAGCCGCCCTGGCTGGAGCCCGTGACGCCCAGCTCGCGCCCGTTCCAGTCGGTGAACTGCTCAATATAGTCGACGGCACGGATGCAGCCCAGGACGACACGCTTGTAGTAGCTGTCGTCGCGCGACTGCATGCCGAAGTTCCAGTAGCCGTTGAGGGCGCCGGCAGCAAGACGGTCGTAGATGGCCTGGGGCTGGGTGACGTCGATGCCGTGGATGCCGATCTCGAGCGTGATGGCGCCCTGCGAGGCGGTATAGACGTCGCCTCCGTAGGGACGGACACCGGCTCCGGGCACCCGCAGCAGGGCCGGATAGCGCCCGGGCTTGACGGGCACACAGAGAATGCCGTAGGTGCGGCTGCCCCAGCGTATGTTCTGGAAGCTAACCTGATAGACGTTGACATCCTTCGTGCAGCGGTCGGGCAGCAGCTCACGGGTGGGCTCGAGGGCCGTCCAGCGGGCCTCCTCGATGGCTCTCTGCCAGAAGCTGTCAAAATCCTTCGGCTCCACGGTCGTCGGCTGCAACTTCTCAGGCGAGAAAGCGGCCGTGCAGGCGCCGCTGTACTCGCGACCGCCAACCTTGGCCGTCACCTTCAGGCGGTAGAAGCCCGGCTTGCGCATGGTGCAGGTCCACGTCATCGTGCCATTCTTGAGCACGGTCGTCTTCGTCACTTCGGGGTACATCTCGGGGCCAGCCTCGTAGCTGACCTCCACATTATCTAATAAGGTTGACGAGCGCAGTACGCTGACCGTAAAGCGGGCCTTCTCGCCTACGCGGTAGTTCCAGTCCTGATGGTCGGGCTGTACGGTGACGACGATGTTGTTGCCCCGAATCTGGGCATCGGCTGTGGCTGCCAGCATCGTGACCAGCAGCATGAGTAGCAGTTTTGTAAGGTTTTTCATAATTTGTTTTTGTTTTAGACGTTGCAAAGTTAGTAAAAAATTTCAATTAAAAACAAAAAAGACGGTCGTATTTAGAAAAAAACTATAACTTTGCATCGCAATAGCTAAATCTACTAATAATACTAATAAGAACTACCCAAAAGAAACATGATGAGAAAGAACCTTTTCACACTTCTGCTGATGACCGTCATGCCGCTGCTGATTGGCTGTGGCGACGATGACAACGACGAACCGAAAGTGACCACGACGGCACCGAAAATGGTGGCCGTGACGCCAGCCAACGGCGCTACCGATATTGCCACGGGCACGGTGGACATCACGGTGGAGTACGACCAGGACATCCTCTTTGCCACGAGCAGTGCCAGCCTGATCAACATCAGCGGCGGCACCATCACCCGCGTGCAGTCGAGCGGAAAGACGCTCGCCATCACGGCCGACTGTCCCAGCCAGGGCACGACGGTAAGCATCACCATACCCGCCGGACTGGTGAGGAACAGCCAGCAGCAGGGCGCCGAGGCCGTTAGCTTCAGCTTCACCACCGTGCAGCCCACGGTCATTCCGCCTACGCCCGGCAAGACGCCTGTGGCCGCCACTACCGCCGAGGCGACAAGGCTCTACAACTACCTGTGGCAGCAGTACGGCAAGAAGACCATCTCGAGCGTCATGGCCAACGTCAACTGGAACAACGAGTGCGCCGAGAAGGTGTACCGGCTGACGGGCAAATATCCCGCCATGAACTGCTACGACTTCATACACGTCTGCTTCTCGCCGGCCAACTGGATTGACTACACCAACATCACCCCCGTGCAGAAATGGGTCAACGCCGGCGGACTGGTGCAGCTGATGTGGCACTTCAACGTACCCAAGCTGCAAGGCGCCGACGACTACACCTGCACCCCCTCGGAGACGACATTCCGCGCCGCCAACGTCTTCACGGAGGGCTCATGGGAGAATCGCTGGTTCTATAGCCAGATGGACAAGGTCGTGGCTACCATGCTCAAGCTGCAGGAGGCCGGCATCGCCGCCACCTGGCGCCCATTCCACGAGGCAGCGGGCAACGCTACCGCACGCCAACAGGCCGGCTGGACCAAGGCGTGGTTCTGGTGGGGCTACGATGGTGCCGAGACCTACAAGCGGCTGTGGACGATGATGTTCGACTACTTCAAGCAGAAGGGCATACACAACCTCATCTGGGTGTGGACCACGCAGAACTATAACGGCAACAGCGCCAGCTTCAGGCAGGACACCGACTGGTATCCCGGCGACGAATACGTCGACATCGTGGCCCGCGACCTCTACGGCTACAGCGCTGCCAGCAACAAGAAGGAGTTCGACGAGATACAGGCCGCCTACCCCGACAAGATGGTCGCTCTGGGCGAGTGTGGACGCGACGGCAACAGCGGCACCGAGGCTGCCCGGCCTGCCGACTTCTGGAGTGCCGGGGCTCACTGGAGCCACTTCATGGTGTGGTATCAGGGCGAGCAAGGCTCTACCGACACCATGTGCAGCGACGCCTGGTGGAAGGCAGCCATGAGCAGTCCTGATGTCATTACGCGCGACCTACTGCCCAACTAAGAACTGCTAACACTTCTCAAGCTCCTCGGAGAGGCGCTCCCAGTTCTCCACTTCCTCGTCTAAGGCTTTCTTCGTCGAGGTGTACTCTGTCACGAGTGTCATGTCGGCAGCATTCTCGGGCACCATCAGCAGTTGGTCGAGCTCCTTCAGGCGGGCTTCCATCTGCTCAATCTTCTGTTCCGACGCCTTCACGGCCTTCTCGGCCTTAGCCTTGCGGCGCTGCTGCTCCTTGTGCTCGGCGTACGACTGGCGTTGCGTCGTGGGTGTCGGGGGCTGCGGGGCAGCCGACTGGGCCTGCGGGGCGGCCGACGGCTGACGGACGGCGGCTGACGCATGCTGGCTCTCAATCCAGTCATAGATACCGCCAAGATACTCGCGCACACGACCGCCGCCGAACTCGTAGACCTTCGACACCAGACCATCAAGGAACTCACGGTCGTGCGAGACGATGATGGCCGTGCCGTCGAAGGCACGTATGGCCTCCTTCAGCACGTCCTTCGACGCCATGTCGAGGTGGTTGGTAGGCTCGTCGAGTATCAGCAGGTTCACGGGTTCGAGCAGCAGGCGTATCATGGCCAGACGACTGCGCTCGCCGCCGCTGAGCACCTTCACACGCTTATCGGAAGCCTCGCCGCCGAACATGAATGCACCGAGTATGTCGTTTATCTTCAAGCGTATTTCGCCGCGGGCCACATTGTCGATGGTCTGAAAGACAGTCAGGCTCTCGTCGAGCAGCTGTGCCTGGTTCTGGGCGAAGTAGCCTATCTGCACGTTGTGGCCCACCTTCAGCGTGCCCTCGAAGGGAATCTCGCCCATGATACACTTCACGAGCGTCGACTTGCCCTCACCGTTACGACCGACGAAGGCCACCTTCTCGCCGCGCTTGATGGTCAGCCCCACCTGGTCGAAGACGGTGTGGTCGCCGTAGGCCTTCTTCAGGTCCTCGCAGATGACGGGATAGTCGCCGCTCCTGAGGCAGGGCGGGAACTTCAGGTGCATGGCGGCCGTGTCGACATCGTCCACCTCGATGGGCACGATCTTCTCGAGCTGCTTCACCTTCTGCTGTACCTGTACGGCCTTGGTTGCCTGGTATCTGAATCGCTCTATAAACGCCTTCATGTCAGCGATTTCCCGCTGCTGGTTCTCGTAAGCTCTTAACTGCTGTTCGCGGCGCTCGCGGCGCAGCACGACATACTCGTCGTATTTCACCCGGTAGTCGGTAATCCTGCCGCACGAGATTTCCATCGTGCGGTTCGACACATTGTTGATAAAGGCACGGTCGTGGCTGACGAGCACCACCGCCGACGACGACTGCGCGAGAAACTGCTCGAGCCACTGTATCGACTCGAT
>CAMOKH010000028.1 GCA_946617675.1 uncultured Prevotellaceae bacterium | reverse complement strand
ACGCCGTGCTTGCCGTCGGCACCGCCGATGCCGCTCTTCTTCACGCCGGCATGGAAGCCCTGGATGGCCTCGAAGTGCTCGCGGTTGATGTAGGTCTCGCCGAACTCCAGTTCGCGGCAGGCCTTGACGGCGATGTTCAGGTCCTTGGTGAAGATGCTCGAAGCCAGACCGTACTCACAGTCGTTGGCCATCTGGATAGCCTCGTCGATGGTGTCGAAGGTGACGAGCGGGATGACGGGACCGAAGGTCTCCTCGTGGATGATGTCCATGTCCTGGTGGCAGTCGTCGAGGACGGTGGCGGCGTAGAAGTAGCCCTTCTCGCCTACGCGCTGACCGCCGCAGAGCAGGCGTGCGCCCTGCTTGATGGCGCGCTCCACCTTCTCGGTGACGCTCTCAAGGGCGCGCTGCTCGACGAGCGGTCCCATGTCGACGTTGGGGTCGGCACAGGGGTCGCCGACGCGGACGGCCTTCATCTTGTCGACGAGGATGCGGGTGAACTCGGCCTTGACGCCGCTCTGCACGTAGACGCGCTCGGCGTTGTTGCAGATCTGGCCGTTGTTGCCGATGCGCGAGTCGACGATCCACTGAGCGGCGCGCTCCAGGTCGGCGTCGTTCATGACGATGGCGGGCGCCTTGCCGCCCAGCTCCAGCGACACCTTGGTGATGTTCTTCGAGGCGGCGGCCATGATGCTCTCGCCGGCGGCGACGCTGCCCGTGACGCTGACGATGTCGATCTTGGGCGACGAGGCCATCTCGTTGCCGATGACGGAGCCGCGGCCGGTGACGATGTTGATGACGCCGGCGGGCAGTCCGCTCTCAGCCACCACGTGGGCAAACTCGGTGCAGTTCTCGGGCGTCAGCTGTGAGGGCTTGATGACGATGGTGCAGCCGGCAATGAGGGCGGCACCGGCCTTGCGGGCTATGAGGAAGAAGGGGAAGTTCCAGGGCAGGATGCCGGCGACGACGCCGATGGGCTTCTTCGTCAGCAGGATGGTCTCGTTGGGGCGGTCGCTGGGAATGATCTCGCCCTCTATATGGCGTGCGAAGGTGGCCATGTACTCGAAGTAGCTGATGGTGGCGCCGACCTCGATGGCAGCCCACGAGCGGGTCTTGCCCTGCTCGCGCATGATGATCTCGGTGAACTCCTCCTGGCGGGCCTTGATGCCCTCGGCAATCTTCAGCAGGTAGCCGGCGCGCTCGATGGCGGGCGTCTTGGCCCACTGCTTCTGGGCGGCGCGGGCGGCGTCGAGAGCGCGGTTGACGTCGTCGATGGTGCCTTCGGGCTGTCGTGAGATGACTTCCTCGGTCGAGGGGTTCAGGACGTTGATCCACTGGCCGTTTGAGCTTTCGCAGAACTGGCCGTTGATGTACATTTGTAAGTCTTTCATAACGTTTGGTTTGTTTTAGGGTTATTAAGTTTTGAGTTGTTGGAGGGCAAAGTTAAACAAAAAAAACGAGACTGCAAGCATCAGCCTCGTTTTTTAGGATATTTTTTCACTTCTCGTGGGGTGGGGCTTTCGACGTCATGATGTCGAGCACGAGCTCGTCGGTGGCGCACATGGCGTCGGCCCCGATGCTGGTGAGGTTGTGTATGCTGCGGTCGACGCTGTCGTCGACGATGCCCTCGTCGGCAGTGACGCACTTGCCCTCCATGGCGAGCAGCGAGGAGAGCAGTGCCGTCGACACGCCGCTGGTAATCTTCAGCGAGCACGAGGGCTTGGCGCCGTCGCAGATCATGCCCGTGAGGTTGGCTATCATGTTCTTCACCGACCGGCAGACGCGCTCGTAGTCGCCGCCCATGAGGTAGGTGATGCCGCAGCTGGAGCCTATCGAGGCGACGACGCAGCCACAGAGGGCCGAGAGCTTGCCGAGCGACTGCTTGATGTAGATGGACGTGAGGTGGCTGAGCATCAGCGCCCGCAGCAGCTCCTCCTCGGTGTTCTCGTTCTCCTTGGCGTAGACGCAGACGGGGTTGGTGGCGCAGATGCCCTGGTTGCCTGAGCCTGAGTTTGACATGACGGGAATCATGGCGCCGCCCATGCGGGCGTCGCAGGCCGAGGCCGTGCGCGAGATGATGTGGGCGAAGATGGTGTTGCCGAAGATGCCCTTCGACAGGGGCCGGTCTATGGTCTTGCCCAGGTTGTGGCCGTAGTTGCCCTTCAGGGCCTCGCGTGCGGCGTCCATGTTCAGGCGGCGGGCCTCCTCGATGAACCGTATCTCGTCGAGTGGGGCAGTGGTGGCGAAGTCGTAGACCATGCGCATGTTGAGTGCTATTTCGTCGGCGTCGTCGTCGGTCTGGGGCGTTGTGCGGCCGTAGCTTGCGTCGCCTGCCACAAAGTGGGTGTGGCTGCCGGCGATGACGGCCGTCTCGCGGCGCCCGGCGGCCTCGACGATGACTTCGACGTAGAGCTTGTCGCAGAGGCCCTCCTTGCGCCTGATGTCGATGCGCCGCTCGGCGACGAACTGCTTGCCCTCGGCGAGGGCCTCGGGCGTCAGGTCGCGCAGCACCTCCAGCTGGTATTCGCTGCGCCCGACGATGGCTCCGAGGGCGATGGCTATGGGCAGGCCTATCATGCCCGTGCCGGGTATGCCCACGCCCATGGCGTTCTTCAGGATGTTGGCACTCAGCAGTGCCGTGATGTGTTCAGGCCGGCAGCCTAACTGCTCGGTGGCCTTGGCCGTACAGAGGGCTACGCACATGGGCTCGGTGCAGCCGATGGCAGGCACCACCTCGCGGCGTACCAGCGCGATGATGCGGCGACGTGTCTCTTGGTCTATCATCTCTTAAGGAATTTCAGGAATTCGTCGATGTTCTCGTCGTAGGCACGGCTGCCGCTGAGGGGACGGCCCGTGGCGGGGTCGAGTATGACGTAGAAGGGTTGGGCGTTGGCGCCGAACTTATGGCTCTGCAGGTAGCTCCACTTCGCACCGACGGTGCGCAGCGTGCGGGTGTTGCCCTCGGCATCCTTGACCTCCATGGGCTCGGGTAGGGGCGTCTTGTCGTCGACGTAGAGCGAGACGAGCACATAGTCGTTGCGCAGGCGGTCAGCCACGCGGGGGTCGGTCCATACGGCGGCCTCCATCTTGCGGCAGTTGACGCAGCCGAAGCCGGTGAAGTCGATGAAGACGGGCTTGCCCTCGGCGCGTGCGGCGGCCATGCCCTGCTCGTAGTCGGTGAAACGGGCCTCCACCACCTTGGTGTTCAGGTTGAAGTCCTGCGTGTTCATCGGCGGTGCAAAGGCGCTGACGGCCTTGCAGGGGGCGCCCCAGAGACCGGGCACCATGTAGACGGCGAAGGCCAGCGAGCAGAGTCCGCCCATGATGCAGAGCACGGGCATGGGCTTGTTGAGGTCGCCGCCGACCTCGTCCTCCTGGAACTTCAGCCAGCCGCAGAGGTAGGCACCGAGCAGGCCGAAGATGACGATCCAGAGCGACAGGAACACCTCGCGGTCGAGCAGATGCCAGTTGTTGGTCAGGTCGGCCACCGAGAGGAACTTCAGCGCGAAGGCCAGCTCAATGAAGCCCAGCGTCACCTTCAGCGTAGTCATCCACGAGCCCGACTTCGGGGCCTGCTTCAGCCACGAGGGGAACAGGGCGAAGAGCGTGAAGGGCAGTGCCAGGGCCAGGGCGAAGCCGAGCATGCCGACGGCCGGTGCCACCCAGTTGCCGCTGGTCGTGGTCTCGACGAGCAGCAGTCCGATGATGGGTGCCGTACACGAGAAGGAGACGAGCACCAGCGTGAAGGCCATGAGGAATATGGAGATGAGGCCGCTGGTCTGCGAGGCCTTGGAGTCGACGGCGTTGGCCCAGGAGTCGGGCAGCTTGATCTCGAACCACCCGAAGAAGCTCAGGGCGAAGACCACCAGGAGCACGAAGAGGAAGACGTTGAACACGGCGTTGGTCGACATGGCGTTGAGCGTGTCGGAGCCGAAGATGGCGGTGACGAGCAGGCCTAAGGCGAGGTAGATGACGATGATTGACAGACCGTAGGTGACGGCGTCGCGGATGCCCGCCTTCTTGTCGGTCTTGGCCCGCTTGAGGAAGAACGAGACGGTCATCGGGATGATGGGCCAGATGCAGGGCATGCAGACGGCAAGGAGTCCGCCGATGAATCCCGTCAGCAATATATATAATAAGGAGTGGTCGGAGAGCGGCGTGCTGTCAGTGGCTGCGCGCAGCTCGTCGACGACGGGCGTCCAGAGGTCGGCGTCGGCGGCAGGCACGGCGGCGGCAGTGGCGATGGCGGCCAGCGTGTCGGCAGCAGGCGTGGCGACGGTGTCGGCGGGCTCCTCGGCGGGCTTCTCCTCGGGCTTAGGCTCCTCCTTGTCTTCCTTCTTCTCCTCGGCGGGCGCCGCCACGGGCGACTTGCCGTTCTGCTTCAGCTCGACCTGCGTCGGCGGCAGGCACGACTGGTCGTTGCAGGCGCCGTACTCCAGGTAGCAGTCGATGTTGTACTGGGGCTTGGTGAAGCGCACCTTCTGTACGAACGTTGCCGCGTTCTCGAAGAACTTCAGCTCCATGCCGAACATCTCGTCGAACTTCTTGATGACGTTGCCGCGCGGCGTCAGCTTGCCTACCGTCTCGACGCCGTCCATCTTCACGGCGTTGAACGTGGCCTCGATGGGGCCGTCCTGCCCCAGGTCGGTGCTGTAGACGTGCCAGCCCGGGTCAATCTTTGCGGTGAACACTATTTCGCCCTCGGCCTTGCCCTCGGCGGTCTTTAGCTCCGAGCGGAAGTGTACGGGGTCAACCATCTGAGCCCATGTCGTGACGACGGCCGCAAGGAGTACGAACAGAATGCTTATACGTTTCATCTTTATCTGTAGTTTTTCTCTGTTATAACGTATTACTGGGGTGCAAAGGTACTCAAAAGTTCTGGAATTTACAATTATTTAATATTCTATAATACTTTGCTGCCGGAAAAAGGCGTAACTTTGCAGCCGATTCTACAGCGTATGGACGACAGACGATACCTGCTGGGCCTCATCAGCGAGGGCGAACACCAGCAGCAGGACTTTAAATATAAGGTGACCGACGCACGCAAGCTGGCACGCTCGGTGTCGGCCTTCGCCAATACCGACGGCGGACGGCTGCTCATCGGCGTGCGCGACGACGGCCACCTCAGCGGCGTGCGCTCCGAGGAGGAAATCTTCATGATGCACCAGGCGGCGTACAAGTTCTGCCGCCCTGAGGCGAGCATCAAGT
Source organism: uncultured Prevotellaceae bacterium (assembly GCA_946617675.1). GTDB lineage: Bacteria > Bacteroidota > Bacteroidia > Bacteroidales > Bacteroidaceae > Prevotella. The sequence goes on along the minus strand of CAMOKH010000028.1, from coordinate 1,975 downwards.
TCGACACCTACCACGCCGAGGGCCGCACCATCGTCGTGGCCACCGTGCCGCCCTCGCCGCGGCGCCCCGTCTGCGCCGTCGACGACGAGGGGCGCCAGCGTGCCTACATCCGCATTGCCGACGAGAACATCGTGGCCTCGCCGGTTCACCTGGCCGTCTGGCGCGAACAGCAGCAGGACCGCGGCGCCGTGATGACCTACACCGATGACGTGCGACTGCTCATCGGCACCCTCGCCGAACCGCTGACGCTGGCCCAGACGGTGCGCCGCTCGCGCCTTCCGCGCCGGCTGGTGGTCGGCCTGCTGGCGCGCCTCGTCCGCTTCGGTGTCGTGCGGTGGCAATATGCCGACGGACAGTTCCTCTTCTGCCTCGTGGGGTAGTCTCGCCGACGCTAAGGAAAGAAAAAATCGTGCAGGAAGGAAAAATATTTTAAGATTTATTTTGCCAATTCGCTGATTTATTGTACCTTTGCAGCCGATTTTCTAAAAAACAGTTGATGAAGAATGACAAAATAAAGAATCAGTATCGCGTAAACGAACAGATACGCGTGCGTGAAGTCCGCATCGTAGGCGACAACGGCTCGACCGTCGTTCCCACCCGAGATGCGCTCAATATGGCTCGTGAGCAGGGGGTAGACCTCGTGGAGATTTCGCCCAACGCCAACCCGCCCGTTTGTCGTCTCATCGACTACTCCAAGTTCCTCTACCAGCAGAAGAAGCGTGCCAAGGAGATGAAAGCCAAGCAGGCCAAGGTTGAGGTCAAGGAGATTCGCTTCGGCCCGCAGACCGACGAGCACGACTACCAGTTCAAGCTCAAGCATGCCCGTGAGTTCCTCACCGAGGGAAATAAGGTGCGTGCTTACGTCTTCTTCCGCGGGCGCTCCATCCTGTTCAAGGAGCAGGGCGAGGTGCTGTTGCTCCGCTTCGCTAACGACCTCGAGGAGTACGGCAAGGTAGAGTCGATGCCCTCGCTCGAAGGCAAGAAGATGTTCCTCTATCTGGCTCCCAAGAAGGCCGGCGAGAAGAAGAAGAGCCAGCAGGCCCGCGACCGTGAGGCCGCTGCCGCCGCCGACCCCAAGGAGGCCCCACGCCAGCAGCAGCCCGACATCGACGCCGAGACGCCCGCCAACGGCGGTCTGCTCGCCAACGCCAAGATCAGTGCCGACGCGCTGAAAAAACTGACTGAAGAAGGTGCGTAACGCCCGGTATATGCGTTGCCACCATATAATAAATAACAATTAAAAAAATTACAAAACAATGCCAAAAGTAAAGACAAACTCCGGTGCTAAGAAGAGATTCTCGTTCACCGGTACAGGTAAGGTCAAGAGACACCATGCCTATCACAGCCACATCCTGACGAAGAAGACCAAGAAGCAGAAGCGTAACCTCTGCGGTTCTACGCTCGTCGACGTCAGCAACATGAAGCAGGTTCGCGACCTGTTGTGTCTCCGTTAATTCACCTATTGTCGAACATTTAAAGAAGTAAGAAACTATGCCAAGATCAGTAAACCACGTTGCATCAAGAGCAAAGCGTAAGAGAATTTTGAAGCTCACCCGCGGCTACTTCGGAGCCCGCAAGAATGTTTGGACAGTAGCCAAGAACACCTGGGAGAAGGGTCTGACCTACGCCTACCGTGACCGCCGCAACAAGAAGCGCGCCTTCCGTTCACTGTGGATTCAGCGTATCAACGCCGCCGCACGCATCAACGGTCTGAGCTACTCGCAGCTCATGGGTGCCCTCACCAAGGCCGGCATCGAGATCAACCGCAAGGTGCTCGCCGACCTCGCCATGAACAACCCCGAGGCCTTCAAGGCCATCGTTGAGAAGGTGAAGTAAACCAAGTTAATCCAAATAAGAAGAGCCGCACGACTGTTGCGGCTCTTTTTTTGCAGGTCTCGAAAAGATTTCGTACCTTTGCAGCCGGAATGCTGCATAGGGTCTGTTTCCTGCTTTTCGCCATTGTCCTGTTAGCGGG
>CAMOKH010000027.1 GCA_946617675.1 uncultured Prevotellaceae bacterium | reverse complement strand
GCTTCTGCCTTCGCCTGAAACTCCTTGCGCGATGGCGAACCCACAGGACCATACTTCTCCGTTAAGCGGTCATCAATTTGTGGCAACTTTGCCCACTGTTCTTCACTAATCTTTATCATAAACTGTCCTCCCATTCTTTTAATAGTCGTTCTGCTTTCTTAATTTCGGCAGAATACTGCTTTGTTCCTTTTTCAACAAAAGAATTGAGCATCACCATACGATGACATTCCATAAAATTGTCTGCATCAATAGCAAAGAGCACGGTGCGATACTCATTGTTGCCAACAGACACGCGCATCTCATAGAACTCGGTCTTCTCAAGACGCTTTACAAACTTCGTACTGACAACGTATTTTGTCAGCATGATTTCGAATACATAATCATATTTGTCTCTTATCTTCTGGGGCAAGTTTTGATAGTATTCCTCAAACTCCTTCGTATATGTTGCAGCTCTAATTCTGTCGTTCATGCCGCAAAAGTAATATATTTATTCCAATTATCCAAATATTTGGGAAGAAAAACACGCTTATTGGCCCTATTTTGCTTTTCGGCAATAAAATCGCGTAAATCTGACCCAAAGTATCAGATGAGAATACACCCTGAACTATAGCCAAACTACCAACAAAGGAACTTCAACAGTACAATGCATCAAAAATCAGGCGGGACGGTTCTCGCGATTATTTCTAACGCACCTTCAAAACAATGCCTGCCGGTTGGTGTCCGGTGGGCATCGTTTTGAAGTGTATTTCATTTTTAGCGTGACTAACTTTCAGCAAAGTGTTACGCTGCCGATGCCTTTCATGTCGAGCGAGCACTGCACCCCAAGGGCTCGGAATGCACGCATCATAGAACTGAGAGTGATGCTCTTTCCACTTTCTATCCTACACACCTGTGACCTTTGAACCCCCATCTTCTCTCCCAGTTCAGCTTGGGTGAGATTCTTTGCCTCTCGTGCCTGTTTAATGGCCTCGCCCACACGATAGGCATGAACAGCTTCATCTACGCTACGCTCAAACTCGTCACGCTCGGGCGCGCCTACTGGCCCAAGGTCTTCCTCCAGCAATTTGTCAAAGTTATACAACTTCATGTCTCCCACTTGTCTCATACGTTTATATTTTTATTCTCAAAATATTGCTTCCTTTTTTCTTCTGCTTCATCCAATAACTCCAGTTCAAATTCTGTTCGTTCCATAATCAATTATCTTTGGGTGCAAAAAGTGATAGAGGGTCTTGAGCGGGGTCGTGCCGAGGGTCGTGCCGAAGGTGAACTTAGCAAGGCTTTGGAGATGGCCCGGAGTTTGAATGCCGATAACATGCCAGCAGAACTGATTGCCAAGTACACCGGCCTCACGACTGACAAGATTGAAGCATTATAATATTAAAGTTTAACACGATTTCCTGCACTTCCTGCACTGACTACTGACTCTCAGGTAGTTAGGCAGGATTTTTCGTTATTTTTCCTGCACTGACACTAACGATTTCCTGCACTGAGGCGGATTGACAGGAAATTGCGGTGTAAAGTTATTTCAAAAAGTCAGTCAGGTTTTTCGACGGGGCTTGAAAATTTGATTTTCAAGGCCGGAAAAAAGAATTTTCAAGGCTCGAAACAGTTGAAAAAGTGGCCGTTTGAGGTACAAATCGCCGGGCTATTCGTGAGTCTTACCGGCGCTTTTCAAGGTTCATTGCAGGCCTCGGTGCAGGGGTCGGTGCAGGCCTCGGTGCAGGGTTCTGTGCGGGTTTCAGTGCAGGGTTCAGTGCAGGATACGAGTACCATTAAGGTCTGTAAATGGCTGAAAGTCTGCGGCAGTGCAGGAAGTGCAGGAAAAAATAAAGGCTGCCCCGGGGGAGCAGCCTAAACTCTGTGGGGGACTTCATGCCCGCTAACGGTCGTCTCGCACGTAGTCAACGAATGAATAGCTGTGGGCATGACGGTCGTCGGCCTGATGGTCCTCGCGCCACACCTCGCGCCAGTCGCTGTAGTCGGGGAAGAAGGTGTCGGCCTCGGCGGGCGTGTCGTCGATCTCGGTCAGGCAGAGGCGGTCGGCCACTGACATGGCCTGACGGTAGACGCTGGCGCCACCTATTATGTAAACGTCCTCGTCGGCCGAGCAATGAGCGAGGGCTTCACTGAGCGACACGTAGGTATCGCAGCCAGGGAAGTCGTTGGTCGTACGGCTCAGCACGACGTTGCGGCGGTTGGGCAGTGCCCCCTTGGGCAGACTCTCAAACGTGCGGCGGCCCATGATGATGGTGTGCCCCGTCGTGAGCTGCTTAAACCGCTTCAGGTCGTTGGGCAGCCAGTAGATGAGCTTGTTGTCAAAGCCGATGGCGCGGTTACGCGCCACGGCTGCAATAATGGTAATCATCATGTCTTACTTCTTCAGGATTTTCCGGCCGCCCTGGATGATGATGCCGCGATAGCCGGCTCCCACCTTCTGGCCCGAGAGGTTAAACTGCTGACCGGCAGCGTGGCCGGTGCCCACTTCGTCGATGCCGGTGTTGAGCGTACACTTCAGCTCCAGCTTGTCGATGTTACAGTTAGCGCCGTTGATGGTGATGCGCAGCACGTGCTGGCCCACGGTGAGGTGGCGCGTCAGCTTGGCGGTAATCACCTTGTAGGTGTTCCAGTCGTTGTTGCCCGTCTGCGGCACGCTAATCTTGCAGAGGTCGGTGACGCTGGTGCCGCTGACCAGTCCCAGGGTGAAGCCAGAGCCGGTAGTGCCCGACGAGACGGTGGCCAGACACTGGTACTCGCCCGGCTCGGTGACGTTGACCGTGTAGTCGAGCCACTCGCCGGCGGCGGTGTAGCCGATGGCCGTGCCACCATTGCCCTTGACGAAGTCAACACCCTCGGCGTCGGTGCGGTAGTTCTGGTCGCCCTCGCGGTTGCTGTCAGAGTCGTGGAACGACAGTCCCTCGCCGCCCTTGTCGAAGTTCTCGGCCTCGAAGGCGCCGGGAATGGCTATCACGTCCTTGTAAGGCGTGCGCTTGCCGTTGACCTTCAGCGTCTTTGCCGTGGTCGTCTGTTTCATCTTGCCCTCAGCGTCGGTGACGATGGCGGTGATGGAGTACGACCCCATGGCGGCGGGCTCGTATTCAATGGTGTAGGGTGCCTCGGTATCGGTGCCTATCAGCATGCCGTTGGCATAGAAGCTGACGTTGGCGATAGTGCTGCTTGTCGACTTGGCATTCACGGTGACCGTCGTGGCGTCGCCCACCGAGACGGTGGCGGGCCTCAGCGAGGCGACCGTGGCCGAGATGGTCTTGTCCTCCTCATAGCGGCTGAACTTCAGGCTCTTGATGTAGAACCCACCCTTGTCGACATTCAGACAGATGCGATGCTGCCCAGCCGAGAGGGGATTCTTACAGACGGCGGTGAGCGTCTTGAATTCTGTGGCGCTGCCCGTCACGGGGACCTCTATCATGTTAGCAATGAACGTAAGGCTGTCGAGGCCATACTCCGTGAGGTGGAACGTTCCGCCGGCCTTGGTGGCGGCAACCTCGGCGTCAATCCTGTAGATGCCATCCTCCTTCACGTCGACCGTGTACTCCATCCACCCATCGTCCTTGGTGACGGTCTTCTCGGGCGTACGCGAGGCATTAGAATAGGAGACGCCAGAAGCGCCCTTGTCGTACTCAGCGACATTAATGACGCCGGGCAGCTCGAACGGCTTCTCGTTGTAAGGCGCGCGCTTGGTGGTAGCGGTGAGCACGTTGACGCGGCCATAGCGCTCGTAGGTGGAGCCGTCGGTCGTGGTGACGACGGCCTTCAGGATTTTCCATCCGCTGGTCGTTGGGGTGTACTCGGCAATGTAAGGCGCTTCGGTCATCGAGGCGACGAGCGAGGTAGCGTTGGCCATGGTGGTGCCGGCGTAGAGGTCGACCTTCTCGATGGTCTTCGTGGCCATGCGGGCACGCACCTTGATGGCCACGACGTCGCCCTTGGCCACCTTATAGTCGGCAGGTTTGATGTAGACCGAGGCCTCCTTCTTCATACCGGGGAAGGGGCTCTTGGCGTTCTTAGCCTTGTCGGTGGCCATGTACTCCTTCAGCCAGGTCATGGCGGGGCGCTCCTTGCCGTTCTTGTAGATACCAGAGTTGTCGACCCACGTGGCGCCGTGGACGTAGCCCCAGAGGGTGACGCCGGCACAGTAGTCAGCCTCCCACATCAAGGGGAGGATGTTCTGGTACTGGCTCTTCTGCTTGGCGTCGTCGGCCAGGTCGATGTCCAGCTCGGTAATGTACATCGGCATCTTCAGGGCGTCCTGCTGCTTCTTGAGCGCGCTCTTCAGCTCGGTCACGCTGATGTCGCTCAGCTCGTGCGACTGGTTTCCGTAGGCATCGATGGGAGCGCCGGCATCACGTACGGCCTGTACCAAGGCGATGTAGTTGTCGATGTCCCAACGGATGGAGTTGTAGTCGTTGTAGATGAGGATGGCGTCGGGGAAGCGCTCGTAGGCCATTTCGAAGGCCTTGATCAGCCAGTCGTAGCCCGTCTTGCCGCCGCCGCCCACCGACGACTTGATCAAGGGGTTGCCCTGCTGGTGCATGCCGACGGCCTCGTTGACGACATCGACGAGGGGCAGCGTGGCATAGTGCTTCCTGATGGCGTCGAACCACGTCTCGACGGCGTCAAAGCGGTCCTTTATCGACAGGCTCTCGAGCCAGCTTGGATACTGTGCGCCCCAGAGGAAAGCATGGAACTTATAGGTGAAGTTGTGCTGCTTGGCATAGTTGAAGGCGTTGTCGCAGCCCCAGTTGAAGCTGCTGCGGTTGCCCTGCACCGAGCTCCACTTCGACTCGTTCTCAGGGGTCACCTGGTTCCATAGTTTGTAGTACTGGGGCACGCCGCCACCGGCGTTCATCTGGTAGCGCGTGGTGATGTTGCCCAGGAACTTGTCGGGGTTGGATGACAACTGAGCACTGGCCGAGGTGACGGCCGCAGCGCATAACAAGGTTGTAATGAGTTTCTTCATATTGCTTAGTTAGGATTAGACAGTATTTGCGCGCAAAGGTAATCATTTCTATCGTAACGGCCTTTTCTTTTTGTCTCATATTCGTTTCATTCCGACAAAAAGGCAGACGGAAGCGCCATTTTGTCGGTAAAATCCAATTCGGCACAATCTTTGAGCGAACAACGACAGAAACCAATAAAACAAATAGGAGGAAAAAGCTATGACATTAGACAAGTTTACCATCAAGGCCCAGGAGGCCGTACAGCAGGCCGTCAGCCAGGCCCAGCTCGGAGGCCAGCAGGCCATCGACCCCGTCCACCTGCTGAAGGGTGTGCTCACGAAAGCGAAGGACGTCTGCACGTTCGTGTTCCAGAAGCTGGGTGTCAACGCCCAGCAGATTGAACTGCTCGTCGACCAGGAGCTGCAGCACCTGCCCCGCGTGGCAGGCAGCGGCCAGCCCTACCTCTCGAGCGAGAGCAACCAGGTGCTGGTGAAGGCTACCGAACTGTCGCAGCAGATGGGCGACGAGTTCGTGTCGGTAGAGCCGCTGCTGCTGGCCCTGCTCAACGTCAGCTCGACGGCGAGCCGCATCATGAAGGACGCCGGCTGCACCGAGAAGGACATGCGCGCCGCCATACAGGAGCTGCGCCAGGGACAGAAGGTGAAGTCGCAGAGTGCCGACGACAACTACCAGTCGCTCGAGAAGTACGCCAAGAACCTGGTCGACCTGGCCCGCCAGGGCAAACTCGACCCCGTCATCGGCCGCGACGACGAGATTCGCCGCCTGCTGCAGATCCTGAGCCGCCGCACGAAGAACAACCCCATACTGATAGGTGAGCCGGGCACGGGTAAGACGGCCATCGTCGAGGGCCTGGCCGGGCGCATCGTGCGCGGCGACGTGCCCGAGAACCTGAAGGACAAGCAGGTCTGGTCGCTCGACATGGGCGCCCTGGTGGCCGGTGCAAAGTTCAAGGGCGAGTTTGAGGAGCGCCTGAAGTCGGTCATCAACGAGGTGACGCGGGCCGAGGGCCGCATCGTGCTCTTCATCGACGAGATTCACACGCTCGTCGGCGCCGGCGGCGGCGAGGGCGCCATGGACGCCGCCAACATCCTGAAACCGGCCCTGGCCCGCGGCGAACTGCGCGCCATCGGTGCCACGACGCTGAACGAGTATCAGAAGTACTTCGAGAAGGACAAGGCCCTGGAGCGACGCTTCCAGACGGTTATGGTCGACGAGCCCGACGAACTGTCGGCCATCTCGATACTGCGTGGTCTGAAGGAGCGCTACGAGAACCACCACAAGGTGCGTATACAGGACGACGCCTGTATTGCCGCCGTACAGCTGTCGGAGCGCTACATCTCGGAGCGCTTCCTGCCCGACAAGGCCATCGACCTGATGGACGAGGCCGCCGCCAAGCTGCGCATGGAGCGCGACTCGGTGCCCGAGGAGCTCGACGAGATTATCCGTAAGCGGGCGCAGCTGGAGATTGAGCGTGAGAGCATCAAGCGCGAAGCCCCCCTGTCGGCCACCGAGGGAGACACGAATGCCAACGCGCCGAAACTCCAGCAGCTTGACAAGCAGATAGCCGAACTGCGGGAGCAGGAGACGCAGATGCGTGCCCAGTGGGAGAGCGAGAAGGGCCTGTCAGACAAGTTCCAGCAGGTGAAAGAGCATATCGAACAACTGAAGTTTGAGGCTGACCGCGCCGAACGCGAGGGCAACTACGGACGTGTGGCCGAAATCCGCTATGGACTGCTCAAGCAGGAGGAAGAGAAGCTGAACGCCCTGCAGGCCCAGCTGAAAGCATCGCCCCGCGGAGGTCTTGAGGGTGCCGTCACTGCCGACGACATTGCCGAGGTCGTCTCGCGCTGGACGGGCATACCCGTCACCCGCATGCTACAGAGCGAGCGCGAGAAGCTGCTCCACCTGGAGGAGGAACTGCACAAGCGCGTCATCGGTCAGGACGAGGCCATCACCGCCGTCAGCGACGCCGTGCGGCGCTCGCGTGCCGGCCTGCAGGACCCCAAGCGGCCTATCGCCTCGTTCATCTTCCTCGGCACCACGGGCGTGGGCAAGACCGAGCTGGCCAAGACGCTGGCCGAGTACCTCTTCAACGACGAGACGATGATGACGCGTATCGACATGTCGGAGTATCAGGAGAAGCATACCGTCAGCCGACTCATCGGTGCTCCTCCGGGCTACGTCGGCTACGACGAGGGCGGACAACTGACCGAGGCCGTGCGGCGCAAGCCCTACTCGGTGGTGCTGTTCGACGAGATTGAGAAGGCCCACCCCGACGTGTTCAACATCCTGCTGCAGGTGCTCGACGACGGACGGCTGACCGACAACAAGGGCCGGACGGCCAACTTCAAGAACACCATCATCATCATGACCTCGAACGCCACGCGCGACCAGCTGCGGCTGACCATGAGGCCGGAGTTCCTGAACCGCATCGACGAGATCATCACCTTCCAGCCGCTGACGCGCGAGCAGATTGCCGACGTCGTGCGCCTGCAGATAAGAAGGGTGCAGGAGATGCTCGAGCCGCAGGGCTTCCGCCTGGAGGTGACGCCGCAGGCCATCAGCCGCCTGGCCGACGAGGGCTACGACCCGGAGTTCGGTGCGCGCCCGGTGAAGCGTGCCATCCAGCAGCTGGTGCTCAACGACCTGTCGAAGAAGCTGCTGGCCGGCGAGGTGACGAGCGAGCGCCCCATCATCGTCGACGACTTCGGCGACGGTCTGGTGTTCCGCAACTAAAAAAAGTGGCGGCAAGGTTTGGCCGTTTCACGTAAAATGGCTAACTTTGCCGCCCGAACAACTTGACGGAAACATGGCAACAGCTCCTGCAGACGACGGCCAGGCACGGTGGTACGTGCTCACGGCCAACTACAGAAACGAGATAAAAGTCCGGGACGACCTGCGTCGTCTCGGACTTAAAAGCTATGTACCCATGCGTTACGAACTGCGACAGCGCAACGGCCGCAAGACGCGCCTGCTGCTGCCCGCCATCAGCAGTCTGGTCTTCGTCAGGGCCAACCGGCAGGCCGTCGAGGACTATCTGTCGGCTACGCGCCTGCCCGCCTACTTCAGAATGTCAGGACAGGCGCGACAGAAGCAGCCCATCGTCGTGCCCGACCGCGACATGGAGAACTTCATCCGCGTGACGCAACTGGTGGAAGAACAGCTGACCTACTACCATCCCGAGGAGATACGGCTCCGCGTAGGCGACCGCATCAAGGTCCACGGCGGCGTCTTCGACGGTGTCGAGGGCGTGCTGATGCGCGTCCCCGGTAAGCGCAGCAAGCAGTTAGTGGTCAGCATTCCCGAACTGGCAGCCGTGGCCGTCACCGTCAGCCCCGACGTCGTCGAGCTGGTTGACCGCACAACGGGTAAGTCCACTGACGTCGAGGGCGACCTGAAGGCCCTTTTCGAGCTGTCCTTCCGCAAGCTGTTTGCCGCCCCCGACCGCATAACCCAGGAGAACGAGTACAACCTACTGACGGCCGAACTGAAGAGGACGCTCGAGCGCGTCAGGCCCCATAAAGGCTACACCGCCCAGCGCGAGGGCGAGATTTCGCTGGCCGTGTTCATGGGCGCCAAAGCCTTAGGCGAAGACGGCGGGCAGGAGGCCGAGCGGCTGAAGGCTGCCGTCGACCGGCTGAAAGACACCAGTCTGCTGCGCCTGCGCCTGCAACTCTACTACGCCGTCCTCGGTCCTGACTCAGGACTGATGGCCGCCATCGGCGAAAAGGTCGACGCCTGGAGCAAGTCGCCGCTGAGCGAGCAGCAGCGCCGGTTCATTGAAGAATGGACGAAAGTGTCAGCACGGCCTCCTCAACCGTAGGCACGTCGCTGATCACCATCGAGCGCTTGCCGTTCTGCTCGCGCAGGCTGCAACGGCGCACGTGGCGCCCGGCGAAGTCGAGCACGCGCCCGAAGGCGTCGCTCTGGTAGTAGGGACTGGCCGCGTTGCTGACGAAGTAGAGCAACATGCGCCCCTGCTTGAGCATAATCTTCTCGCAGCCCAGCTGCTTGCCCAAGCGGCGCAAGGGCACCACCCGTATCAATTCCTCGGCCACCGCCGGAATCGCCCCGAAGCGGTCTTGCAGCCGCTGGCGGTATGCCTCTATCTGCTGGTCGTCCTTCATGTTGTCCAGCTCGCGATAGAGCAGCATGCGCTCCGAGTCGCTGGGCACATACTGGTCGGGGAAGTACATCTCGAGGTCGCTTTCGAGGGTGCAGTCGGCGACGAAGCTGAAAGCCTCCCCAAGCCCCTCCAAAGGAGGGGATGTTTGATTACCTGATGAATGCATCCCAGCACCCCCTCCTTTGGAGGGGCCTGGGGAGGCTTTCTCCTCATTCCTCAGCTCCGCCATCGCCTCGTTCAGTATTTTCTGATAGGTCTCGTAGCCCAGGTCGCTGATGAAGCCGCTCTGCTCGCTGCCCAGCAGGTTGCCGGCACCGCGGATGTCGAGGTCCTGCATGGCAATGTTGATGCCCGAGCCCAGGTCGCTGAAGTTCTCGAGCGCCTCCAAGCGGCGGCGGCTCTCGACGGGGAGCGCGGCCAGTGGCGGTGCCAAGAGGTAGCAGAAAGCCTTGCGGTTGCCACGGCCCACGCGGCCTCGCATCTGGTGCAGGTCAGAGAGTCCGAAGTTATGGGCCGCGTTGATGATGATGGTGTTGGCGTTAGGAATGTCGATGCCGTTCTCGACGATGGTGGTCGAGAGCAGCACGTCGTAGTCGTAGTTCGAGAAGTCGAGGATAATCTGCTCCAGCTCGTCGGGCTTCATCTGGCCGTGACCGATGGCCACGCGGGCGTCGGGCACGTACTTGTGTATCATCTCGGCGATGTGCTGCAGGTCTGAGATGCGGTTGTTGACGAAGTAGACCTGCCCGTTGCGCGACATCTCGAAGTTTATGGCGTCGGCAATGATTTCGGCGCCGAAGGTGTGAATCTCGGTCTGTATGGGGTAGCGGTTTGGCGGCGGTGTCTGGATGACGCTCAGGTCGCGGGCACCGACGAGCGAGAACTGGAGGGTGCGCGGAATGGGCGTTGCCGACATCGTCAGCGTGTCGACGTTCGACTTCAGCTGGCGCAGCTTCTCCTTTGTAGCCACGCCGAATTTCTGCTCCTCGTCGATGATGAGCAGTCCGAGGTCGTGAAACTTCACCGTCTTGCCTATCAGCTTATGCGTACCTATAATAATGTCTATCTTGCCGGCCTCCAGCTCCTTCAGCAGCTCCGTGGTCTGCTTGGCCGTGCGGGCCCGGGTGAGGTAGTCCACGCGGACGGGCATGTCCTTCAGTCGCGAAGCGAAGGTGTGGTAGTGCTGATAGGCCAGCACCGTCGTGGGCACCATCACGGCCACCTGCTTGCCGTCGCAGGCCGCCTTGAACGCAGCGCGCACGGCCACCTCGGTCTTGCCGAAGCCCACGTCGCCGCAGACCAGGCGGTCCATGGGCTTGGCCTGCTCCATGTCGGCCTTCACGTCCTGCGTGGCTTTCAGCTGGTCGGGGGTGTCCTCATAGAGGAACGACGCCTCGAGCTCGTGCTGCAAATACGAGTCGGGGCTGAATGCGAAGCCCTTCTCGCGGCGCCGCTTGGCGTAGAGCCTGATGAGGTCGCGGGCTATATCCTTGATGTGCTTCTTCGTGCGCTCCTTCAGCCGCTCCCACTGACCCGTGCCGAGCGTCGAGAGACGGGGAGCCTCGCCGCCGTCCTGCGACTTGTACTTCGACACCTTGTAGAGCGAGTGGATAGACACATAGATGGCGTCGCCCCGCTGGTAGGTGATCTTTATCATCTCCTGGTAGGCCCCCTCGCGGCCGCTCCCCGCAGGTGAGTTGACGGGCATGCGCACCAGTCCGCCGAACTTGCCCACGCCGTGGTCGATGTGTACCACGTAGTCGCCAATCTCAAACTGCTGAATCTCCTTCAGCGTCAGGGCCACCTTGCCCGTGCGGGCCTTGTCGCTCTTGAGGCTGTACTTATGGAAGCGGTCGAATATCTGGTGGTCGGTCAGCAGACAGGCCCGTGCATCGTGGTCGATGAAGCCTTCATGCAGCGTTTTGTTGACGGGAATGAAGCCCACCCCCGTCCCCTCCCCAAGGGAGGGGTGTTTGCCTTGTGCCCCCCTCCCTTGGGGAGGGGATGGGGGTGGGCTCAGTATCTCCTTCAGTCGTTCCTGCTGCTTCACGCTGTCGGCCAGTATAAACAAGGTGTAGCCACGCAGCTGGTAGTCGACAAGCGTCTTGGTCAGCAGGTCGAAGTTCTTGTGGAAAAGGGGCTGGGCGGTGACGTTAAACGTGATCGTCGTGCCCTCTCCCCTACCCTTGAGCTCTATACGGCGGAAGCGGTCGCTGTCGGCCTTGAACTGCAGCCCGCTGATCAGCTGACTCTCACGGCGCAGCTGCTGCTCTATCTCGTGCTGCTCCACCTCGCTCTCGGCCTCCTCCATCCGTTCGGTGACGGCCTGCCGCGAGAAGCCCTCGTCGTAGGTGCGGTCGATGGCATCGGCCACGTAGGCGTAATCCTTCACGCAGAGCAGCGTCTCGTCGGGCAGGAAGCGGAACAGCGACTCCTTGTCCTCGGTCTGTCCGGCCAGTTCGGGCACGATGTCCACCCGGTCGCGCCGTTCCTTCGATAGCTGGTCCTCCACCTCGAACGTGCGTACGGAGTCTATCTCGTCGCCGAAGAAATCAATGCGGAAGGGGAGCTCACTACTAAATGAGAATACGTCGAGAATGGAGCCGCGCAGGGCATACTGCCCCGGCTCGTAGACGTAGTCCACCTCGCGGAAGCCAAACTCCTGCAGCGTCTCCTCGATGGTGTCCGTGCCTATCGTCTGGCCGGTGGTCAGCGTCAGCGTGCGGCTGTCGAGCCGCTGCTTCGTCACCACCATCTCGGCCACCGCCTCCGGGTAAGAGACGATGTAGATGCCCTTACCCTTAGCTGCCAGTTGCGACAGCACCTCCGTGCGCAGTATCTCGTTGGCCGGGTCGCGCTGGGCGTACTTCACCGACCGCCGGTAACTCGACGGGAAGAAGAGCACCCGCTCGGTACCCATGAGCTGGGTCAGGTCGTGGTAGAAGTAGCCGGCCTCCTCGGCATCCTGCAGGATAAAGAGTATCGTGGCTGGGCACTTCTGAGCCAGACTGCCAAACAACAACGGCCCACTGGAGGCCAACAAGCCGTTAAGGAGAATGCGGTGCTGCCCGGCATCTCCCACGGCCTTCGCCAGCGCTGCCACCTGTGGCTGCCTGGCATACTGCTTACATAATTCCTGTATGTCCATCGCTAATGCGGTGCAAAGGTAAGCAAAAAAAACGAAAAATGAGCCTAAACACATTTTTTCAACTCGCAATAACCACTTTTTTTAGTTAACGAACATTGACTTTGATTTTTTTTGTGTAAATTTGTCGCCAAATATAGCATGCAATGGAACGTAAGCGAATCAACCGCCGGAAGGTGGTACTTGCAGAGAAAGGTGTGCTAACAAATTAGGGCTTATGCCTGTAAAATTATAGAAACTATGGATATACAGAAAATACATCAATACAAGTCGGCCTTCGACTTGATAGCGAAGAGCATCAAAGACGATGAGGGAAACACCATCGAAGTATGGTATGCACGTGAGTTGC
>CAMOKH010000026.1 GCA_946617675.1 uncultured Prevotellaceae bacterium | reverse complement strand
AGGCAGATAGAGGATAAAGAGTTCCGACGGGTGGTGGTCAAGAAGTTTGCAACGGTACAGAAGAATACGCTGAATTTCAGGAACAGACTGTTGACGGTCAAGGAACTGGCTGCCATGTATGCTGAAGAGGGCATTGACATGATGGTGTTCAAAGGCGTTGCTACGGCCCAGTTGTACCCGAAACCTGAATGGCGCGTGTTCAGTGACATTGACTTCTACCTCTATGGACGTTGCTTCGACGGAAATGCAGTCATGGAACGGCATGGCATAAAAAGCCGTCCGTTCTACCATCATAATACGGAGGCTACGCTGCACGGGATTCTGCTGGAGAATCACTATGACTTTGTAGAGCGGCTGGACCATCGGCAGAACTTGATGATTGATGACGAGTTGAAGGCTTTGGCCAAGGAGGAGGGGAAGTCTATCAAAGCCTCTTTCTTAGGCAGCGATGTCAGTAATGTCTACGTGATGACACCGACGATGAACGCCATATTCCTGATGCGACACATGTCGGCTCATTTTGGCAGTGAGTCAATCGCGCTGAGAATGTTGTACGACTGGGCGCTCTTCTTGAAGGTTCATGCGAAGGATGTGGACTGGCCCCGTGTCAAGAGGGTGTATGATGTCTCGGGAATGACAGAGTTCGTTGGCATCATACTGGAAATAATCAGGACTCATCTGGGGGCAGATTTAAGTCATGTTCCCGTTCAACCGATAAACTCTGAGAAAACGGAGCGGGTTTGGGACAGCATTGTCTCGCCGCTAGATTCTAATCCACATAAGATTAATAGTCTGACATACTTTCTCTATGAGGCGAAGGTTTTTATCGGGAATAAGTGGAAGCACGACATTGTCTATCCGGGGGAGTCGTATTTCATACTCTCACTTCATTATGCTTGGTCGGTATTCAAGCGGAAGACGGGCTTGCTGAAATTGAAAACACAGTAATTTATAAGATATGATGACAAATAAGAGAATTTACCTTTGCTTGGCTCACATGAGCGAGGCTGGGATGGAACAGAAATATGTGAAGGAGGCGTTTGACACGAACTGGGTGGTGCCTCTCGGGCCGAACGTGAACGGCTTTGAGGATGACCTGAAACGGTTTGTGACCGAAGAGAAAGGTGATGAGTGCAAAGCGGAAAGTGAACTGACCTCTAAGGAGGTGGTGGCACTCTGTTCCGGTACGGCGGCAGTACACTTGGGACTGCTGGCCTGCGGGGTGGAGCGGGGCGACGAGGTCATTGTGCAGTCGTTCACGTTTTGCGCCTCGACGCACCCCGTGACTTATATAGGCGCGACGCCGGTTCTTGTGGACTCTGAGCGGGACACATGGAACATTGACCCGGACCTGCTGGAGGAGGCCATCAAGGACCGTATTGCTAAGACGGGACGTAAGCCTAAAGCGATAGTGCCGGTGGCACTCTATGGCATGCCCTACAAGGTGGATCGCATCATGGAGATTGCCAACCGATATGGCATCCCTGTGGTGGAGGATGCTGCCGAGGGCTTCGGCTCCAGATTTGGTGGACGGGTGCTGGGCACGTTCGGCGACTACGGCGTGTTGTCGTTTAATGGGAACAAGATGATTACGACGTCGGGCGGCGGTGCCTTGATATGCCCAGATGTGGCGGCTAAACAGAAGATGATGTGGTATGCCACGCAGGCCCGTGAGGCTTACCCGTACTATCAGCATGAGGCCATCGGCTATAACTATCGCCTGAGCAACGTTTGTGCAGGCATCGGTCGTGGTCAGATGACTGTAGTGAACGATCATTTGGCCCATCATCGCCATGTGGCTCAGCTCTATAAAGAGGCCTTTGCCAATGTTAAGGGCATCACATTCCATGATGAGTTGGAGGGAATGGAGTCGAACTTCTGGTTGTCGACTATCCTGCTTGATGAGAACCTGAAGGTGAAGGGCGAGGAACTGGCCTACGCCGAGGCCGTGCATGGCGCCGTGGGCGGTGCCGCCGGCGTGGTGCATGGCGGAGGTTCGGTACATACTGACTGTGAGCCGAACCGCAATGTAGAGGCGATGCGTCTGGCCCTGGACAAGGAGCAGATAGAGAGTAGACCACTGTGGAAACCGATGCACAAGCAGCCGGTGTACAAGGACGCTCCGGCATACGTGAACGGTGTGAGCGAGCAACTGTTCAAACAGGGACTCTGCCTGCCGTCGGGACCATGCGTCAGTGACGACGACGTGGCTCGCATTATAACAACGATTATCAGCGCAATTGAGAAATAGAAATAGAGAGACAATCCCTACATGAATCCGTTTAAGAAACTTATTAACTGGTATTTTAGTAAGAAAGCACTGCCGTACTGGTGTGTGTTGATACTCGACTTGCTGCTCATGCTGCTGGCCGGACTGTTTACCTATTTTATATTTATATACCGCCGACAGGTGGAGGTTGACATCTGGCTGCTATTCAAGACGCTGTGCATGTATGTGGTGCCCTGTCTCGTAGGTGCCAGGATGTTCCATACCTACGCCGGTATTGTGCGCTATTCGTCGTTCGTGGACCTGATGCACGTGGCCTACGCCAATGGCGTGTCGTTGGCTGTGGCCTTTGCCTGGCATTTCTTTGTCTACAGGTTCCCGACGGATGTGTTCTACCATCTGCACTTCCGCCATATTGTGCTGATGTACGTCATCGGCACGGCGCTGATGTGGGGAATGAGGGCTCTGGTGAAGACCCTCTATGACGTGGCGATGACCGACGGCTGGGCTTTGCGTACGCTGATTTACGGTGTTCAGGAGGGTGGCATCGGACTGGCCAAGAATATACGTACACAGAACCCAAAGCATTTCGTGGTGAAAGGCTTTATTGCACCAGATAATTCGTATAAGCATAATCTGGTGATGGGTGAGAAGGTCTATAGCGCCAGCAGCGACCTGGAAGCAGTCGTCAACCGACTGAAGATCAAGGCAGTGCTGGTTTCGCCGCTTCAGACGGAGAATTTCCGAAATAATCCCGACCTTCAGGATAAACTGTTGGCAGCAGGTGTTAAGATATTCATGGCTCAGGCTGCCAAGGAGATTCGTGCAGAGGACCTGCAGGGAGAGAGTGGGGTAGCGAACATCCAACTGAAGGAAGTCAGCGTGGAGGACCTGTTGCCTCGCGATGAAATCAAGGTTGACATGAAGGCGATGGGCGAGCTGCTCAGTGGGCGACGCATCCTGATTACAGGTGCTGCAGGAAGCATAGGCAGCGAACTGGTGCGCCAGATTGCCAACTACGGGCCGGAGGCTATGGTGCTGATTGACCAAGCCGAGACCCCTGAGCACGACATCCGCCTAATGATGGCCAAGGACTACCCCGGCGTTGAGGCCGCAACGGTGGTGACGAGCATCTGCAAGCCCGACCGGATGGAGAGTATTTTCAAGGAGTTCCAGCCTGACTATGTATTCCACGCAGCTGCTTACAAACACGTGCCGATGATGGAGGACAATCCCTCGGAGGCTGTGCAAAACAATATATACGGCACAAAGGTAATAGCCGACCTGAGCGTGAAGTATGGCGTCAAGAAATTTGTGATGGTTTCGACCGACAAAGCCGTGAACCCGACGAATGTGATGGGCTGTTCGAAGCGTATCTGTGAAATCTATGTGCAGAGCCTGAATCATGCCATTCAGAAGGGAGCGGTTAAAGGACGGACACAGTTTGTTACCACGCGGTTTGGCAATGTGCTGGGGTCGAATGGCTCAGTGATTCCGTTGTTCCGTGAGCAGATTAAGAAGGGCGGACCTGTGACGGTGACTCATCCTGACATTATTCGTTACTTCATGCTAATCTCTGAGGCCTGCAAGTTGGTTCTGGAAGCCGGAACTAAAGGTAATGGCGGCGAGATATTCGTCTTCGACATGGGTAAGCCAGTGAAGATTGCCGACTTGGCGAAGCGAATGATCAGACTGTCGGGGGCTGAGAATGTGGAAATCAAGTACACGGGACTGCGGGCCGGTGAGAAGCTCTACGAGGAGGTCCTCAACGACCAGGAGAGTACGAAGCCAACTTTCCATAAGAAGATACGCATCGCGGAGGTCAGGGAGTATGACTTTAGCAAGGTGTCAAGGCAGATTGATGAACTTGTGGAAATCTCGGGCCAGTATAATGACATGAACACGGTGAGAAAGATGAAGGAAATCGTGCCGGAGTTTAAGAGCAATAATTCTGTCTACGAAGAACTGGACGGGGAGAAGTGATGAGTGAAAAGTGAAGAGTAAAGAGTGAAAAGTGATAAGTGAAGAGTGATGGAGACATACAAGTATCATATATTTGCACCTTATAGAGTGTGCCCGATTGGAGCGCATGTGGACCACCAGCATGGACTGGTGACGGGCTTTGCCATCAACAAAGGTGTCGACCTGTGGTTCAATGTGAGGGATGACAGCCGTGTCTGTCTGACGTCAAGGACATTCGAGGGAGATGTCGATTTCGAGATTGACAAGCCTTCGCAGGTCAGGGAGCATCATTGGGGCGACTACGCCCGTGGTGCCAAATATGCCCTGCGTAAGCGGTTTGAACTGCAGCATGGCATTGAGGGCGTGATTCAAGGTTCGTTGCCTGTAGGCGGTTTGTCGTCTTCGGCTGCCGTCCTCGTTGCCTACGTCATGGCCTTTGCCAAGGCTAACGGCATCAAGCTACAGCCGTTCGAGGTTGTGCAGATTGCCTCAGAGGCAGAACGTGAGTATATCGGACTGAACAATGGTCTGCTTGACCAGGCGTGTATCGCTCTTGGACGAAAAGACGGCCTGCTGTTCTTGGATTGTGATTCTAACGACTATCGCATCATCAAGAAGAACAAGGACATGCCTGAGTTTGAAATCGGTATATTCTTCTCGGGACTGACGCGCAGTCTGGTGAACAGTGATTATAACTTGCGCGTCTATGAGTGCAAGACGGCGGCTTGGAACATGCTGGCCTATACTGAACAGCCGTTGAGGGGTTTCGATAAGACGTTCCTGCGGGACATCCCGAAGGCTACATTCGAGAAGACTCGTATTGCCATGCCGGCCCGCTTTGCCCGAAGGGCTGAACATTTCTATACGGAGTATCGACGGGTGCGACAAGGTGTGACGGCCTGGGAGACGGGAAACTTGAAACTCTTCGGCAAGCTCAGTTTCGACTCGTGCGAGTCGTCAATCCATAATTATGAGTGCGGCAGTCCTGAACTGATAGCTATCTACGAGATTATGCGCGAGCTGCCCGGTGTCTGGGGAGGCCGCTTCTCTGGGGCTGGTTTCAAGGGCGCCTGTATCGCTCTGGTTGACCCAGCTTATAAGGAGGAGGTGGAACAGAGACTGACAGAACGCTATCTGAAGCAGTTCCCTGAATATGAGAAAACGTTCCAGGTGTTCTGGGTAAAACCTGATGATGGAGCGAGATTTCTTGATGAATGATTAGTGACGAGCGAAAGATGAAGAATATTGTTATAGCAGCAGGATACGCCACACGCCTTGGCGAATTGACACGGAATTACCCCAAACCATTGCTCAAGATCGGCGAGAACACCATCTTGGGCCGTATGCTCGACGACATCGACACCATCTCAGAGATTGACGAGCACGTCATTGTGACAAACCACCGTTTTGCACCCATCTTTCAGCAATGGGCTGCAGAACAGCATTACGTCAAGCCGGTTACCATCATTGACGATGGCACGGAGACCAACGAGACGCGGCTCGGCGCCGTTTGCGACCTGCTCTTAGCCATCGACCAACTTGGTATCGATGACGACTTACTGGTTGTTGCCGCCGACAACCTGCTGTTCTTCTCATTTCAGGAGTTTGTCGACTTCGCCCGGCAGAAGCAGACGTCGTGCATCATGTGCCACCATCAACCGTCGGTCGAGAAGTTGCAGCGCACCGGTGTCATCGTCGTCGACGAACAGATGCGTGTGCTCAATATGGAGGAGAAACCCCAGGAGCCGAAGAGCCATTGGGCCGTTCCTCCTTTTTATATTTATAAGAAGCACGACCTCCCGCTGGTGCGCCACTCCGTAGCTGACGGCTGTGGTAAGGACGCCCCAGGAAATCTGGCACACTATATGGTGGAGCACACTGTGATGCACGCCTGGCCGATGACTGGCAGCCGTTTCGACATCGGTTCTTTAGATACTTATTATGAAGCAATAGAAAAATATGGAAAGAGTTGATTTAAATCATAAAACGATTTTCGTGACCGGCGCGGCCGGATTCATCGGCAGCAACTTGGTGAAGCGTCTGTTCAGCGATGTTTCCGGCGCTACCATCGTCGGCATCGACAATATGAACGACTATTACGACGTCACCTTGAAAGAATACCGGCTTAAGCAGCTTGGCGACATTGTACCAGAGGGCACGTCATGGCACTTCATCAAAGGCGATATAGCCGACCGCGCTACCATCGATGGCATTTTCGCGGAGTTCCGGCCGCAGGTGGTGGTCAACCTGGCTGCCCAGGCGGGCGTGCGCTATTCCATCACCAACCCTGATGCCTATATCCAGTCGAATCTGATAGGCTTCTATAACATCTTGGAAGCCTGTCGTAATCATCCTGTTGAGCATTTGGTCTACGCCAGTAGCTCGTCTGTGTACGGGTCGAACAAGAAAGTGCCTTATTCAACCGACGACAAGGTGGACAACCCCGTATCGCTCTATGCTGCAACTAAGAAGTCGAACGAGCTGATGGCTCACGCCTATTCCAAGCTTTACAATATTCCCTCTACAGGGTTGCGCTTCTTCACGGTCTACGGTCCGGCCGGCCGGCCTGATATGGCCTATTTCGGTTTTACCAACAAGCTCAGGAAGGGCGAGACCATCCAGATATTCAACTTCGGCAACTGTAAGCGCGACTTTACTTACGTCGACGACATCGTCGAGGGTGTGGTGCGCATCATGCAGGGCGCCCCAGAGAAACGCCAGGGCGACGACGGACTGCCCGTGCCGCCCTACGCTGTCTATAACATCGGCAACAACCAGCCCGAGAACCTGCTCACGTTTGTTGACATCCTGCAGCAGGAACTGATAAGGGCTGGCGTGCTGCCTGCCGACTACGACTTCGAGGCTCACAAGAAACTGGTGCCGATGCAGCCCGGCGACGTACCCGTGACCTATGCTGACACATCGGCACTGGAGCGCGACTTCGGCTTCAAACCCTCTACCTCGCTTCGCGATGGCCTACGTGCCTTTGCTGAGTGGTATGCCGAGTTCTACAAGAACTAACTGATGACATCGACGGCCGAGAAGTTCTTCTCCCTGCTACGCTACTCTTTAGGCGAACAGCAGCAACCGCCCGTCATCTCGGACGACGAGTGGGAGGACATCAATGTGATGGCTGCCGAACAGTCGCTGACCGGGATCCTCTGTCAGGGTGTTATGCGGCTGTCTGCTGTCACTCCTCTGCCTGATGAGGTGAGGCTGGCCTGGTTTCTGCAGACCGATCAGATTGCCGAGGCTAATAAGCGTTTAAATGTTGCTTGCTTCAAGGTTGCTAAGCGATTGCGTAAAGATGGCTACGATTGCTGCATCCTGAAGGGGCAGGGTAATGCTTTGATGTATCCCAATCCCTTCGCGCGCATTCCCGGTGACATTGACATCTGGACTGTTGGTGATATCCGTTCGATTATCGAGCTGGGCAAGAAGTCTAACCCGGAGGCGAGACCGGTGTACCATCATATTGATTTTGCCCCGATAGGTGACATCCCCGTTGAGGTTCATTATCGCCCGGGCTTCATGCACAATCTGATTCATAACCGCCGCATGCAGCGCTGGTTTGGTCAGCAGGCTGCTGAACAGTGTGCCCATCAGGTGGAACTTCCCGAAGGTGCTGGGAGCGTACCTGTTCCTACCGATGCCTTCAACCGCATCTTCCAGATGGCGCATATCAGCAAGCACATACTGCATGAAGGTATCGGACTACGCCAGATAGTCGATTACTACTTTCTGTTGAAAAAAGGTTTTACGCAAGAGGAAAGACAGCGCGACGAACGGCTGCTAAGGCGCTTCGGCTTGTATGGCGTGGCTACCGCGGTCATGTATGTCCTTCAGGAGGCTCTCGGCGCCCCGAAGCAGCTGATGCTGGTGCCGGCAGACGAGCGCAAGGGACGCTTCCTGCTCGATGAAATGCTGTTGGCGGGCAACTTCGGCCAATTCGACAAACGTCTGGCCAATAGTCACAGTCAGCTGTCGCGAAACGTTCAGCGTCTTCGCCGCGACCTGCGCTTCTTGTCCTACTTCCCCTCTGAATGTCTTTGGGAGCCAGTCTTCCGATGGTATCATTTCTTTTGGCGCTTACGCTTTAGATAATCATTTATTGCTATGAAAAGGAATAATCAGACTAATAGTCTTATCAAGTGGCTGGTCGTACTGATTGACTTTCTGCTCTTAGGACTTGTACTGCTGTTATTTTATAATAACCATCCTGACATGTCAGAATGGCGCATGGACCGTGTTGAGGTGTTTGTCCTGGTATGCCTCTTCAGCCTTGTCATTTGTGAGTACCAGCTGCCTACCATTATACACAAGCGGTTGGTGTCGGCGGCCGATGTCTTAAAGCGAGTCGTGCAAGTGACGCTGATGCATACTGTCCTCTCATATCTGCTGATGAAGGTCGTCGACCTGAGACTTCCTGTCGGCTACCTGCTTATCGAGATCGGCACCGCGTTGTTCATCTTGATGATTGTCATGCGGCTGATTGAGCGGACACTGATAAAGCGCTACAGGCAGATGGGACGTAACACGCGTACAGTGACTTTCGTGGGGTCTGACCCTGAGCTCACCAACCTGTACGAAAAACTAATCAATGATGCCACTACGGGCTATCGCATGTTAGGCTATTATGGTGACCAGCAGGAGAATGATTTCAAGCAGTTAGGCTCTTTGGATGATTTGATGGACAATCTGAACCATCCGGAAAAGTTGCACTTGGGCGATGACATGTATGTGTGTATCTCACGCCGTGAGCGAGACAAGGTGAAGCGTCTCTCACGCTTTTGCGACAAGCACATGATACGGTTCTGTTATGTGCCAGTGTCGGTCGAGACTCTGGGCATAAACCTGAAGCGTGAGATGATTGATGACATTGAGGTCTTCGTCACCTATGAGAATCCCTTGGGCAATCCCGTAAACAAGGTCATCAAGAGACTGTTCGATGTCGTGGTTTCCTCTTTCGCCCTGTTGATGATGCTGCCCTTCCTGCCCATCATTGCTTTAATCATCAAGAGTAAAAGTCCCGGCCCCGTCTTTTTCAAACAGTTGCGTACAGGCATCGATGGCCATGAGTTTATGATGTACAAGTTCCGGTCCATGCATGTGAACAGCGACGCCGACAAGGTGCAGGCGACCAAGGACGACCCGCGTAAGTATGCTTTTGGCGACTTCATGCGTAAGACAAATATTGACGAGCTGCCACAGTTCTGGAACGTGCTGAAAGGCGATATGTCGATTGTCGGGCCGCGCCCCCACATGCTGGCCCATACCGAGATGTATTCAAAACTGATAGACAAGTATATGGTGCGCCATTTCATGAAGCCTGGAGTGACGGGGTGGGCACAGGTGACTGGCTTCCGAGGTGAGACCTCTGAGCTGTGGCAGATGGAAGGCCGTGTGAAACGTGACATCTGGTATATGGAGAACTGGAGCATTTGGCTTGACTTCCGCATTATCTGGCTGACGGTCAAGTCGCTGTTCGTCCACGATGAACATGCCTATTAGAAACCGAGCACTAAAAAAGCCGCTATTCCAGCGGCTTTTTTCATATAGTGATCCCGTTGGGATTCAAACCCAAGACCTTCAGAACCGGAATCTGACGCTCTATTCAGCTAAGCTACGGGACCTCCAAAAGTGGGTGCAAAGTTACAACATAAAATTGAGAAAGGAGAAAGGTAAGTGGAGAATTATGTTTTGTTAACTCTCTGGGTGCAAGCGCAAAAAGTTAGCAAAAATCAATTATTGGTAGCATTTTGCGAAAATAATCGGCCTTGTTGTTTGCAATTTAATATTTTATGCTTACCTTTGCACGCAAATTTGAAAACATTGAGATATGAGTAAGCTAATCAAGCCAATAAACTACGAGCGTCTGCTCGACACGAAACAGACGGAACAGGGTATTAAACTCATCAAGGAGTTCTTTCAGCAGAATCTCTCCACTGAGCTTAGGTTGCGCCGTGTTACGGCACCGCTGTTCGTGCTTCAGGGGCTGGGCATCAACGACGACCTCAACGGCGTGGAGCGCGCCGTGACCTTTCCCATCAAGGACCTTGGTGACGCCCGTGCCGAGGTAGTCCACTCGCTGGCCAAATGGAAGCGCCTCTCGCTGGCCGAGTACCAGATAGAGCCGGGGCACGGTATTTATACTGATATGAACGCCATCCGTGCCGACGAGGAGCTCGACAATCTGCATTCGCTCTATGTCGACCAGTGGGACTGGGAGGCCGTCATTCGTCGTGAGGACCGTACGCTGGCCTTTCTGAAGGATGTGGTAGAGCGTATCTATGCTGCTATTCGCCGCACGGAGTACCTGACGTGCGAGACTTATCCGCAGTTAAAGCCGTTCCTGCCTGAGAAGATCAAGTTCATCCATGCCGAGGAACTGCTCAAGATGTATCCCGACAAGACCCCCAAGGAACGCGAGGATGCCATCTGTGAGGCCTACGGTGCCGTATTTATAATAGGTATTGGCGGTGCGCTCTCCAATGGCGAGAAGCACGACGGCCGTGCGCCCGACTATGACGACTGGTCGACGGTGGCCGAGGACGGTCGAAAGGGCCTTAACGGCGACATACTGATTTGGTATCCGGTATTAGGCCGCTCGTTTGAGCTTTCGTCAATGGGCATTCGTGTTGACAAGGAGTCGCTGCTGCGCCAGCTGAAGATTGAGCATCAGGAGGAGCGCCAGCAACTGTATTTCCATCAGCAGCTGTTGAACGGGCGTCTGCCGCTGAGTATTGGCGGCGGAATCGGACAGAGCCGACTCTGCATGGTGCTGCTTCACAAGGCCCACATAGGCGAAATCCAGGCCTCAATTTGGCCCGACGATATGCGCAGTGAGTGCAAGGCTTTAGGTATGCCGCTGATTTGATAACGGCGGCTCGACGAAATGATTATAGTCCGTCCCGTGGCGGACTATAATCTTTTCTTTGTAAAATTGCCACGTTAATATTTGGCGTTTCGGGAAATAATGCTTATTTTTGCACTCTAAAACCAAAACGCAATTTATGGAGTATATAGTTTCGGCACGAAAGTACCGCCCTATGTCGTTCGATACGGTGGTGGGACAGTCGGCACTGACGACGACGCTGAAGAACGCCGTCAAGTCGGGCAAGCTGGCTCATGCCTATCTGTTTTGCGGCCCGCGTGGAGTCGGCAAGACGACGTGTGCGCGTATCTTTGCCAAGGCCATTAACTGTCAGAACCCGACGGCCGATGGCGAGGCTTGCAATGAATGCGAGTCGTGCCAGTCGTTCAACGAGCAGCGCTCTCTGAACATCTTCGAGCTGGATGCTGCCTCGAACAACTCGGTAGAGCACATCAAGACGCTCATGGAGCAGACGCGCATCCCGCCGCAGTTGGGAAAGTACAAGGTCTTTATCATCGACGAGGTCCACATGCTGTCAACGGCGGCATTCAACGCATTTCTGAAGACCTTGGAGGAACCGCCTGCACACGTCATCTTCATCCTGGCCACCACCGAGAAGCATAAGATACTGCCCACAATCCTTAGCCGCTGCCAGATTTACGACTTCGAGCGCATGACCGTGGCAAACACGATAGACCATCTGAAGCATGTGGCTGAGAAGGAAGGCATCAGTTACGAGGAGGAGGCACTGGCCGTGATAGCCGAGAAGGCCGACGGCGGCATGCGCGACGCGCTCTCAATCTTCGACCAGGCAGCCTCGTTCTGTCAGGGTAACATCACTTACCAAAAGGTGATAGAGGACCTGAACGTGCTCGACTCTGAGTTCTACTTCCGGCTGGTGGACTATGCACTCGAGAACAAGGTGAGTGAATCCATGGTGCTGCTTAACGATATCATCAGTAAGGGCTTCGACGGCGGACTGCTTGTCCAAGGGCTGGCCAAGCACGTCAGGAACGTGCTGATGGCCAAGGACGCCCAGACGCTACCCCTGCTCGAGGTGAGCCAGCAGCAGCGGGAGCGCTATCAGCAACAGGCTCAGCGCTGCCCGACACCTTTTTTATATAAGGCCCTGCAGCTGATGAACCAGTGTGACCTGGGCTACCGTCAGTCGTCAAACAAGCGCCTCCTGGTAGAGTTGACGCTGATAGAGGTGGCACAGATTACCCAGCCCGACGAGGGGCCCGCCAGTGGGCGTAGGCCCAGACGACTGAAATCCCTGTTTAAGCAACTGATTAGGCAGTCGCAGCCCCAGACAGCGGCCCCGCAGGTAGCCGCGGCCGCGACAGCGAATCAGACGAAAGAGACGACGCGCCGTTCGTCCGACGGCGTGTCACCGGTGGCACCGAGTGCCACAGAGTCACCTAAGCCGGCGGCAGCCCCTCAGCCTAAGGTCAAGCTGGGCGCGTTAGGCATGTCGTGGAACAATCTGCGCAATATGTCGAAAGCCCCGAAGATGAATATCCTTCCCGGTACGATGGGGGCAGAGCGGCAGACTGGCGATGAGCGCATACAGTTCACCCAGGAGGACCTGGAACTGCAATGGATGTCGATGTGCAACCGCATGCCACAGACGCTGGTGGGCATTGCCACGCGAATGAAGAACATGACGCCCGTCATTACCGACCTGCCAAAGGTTGAGGTGGTGGTAGGCAACGAACTGATACAGGCCGAGATGGAGAAGATACGCGGCAGCATACAGAACACGCTGAGGATGTATCTGCATAACAGCGGCATAGAGCTGACCATCAGGGTCGACGAGCATCGCGAGGAGGTGAAGCTCCTGACGCGGGGCGAGCAGTTTGAGGAATTGACGAAGTCCAATCCCGCGGTAGAGAAATTGCGCGAGGCGTTCAGCCTTGTGCTGGCGTGAGAAGCGACGAGAGGAAAGTAAAGAGTGAAAAGTGAGAGAGTTATGAAAGTCATGAGAAAGTTTTTGGCAGCTGTTGTCCGTGTGTGGAACCTGCCGTTTGTCAAGTATGCAGTCATTACCGTGGCTGGGATCGTACTTGTGGGCTTTGTGGGCGAGAATAGCCTGTTGGCCCATCTCCAGAACAAGTATCGCATAGGGCAGTTGGCCGACGAGATTGAGGTCTACACCGCACGCTATCAGGACGATATGCGCCAGATCCACGAGCTGAACCACAATCCGAAGGCCATGGAGCGCATAGCCCGTGAGCGCTACTTTATGAAGCACGACGATGAGGACATCTTCGTGCTGAGCGACGATAATCGTGAATTCCAATCAATAGCCAACGATGATGAGACAGCTGAATAACTGGCAGAATGCCATCTTCCTTGCGGGCGCCCTGCTGATGGTTGTCGGTGCGGGCACCAGCCTGCTGCTGTGGCCGGCAGCGCCCTGGGTCTTTGCCGTCGGTGCACTGGGCTTCACGTCGATGCAGATGCTGCAGCGCTATGAGGGCACGAGTTTCGTCATCCGCCGCCTCCGTCGCATCATGCTTCTGAGCGACGTGCTGTTTCTCGTCTCTGCCGTTCTGATGTTCGCCAGTCAGGAGAATGTGTTCCACCTTTCTCACATTTCCTATCTTCAATATGTGTACAACAAGTGGGTGGTCACCCTGCTCATTGCAGCCATACTTCAGCTTTATACCACCCACCGAATAAGCCAGGAACTGGAAAAAGAGGCAAAAAAACTATAAAAGATTGCGCAATTGTTTTAAATTGCGCAAATTTTTTTTCGTACGTCAATATAAGGTTGTACATTTGCAGTGTTGGAAACAAATTCTTTATGAAGAGAATCATTTACGCATTGATTTCAGCCTGTACGTTGGCGTCGTGTGCCGAGAGCTACTCGGTGCAAGGCTCGTCGTCGGTCTCTGCCCTCGACGGTAGCAAACTCTACTTGAAAGCCATTAAAGACAACGAGCTCAAGAGCATCGACTCCTGTGAGGTCGTGCATGGTCAATTCCGGTTTGCCGGACTGCTCGACACCGTTCGCATGGCCAACCTCTTTATGGACGACGAGAGTATCATGCCCATCGTGCTTGAGAAAGGCGAAATCGGCATCAAGATCGACAATGCGTCGCAGACCGTGTTCGGCACGCCGCTCAACGAGAAGCTCTACGAGTTTATAGACTTCCACAATCAGCTCGACAACCAGATGAACGAGCTGTCGCATAAGCAGAGCCAGATGCTTCTCGACGGTATCGACGAGGAGGTCATTGACTACCAGCTCAGCACCGAGGCCGCTGAGATTGCCCGTCGTGAGGACAGCCTGGTGACTAATTTCATCGTCGACAACTTCGACAACGTGCTTGGGCCTGGTATCTTTATGATGATAACCAGCACCTACCGCTACCCCGTGCTGACCCCCCAGATTGAGGACATCATGAGCAAGGCCACACCTAAGTTCAAGAGCGACCCCTACGTCAGGGACTACTACCAGGTGGCTACCGAAAACCAGGCCCGCCAGACGGGTCTGAGCGACGCCGGCCAGCTGCCGCCCCCCGATGTGGCCCAGTCGCAGGACAGCCTGCTGCTTAACGACAGCCTGCAGCCTGCGTCGCAGCCCCATCTCTCAGTCCAGCCTCAAGTTCCGATAACCAACCTGCCGGGAACCGATGAGAAAGCTGATTGAAGGTGGAACCATCGTCAACGAAGGTAGGACGTTCGACGGCTCCATCGTCGTCGACGGCAAAGATATCATAGCAGTCACAGAAGGCAAGAACCGTCCCGAGGTGCCAGTCGATGAGACGATTGACGCCTCGGGATGCTTCGTGCTGCCGGGCGTCATTGACGACCACGTGCACTTCCGTGAGCCGGGCCTGACCGAGAAGGCCGACATCGACAGCGAGTCGAGAGCGGCTGCCGCCGGCGGCGTCACCAGCTACTTCGACATGCCCAACACGGTGCCTCAGACCACTACGCTTGAAGCGCTCGACGAGAAGTTTAGCCTGGCCGCCCGCAAGAGCCACGTCAACTACAGCTTCTTCTTCGGGGCCACCAATGACAACAGCCACCTCTTCAGCCAGCTCGACGGCACGCGCATCCCCGGCGTCAAGCTCTTCATGGGCTCGTCGACGGGCGATATGCTCGTTGACCGCCGCGAGGCCCTCGACCGCATCTTTGCCACTGCCGGGCTGCCCATCATGGTGCATTGCGAGGATACCGCTATCATCAACCGCAACATGGCTCATGCCAAGACCCTTTACGGCGACGACCCCGTGGTCAGCCATCATCCCGAGATTCGTAGTGCCGAGGCCTGCTATGAGAGCACCCGCTTAGCCGTGGAGCTTGCCCGCAGCCATAATGCCCAGTTGCACGTGGCCCATCTGACGACAGAGCGCGAGCTGCAGCTCATCCCGGCTCAGACCTCTCACCTCCAGAGAATTACCGCCGAGGCCACCGTCAGCCATCTGTACTTCAGCGACCGCGACTATGCCCGGCTGGGCACACGCATCAAGTGCAACCCGGCCGTCAAGACCGAGCGCGACCGCGACGCCCTGCAGCAGGCCGTCGCCGACGGGCGTATATCGGTGGTAGCCACCGACCATGCTCCCCATCTGCTGTCGCAGAAGGAGGGCGGCTGCGTGCGTGCCGCCAGCGGCATGCCTATGTTGCAGTTCTCGCTGGTCACCATGCTCGAGCTCGTCGACCGCGGCGTGCTGACTATTGAGCGACTGGTAGAGCTGATGTGCCACAACCCGGCGCTGATATTCGGTGTCGAGGGTAGGGGATTCCTGCGCCCCGGCTATCGGGCCGACATCGTGCTCGTCCGCCCGGGCCGCGCCTGGACCGTCACGTCCTCGTGCATCGAGAGCCGTTGCGGCTGGAGCCCTATGGAGGGTCACACCTATCTGTGGCAGGTCCAGCAGACACTCTGCAATGGCCATACGGTCTACAGTCGCGGCCATGTCGATGCCGACTATATCGGTGAACCGCTACGTTTCAATCACGCCCAATGAGAGTTGACTACGGCATCAGCGAGTTGGCACCCTACATTAACTGGATATACTTCTTCCATGCCTGGGGAACCAGCGGCGTGCCCCAGGCCGAGCGCCGGCAGTTGCAGGCTGAGGCCGAGCAGCGATTGCAGCGCTATGCCGACCGCTATCGTGCCCACGCCCTCGTCGAGCTGTTCGACGCCCGCGGCGAGTGCGATGACATCGTCGTCCGCCACGAGGGGCGCGACGAGGCAATACCCTGCCTGCGCCAACAGGAGCAGGGCTCAGGCTATCGCTGCTTGGCTGACTTCGTCGGCCCGAACGACCGAATCGGGGTCTTTGCCACCACCGTCGACAGCGGCATGGAGACCGACTTCGACGACGACCCCTACGAAAAGATGATGATGCAGCTGCTGGCCGACCGACTGGCCGAGGCTGCCGCCGAACGGTTGCACGAGTGGGTGCGCAAGTCGCTCTGGGGCTATGCGCCAGACGAGCAGCTCACCATCGGCGAGATGCTCAGCGAGCAGTGGCAGGGCATCCGTCCCGCCGTAGGTTACCCCTCACTGCCTGACGCCAGTCTGAACTTCCTGCTCGACCGTCTGCTGGGTTTCAGCCAGATTGGCATACGGCTCACCGAGAGCGGCGCCATGAAGCCTCATGCCAGTGTCAGCGGACTGATGCTGGCCTGCCCCGAGGCCCGCTATTTCAGCGTGGGCACAATCGGTGCCGACCAGCTGGCCGACTATGCCCGCCGGCGCGGCGTGCCCGTCGGCCTGATGCGTAAATTCTTAGGAGGAAACTTGCAATGAAACAGATACTGATGATACTCTTTGCCCCCGATGCCTACCTGTGGGTCATGGCGGCCGTTATGCTGCTCCTGACGCTGGCGCTGCTGTGGCTCTGTCGGCGTGCCCGTCGGCGCTGGTGGCGCCTGCCGGCACTGCTGCTCATTGTGCTCGGGTGGTATGTGTTGGTCTATGGCACCTTCTTTGGTGTCTCCGATATCAAGGTGCGACAGGTGGAGTTCGCCTCAGCCGACCTTCCCGCAGCCTTCGACGGCTATCGCATCGTCCACTTCGGCGATGCTCATGTGGGCAGCTTCAATGGCTGGCGCGAGTCAATCCTCAGCCGCGCCGTCGACAGCATCAACGCCCAGCACCCTGACCTGATCGTCTTCACGGGCGACCTGCAGAACAAGGTCCCCGACGAGATTGAGTCTCACCTCGGTCAGCTGCGGCGGCTCAAGGCCCCCGACGGCGTCTTTTCCGTCATGGGCAATCACGACTATCCCCTCTACTCCGACCGCGACGACTTCCAGAAGACGGCCGACCTGGGGCGGACCATGAGTGCCGAACAGGAGATGGGCTGGTATCTGCTCAACAATACGTGGCGCCGCATACGCCGGAACCAGCAGAGCATCGTCATAGCGGGCATGGAGAACGACGGCGAGGGGCGCTTCCCCCAGTTGGGCAACGTAGCGTCGGCCCTGACGGGGCTCCGCCGCGAGTCGTTCGTCGTCATGCTCGAGCACGACCCGACGTCGTGGCGGCGGAAGATTCTGCCGCACTCTCACTGCCAGCTGACGCTCAGCGGCCATACCCACGGCGGTCAGCTGTCGCTCTTCGAGTGGTCGCCCGCCGGCCTGCGCTTCCGTGAGCATAGCGGTATGTACTATGCCGGCCAACGGGCCATTAACGTCACCACAGGTATCGGCGGCGTCGTCCCGTTCCGTTTCGGCACGCCGCCCGAGATTGTCGTCATTACGCTGAGGAGTAAGAGGTGAGAGGTGAGAGGTGAGAGGTAAGAGGTGAGAGGTAAGAAGTAATAAGTAAGAAATAAGAGATAAGAAGTATGAAATATATTCTGCGTATTCTGTATTATGTCTATCAGCTTGTGGTCGGGCTGCCCGTTCTCGTCATCTCGACCATTGTCACGGCCTTCGAGGTCGGTATAGGCTGTGCCATCGGCAACGGCCACTTCTGGGGCTACTATCCTGGTCGGTGGTGGGCCAAAGTCATCGTGCGCACGCTGCTCCTGCCCGTCACGGTAGAGGGTCGCGAGCATCTGGAGCGCGACCAGTCCTACGTCTTCGTGGCCAACCACCAGGGAGCGTTCGATATCTTCTTGATCTATGGCTATCTGGGCCGCAACTTCAAGTGGATGATGAAGCGCTCGCTGGGCAGCATTCCCTTCGTGGGCTACGCCTGCCGCCGCAGCCATCAGATTTTTGTCGATAAGCGCGGCGTCAGCAAAATCAAGAAGACCTACGACGATGCGCGTGCAATCCTGAACCAGGGCTACTCCGTCACGGTGTTTCCCGAGGGAGCTCGGACGTTTACCGGCCACATGGGCGTCTTCCGCAAGGGAGCCTTCGCCCTGGCCGACGAACTGCAGCTGCCCGTGGTGCCGCTGACCATCAACGGGTCGTTCGACGTGCTGCCCCGCCAGCGTGGCTTCAACTTCGTCAACTGGCACCCGCTGCGGCTGACCGTCCACCAGCCCATCTATCCTGTCGGCCAGGGGCCTGATAACGTCAGTGCCACCCTGCGGCAGGCCTACGACAGCGTCATGTCAGGCCTTGACCCTCAGTATCAAGGCTACGTAGAGAATCCAGACCAGTGAGAGATTTCTAATCTCTAATCTTCGGGTATTTCCTCGTCCAGCCGTCCCAGCGCAGGCGCATGACGCCGAAGAAGGCCTCGCTGAAGATGCCGCCCGACATCTTCGAGGTGCCCTCGCGCCGGTTGACGAAGACCACCGGCACCTCCTTAATCTTAAAACCAATCTTGTAGGCCGTGAACTTCATCTCAATCTGGAAGCCGTAGCCCTTGAAGCGTATCTTGTCGAGCTCGATGGTCTCGAGCACACGCCGCTTGTAGCACTTGAAGCCCGCCGTCGTGTCGTGCACCTTGAAGCCCGTCACCAGCCGCACGTACTGCGAGGCGAAGTACGACATCAGCACGCGCCCCATGGGCCAGTTCACCACGTTGACGCCGCTGACGTAGCGCGAGCCGATGGCCAGGTCGTAGCCCTCGTCGTGACAGGCGGCGTAGAGTCGCGGCAGGTCGGCCGGGTCGTGGCTGAAGTCGGCGTCCATCTCGAAGATGTAGCCGTACTGCCGCTCCAGCGCCCACTTGAATCCGGCGATGTAGGCTGTGCCCAAGCCGAGTTTCCCGCTGCGCTCGACGATGAACAGGCGGTCGGCGAACTCGTCGGCCATCAGTTGCTTCACGATCTGTGCCGTTCCGTCGGGCGAGCCGTCGTCAATCACTAAGATGTGGAAGCACTTCTCCAGCCCGAACACGGCTCGGATGATTTTCTCTATATTTTCCTTTTCGTTGTACGTAGGAATGATGACAATACTGTCGCTTTGGTGCATGGTCTTTCTGTTTTTTCTGCAAAGATAGACATTATTTGTGAAATAATTCGTATCTTTGCAGAGAAATTTTACTTTTAACACCAAATTGTAGCCAAGCAGAATGATTCAGAGATACCTTATGATATGGCTTGTGGCCCTGCTGGCCCTGACGGGCTGCGACAAGCTCGACGACAGCGACGTCATCGGCGAGACGCTGCCCGGCACGTGGGCGTTCAGCTACAAGGCCTCCGAGCAGCTCGACTTCGAGATGTCGTTCCAGACCGTCGTCTTCCGTGCCGACGGCACCTGTTCGCTGACCTATCCTGACGGCCAGGAGAACGGCAGCTACCGGGCCAGCAATGCCGCCATCAGGATTGATGCCACCATCGACGGCGAGACGAAAGCCTACCTGTGGCGCGTGCTCGTCATGTCGCCCCGGCGCATCGTGGCCGAGTATATCCATCAGGCCCAGGGCCGCGATGTCGTGCTCACGGTGACGCTCGAGAAGCTGACCGACGACACGTCAGAAGGTGTATGAGCAGCCCACGATGAGACAGCGCGTGTTAGGGCTGGTCAGCGTCGTCATCT
Source organism: uncultured Prevotellaceae bacterium (assembly GCA_946617675.1). GTDB lineage: Bacteria > Bacteroidota > Bacteroidia > Bacteroidales > Bacteroidaceae > Prevotella. Next base: position 9,870 of record CAMOKH010000026.1, on the reverse strand, counting down.
TCTGGTCGTCGTTGCTCAGCACCTGCTTCCGGTCGGGCTGGATGATGTCCTGCACGAAGGCGTAGGCGGCCCAGTCGCCGAATTGCTTCACGGCCCGCACCGACCAGTAGACGTTCGACTGGTTATAGTAGTGGCGGTGAGTCTCGCGACCGGTGTAGAGCACGACGGTGGCCAGCGTCCAGTCGGCGGGCAGCTGCACCTGGGGGCGCACCTTGAAGCTGTACGACCAGGCATTGTCTGACGTCACGCGCTCGCCCTCGTAGTCGAGGTATTGGGCGTGCAGTCCCATTGTCATTGAGAACACGCTGTAGCGCATCTCGCCCTCGGCGGTGTAGCGCAGGTAGCGGTAGCGGGCGTCGTTGAGCCACGTCCTTACCGACCGCTGCGACGCCTCGTCGTAGGCCGACACCTGCGATATGTCGTCGCTGATGTGCTTGTAGGCCAGGCTGTGGGTGTGGGTCCAGTGCCGCCCTGAGTAGGTGTAGCTGCCCTTCACCTGGGTGCTCTTCGTGGGCTTCAGCTGCGGGTTGCCGACCACCATCACGCCGATGCTGCTGCCGATGTGGATGAAGGGGTAGAGCTGTGTGTAGGTGGGCCGCTGCAGGTCGTGGTCAACGCGTACCGTCAGCTTGTTCCTGTCGTCCAGTCGGGCTGTGGCCTTGGCCGTCAGCATCCAGTCGTTGTAGCTCTGGGTGGTGGTCGATGGCTGTTGGGTGGTGGCCGTCGGCTGGTGGTCGTCAATGTCGTTGACGAAGTGCTCGTAGAGCAGTGTGGCGTCGAGGCCCAGCCAGCGGTAGCTGTAGGCCGCCTGGAGGGTCGACAGCGCTGAGTAGGTGTTGAAGTCGTAGGCCGTCTCGGTGTCGTTGATGCGCATGTCCTCGATAGTGTATTTCTCCTCAAGTCCAAACCTCAGTCCGTTCCACGTCTTCGACTGCAGCCTGACCATCGCGTAGGGGGCGAAGTTGTAGAGCGTCTGCTCCTGCTCGCGCAGCGACGCTGCCGAGTGGGCAGCCCAGGTGTCGGAGCTCACGGTGGTGGGCTTGTAGTTGTATTTCAGGTTCAGTCGCGTCGTCAGCCGTCCCACGTTGTCGAAGTCGCGAATGTACTGCAGCAGTCCGCCCAGCTTCAGGTCGTGGTTCTTGCGCAGCTGTTCCTCGTAGTGCGACTCCTGGGCCGTGCCGTCGGCCTCGTGTCCGTTCTTGATGGTGTTCTCGTTCACCCGCCGGTGGTCCAGGCTCTCCAGTATGCCGAAGCTCAGTATATGGCCCTTTCGGGGCTCATAGTCCAGTCGGGTCGAGAAGTCCAGCTGCTCGTTGCGCGTCAGAATGGCGGTGCTCGTCAGCCGGTCGGCGCCGCTGGTGAAGTCGGTGGCGACGTTACGCTCAGAGTTCAGCTCGCTGAAGTCGACTGAGAGCTGGCTCGTCACGAGCAGGTTGTCCTTCAGGTAGGTAAAGTAGCCCGACGGCATGGCGCGGCCGTTGCTGCTTGCGCCCAGGTAGGCTCCGCCGTAGAAGTGGCCCGAATCGGGCGCGTGCTCCAGCTCCTCGCCGACGTCGTAGGCGTCCATGATGCGTTTGGCTATGCGTTGAAACTCGTTGGTGTCCTGTGCCCTGACGGCCGTTGCCGGCGTCATCAGGCAGGCCAGCAGCAGGGCGGCGTAGCTCGTTCTTCTCATGGCGTTCGTGCGGGGGGCTAATGAATGGAGTCAATGTGGAACACGGTGTTGTAGGTCTGGCTCTGGTAGGCCGAGAAGTAGCCCAGCATGCCGCCCGTGAAGTTCTCGATGGGGTTCGAACCGTTGTTGTCCATCGTCTGCAGCGAGTACAGGTAGTCGAAGGCCCGCTTGTCGATGGAGCGCACCTCTAAGCGCAGTCGGTCGCCGTCGCGCAGTCCGTTGGTGTCGCCCTTCCTGATTTCGGTCTCCGTCGAGCATGAGAAGAGCTGTTGCAGCTCGTCGCCGGGGTTCGACGTGTCGCGCATCACCGCCCAGCGGTAGCCGATGTTGTTGCGGTAGAGGTGCATGAAGTAGTAGTTGTACTCCGTCGGACAGTCCTGCAGGCGCAGGTCGCCGAAGAGTATGCGCTCGCCGACGACGTCCTTCCACGTCAGCGTGAAGCTGTTGATGACGGGCTTGCTGAGCATCGTCGAGGTCGACGTGTAGTGCCTGCCGTCAATCTCGATGTCGGCGAGATACTCCTGCCCCTCGATGCCGGCCACCTTAGCCTCGTAGATGCCCTTGCCCTTGTAGCCCAGCTGGTAGGCCTTGCCGCCCGGGGTCAGCGTCACGGTCACCGTGGCTCCTTCGACGTAGGTGTCCTCCACGCGCGAGTCCTTCACGGCGCGCGTCGTCGTGAGCCGCGCCTTGGCCAGTCCGGGCTTCACCTCCATCTCGGCCACGTAGTATGGCGCCACCGTGCGGTAGTCCAGGTCGATCTCCTTCTCGCAGGCCGTCAGCAGTATCGCCAGCATCAGTATCAGTCTCTCATTTCTCATCTCTCATCTCTCATTTCAGAACTTTATGCTCAGCGAGGCCGAGGGCACAATGCCGAATAGGCTGTATTGCACCGCCTTGGTGCGCGCCCCGTCCTCGCTGTCTTCGAAGTTTATCAGGAAGGGGTTGTAGCGGTTGTACAGGTTGTAGATGCCGAAGGTCCACACCCGCTCTATCCGTCCCCGGGCTATTTTCTTGGTCCACGTGGCGCTGACGTCCAGCCGGTGGTTGTCGGGCGCGCGGTAGCCGTTGCGCTCGGCGTAGTAGTAGATGTAGTTGTCAATAATTTCGTACTTGCCGCTCGGGGCCGTGAAGGCCTGGCCCGAGTTGAAGGTCCAGAAGGCACCGAACGTCCACTCCGGCGACAGGCGGTAGAGGCCTACGATGCCGATGTCGTGGCGGCGGTCGTTGCTGGCCGTGTACCACGCTCCGCCGTTGATGCCCGCTATCTTGTTCTCGCTCCACGACAGGGCGTAGCTCATCCAGCCCGTCAGCCGGCCCGTGTTCTTGCGGGCCATCAGCTCGACGCCGTAGCAGCGACCCTTGCCGGGCAGCACCAGCCGCTCCATCTCTATCTCGCTGCTGAACGACTTGCCGTCGCGGTAGTCGAGTATGTTGTTGATGTGGCGGTAGTAGCCCTCAGCCGAGAAGTCGTAGTCCTGGCGGACCGTCATGCCAAACAGGCCCAGGCTCACCTGGTCGGCTATCTGGGGCTTCAGCAGGTTGCTGCTCATCGTGTAGCGGTCAAAGGGCGTCGACGTCGTCTGTCCGCGCAGGGCGTGCAGGTTCTGGGCCGTGCGCGTGTAGCCCGCTTTCACGCTCAGCCGGGCCGTAGGCTGCCACACTACGCTCAGTCGTGGGTCGAGCGTCCAGTGGGTGTAGACGATGCGGTTCTTGCGCGTCTTGTAGAACCAGACGATGTCGCCCTGCTCGTCGACCTCATAGTAGTAAGGGCCGCCCAGCGACGAGAAGGCCGTAAGGCGCAGCCCCGCCTGAGCCGACAGCCGCGGCGACAGACAGACGGCGGCCCCCGCCCAGATGGTGTTCTCCCAGGCCCGCCGCTGCTCGCGCTTCGAGTCGTTCAGTTCCTGCCACTCGGCCGACTTCACGTCCATCAGCATCGACTGTCCGCCCACCTGCAGTTCAGCGTGGCGGCCTATCGGCAGTTTGAAATTCTGGTAGACGCCCGTCTGGCGGATGTGGCCAGAGAACGAGAGGTCCATGCCCAGCAGGTCGATGCCGTTGTCGGTGGTGTAGTTCGACAGCACGAGCGACGTCTGCGAGTAGGCTTCGCCCGTAAACTGGTGGCGCCAGGTGAGCGACGTGGCCAGGTTGCGCCAGCCCAGGCTGACCATGTCCTTCAGCGCCGTCTTGTCGTTGCTCGTCAGCAGCGACCACTGCAGCTGGTCGCGCGGGCCGACCTGCCAGTCGGCTCGTGCGTTCATGTCGTAGAAGTATAGGGTGTTGTCCTTATAGTCGTCTATCAGTTTCAGAAACATGTCGGCGTACGACCGCCGCCCGCACAGCAGCAGGCTGACCTTGTCGGTCACCGGACCCTCGACACAGGCCTTGGCCGACAGCAGACCCACGCTGACGTCGCCACGCCACCGCTCGCGGTCGCCGCTGCGCGACGAGATGTCGAGCACCGCCGACGAGGCTCCGCCCAGCTCTGCCGGCAGCAGACCCTTGTAGAGGGTGGCCGCTCCGAGGGCGTCGTCGTTGAAGGCCGACAGCAGTCCCGCCAGGTGGCCCACGTTGTAGACTGGTGCCTGGTCGTAGAGAATCACGTTCTGGGCCGACGTGCCGCCGCGCACCTGGAAGCTGCTCGACGCCTCGTTCTCGGCCTTTACGCCGGGCAGCATCTGCAGCGAGCGCATGACGTCAGCCTCGCCCAGTAGCGACGGTGCAGCCGTCAGCTCCTTCAGCTGCAGCTGTTCGGCACCCACCTGTAGGCTTTGCAGCCGCTGGTGGGCCGAGCTGTGGGTAACCACCACCTCCTGCAGCTGTTGCGTGCGCAGGGTGTCGGCGTCGCTGCCGTCGGGGTGGGGCAGCAGGGCTGCCGTGAGGAGCATATTCAGAAACATACGGTTAAAACTTTCTAATGCGTACGTCGATGCTGTCGCTCTTGAGCTGAGCGGGAATGCCATTCACGTCGGTCTGGCCGAAGTGATAGGGGAACAGCACCTTGGGCTTCACCGTGCGGGCGGCTTTCACCAGCTGGTCGGGCGTCATCGTGTAGGGCTGGTTGCAGGGCATGAAGGCGATGTCGATGTCGCTGACGGCGCCCATTTCGGGAATATCCTCCGTGTCGCCGGCCACGTAGATGCGCAGCCCGTCGACGGTCAGTATGTAGCCGTTGTCGCGTCCTTTGGGGTGGAACTGCAGGTGGCCTTCGGTCGTGTTGTAGGCCGGCACGGCCTCAATCTTCAGGTCGTCGGTCGTTTTCGTGTCGCCGTTGTTCATCACCTCGCCGAAACCCAGCATGTCGGCGCAGCGCTTGTTGGTAATCAGCCGCGTGTGGTCGCCCGTCAGCTGTCTGATGGCCTCCTTGTCGAAGTGGTCGCCATGCTCGTGGGTGATGAGTATGTAGTCGGCCTTGGGCATGGCCGAGTAGTCGACGGTCTTGTTGCCCAGCTTCGTCACGGGGTCGATGTAGTACGCCTTGCCGCCGCAGGTCATCCTGAGGCTGGCGTGGACGAGAGCGTGGATGGTCAGCGTCTTGCCGCTCGCGGTCTTAAACACGTCTCTCTCGTAGGTGTCGGTCGTCACGGGTTTGCCAGCCTCCTTCCAGGCCGTGATGCCGCCCTTGAGGTTTACACACTGGTAGCCCTCGGCCGCCAGTTTGCCGGCGGCGCTGGCCGAGCGTCGGCCGCTGCGGCAGTAGACGGCAATCTTCTTCTCCTTCGTCAGTGCGGCCGTGGCCTTGGTCAGGAAGTCGTCCTGCCTGACGTCGATGTTCAGCGCGCCGTCGATATGCCCCTCGGCATATTCCTCGGCCGTCCTGACGTCGACCACCGTGACCTGCGGGTCGCCGGTCAGTGCTGCAAATTCCTCTACGCCGGCATCCTCGTAATTCTTCTGTCCGCATGCTGACATCAAGCCGGTGAAGGTCAGCAGGCAGGTTAAGATTCTTTTCATCATCATTTCGTCGTTTTTATGTTTGCGGTGCAAAGATACGAAAAGTCGGTAACATTAAAAATACTTCTAGTTTTCTACATTATTGTTTTCCTCGATATACTTCACGATTTTCTCCCTGATAGGATGAAGGTCTACGGATATGGCCTCCCATACCAGATCCTCCTCCACATTATGGTAACCGTGAATTAAGAAGTTGCGCATATTTGTAATCTGTCGCCATTTCATTTCAGAATGGGACTCGCGGAACTCAAATGTAAGCATGTTGGCCGCTTCGCCTATAATCATGATATTATAGATGACGGCATGGTACGACCGCTTGTCGGCAAGAAACTCGTCCTTGTCTCGTCCTTCGACATACTGGAATATCGTATCAATCGCCTGCAGTATGTCCTTTAGCCTTTTAGGGTCGTTACGCTGCTCTCTCATAAATAAGGATTTTATCGCGGTCGGCACTTTCGCGGGCGAAGGACATTAGGCCGCCATCGGTGATTAGATCGACTTCACGACCCAACAGTTCTTTCAAGTCTTCATACATGCCACTGAGAGTGAACAGGCTGAAGTGCTGTGTTTTGTCAGGCAATATCAGAATGTCAACATCAGAGTCCTCGGTCTGCTCGCCTCGTGCGTAAGAGCCGAAGAGCCAAGCCTTCAGGACGGGCTGCGTCTTGAAGTATTCGGCTATCTGTTGTGTCATTGCTTGTCTGCTCATAGCTGTCGATGCTTATCTGCTTGCAAAGATAGGAACTTTTTCTGATACTTCCAAACTAATTTCGTTTTTTTTGCTTACCTTTGCGCTGCATAAGCGATAGACATACAGGAATTAGATGAGAAAAACATGTGAATAATTCATGAAGGAAAGGATTCTGAGCCTGCTAAGGGCAATCAATAAAGGCATCTACGAGAAGGAAGCGGAACTGTCGCTCTCGCTGATGGCGGCGCTCGCCGGTGAGAGCGTCATACTGCTCGGCCCGCCGGGCGTGGCCAAGTCGATGGTGGCACGGCGACTGAAACTGGCGTTCAAGGACGCCCGGTCGTTCGAGTACCTGATGTCGCGGTTCAGCACACCCGACGAGATTTTCGGCCCTGTGAGCATCAGCAAGCTGAAGGACGCTGACAAATATGAACGTAACACGGAGGGCTATCTGCCGACGGCCGACGTGGTGTTTCTCGACGAGATATGGAAGGCGGGGCCTGCCATACAGAACACGCTGCTGACGGTCATCAACGAGAAGCTGTTCCGCAATGGCGACACGGAGGCTCACCTGCCCCTGAAGCTGCTGTTAGCCGCCAGCAATGAACTGCCGGCGCAGGGTGAGGGCGTAGAGGCCCTGTGGGACCGCTTCATCATCCGCATAGAGTGCGGCAACATCAAGGACGTGAAGAACTTCAACGCCATGCTGCTCGACGATAACGGCGATGAGGATATAGACGTGGCCGACGGACTCCAGATAACCGACGGGGAATACCGACAGTGGAGTGGGGCCATCGGCACGGTGGGAGTCGCGGAAGAGGTGCTGCGCATCATCAACGTCATACGCAAGTCGCTGGGCAGCGTCACTATCGCCCAGACCGACGAGCGGCACAACGTCTATGTGAGCGACCGCCGCTGGAAGATGATCGTCCGGCTGCTGCGCACGTCGGCGTTTGTCCACGACAGAGGGGAGGTGTCGGTCGCCGACTTGCTGCCCGTCTACAACTGTCTGTGGCAGGAGCCGGAGGAGTGCGAGGGCATCAGGACCATCGTCATCCGCGCCCTGTTCAACGAACTGACGCTGCGCTTCGCCAGCCTGCGGCAGAACCTGGAGAACGACATCCGCGTGAGCCGTCAGCACCGCGCCACTGACCGCGCCCGGCAGAACATGCAGCGCTTCGACACCAACAAGAAGATATACGACAACTATTACTACCACCTGCTCGACCACGACACAGGCAACACCTACGTCCTGGTGGCCGACTACCAGAATATGCGCCAGACGAGCCGCGAAAGGCTACGGGTTGGCGAACGTAGTTCGGGAATGAATGCCGGCCAGGCGGGCGTCATCTACAAAGACCCTAACCACCCGCAGCGCAGCATCGTCAGGGCGTATGACGGCAGCGATACGCCCCGTGGGGCCAGTCCGGTCTATCTGACGCGCGACGAGGAGTGCATCTACATCAACGGCATGCGGTTCTACATCGAGACTCTCGGACGCGGAGAGCAGCAGTCGCTGCCCACCAAGAAAGGCTGCCTGTCAGGGCGCGACTTCTACGAGGAGCTGGAACAGTTGAGCACGCAGATACGCCAGCGGACGGAGGCCATCCACGGCAACATCTTCGTTTCGGAGGCCGACAAGAAGGAGGTGGACGAGTTCGTGAAGAAACTGTTCACGGAGATTGCCCATACCAGGCAGGACATGGAGAAACTGGAGGACTGACGGCAATTGTGAATTATGAATTGTGAATTATGAATTATAAAGACTACCTGTCGATGCTCGAACGCTTTGTCCAGAATGGCGACGTGTTCGAGCTGGAGACCAACGTGCAGATGGACCTCCCCCGCGCCATCCACAGCGACCCCATCCTGCTCTACCTCCAGCGGCTGATGAAAGACCCGCTCATCCAGTCGCGGGTGCTGGGCAGCCGTCTGGCAGGAAAGGTGTTCTACGAGGTCGTAGGCCGGTTCGTGCTCGAATGTCTGCACGACCAGAAGTTCATCAACCAGCTGGCCATCGGCGAGCAGACGCAGATGGAGAAGATGATGGAGTGGTCGATGCAGAAGAAGCAACAGAACTGGCAGTCGCTCCTTCAGCAGTTAGGTGAGAAGTACGAGGAGGACGGGTTCGACCTCGACTTCATGAAGCGCCGTTTCAAGTACGACGGCTGGCAGCGGCCCGAGAACTGGCAGCGGCTGAAGCGCGAATGGCAGGGCGCGCTCGACGAGAAGGCGCGGCGGCAGGCATCGAAGAAGGTGGAGTCGAAGGGCGGCGGCATTCCCGGCCACTTCGAGCAGATGCTGAGTCAGCTCGAAAACCGTGTGCGCACAGGCGGCGCCACCGAGGAGCAACAGCTGCAGGCCTGGGAGATGATGGACGGCTCGTGGACGGAATCGGAGTTCGAGAAGCACCTGAGCACTGTGCAGATACAGAACCGCTACCCAGAAATCGGCGACGTGGCCCGGCGGATGGGCCGACTGCCCGACGAGGAAGGCCGCGCACGGCTGACCGTCCAGACCGGCACTACCCACCGCCTGGAGCACTCTACGGGCAGCGACATCGAGGGTGTCACCATCGGGCGCGACCTTAACGCCCTGATGCCCTTCGAACTGGCGCAGTACTCCGATGCCGAACTCGAAGGGGTGTTCCTCCGCAAGTACCTTACCAGCCGCCTGCAGGTGTTCCGCTACAAGTCGGAAATCAGCAAGCCCTCGCGGCGGCTCCGCTCTGAGCGGGCCTCGCGTCGCGGGCCGATGATAGTCTGCATCGACAGCTCTGCCAGCATGTACGGCGTGCCGCAGCGGATAGAGGCCTCGCTGCTCTCGAAGCTGGAGGAGACGGCCGAGCGGCTCAACCGCGACTGTTTCCTGATAGACTTCTCCGTCGGCGTGCGCCCGATAGAGCTCCGTTCGAGGCGCAAGAGTCGCGCCTTGCAGCGCATGGGCCTGCGGCAGGAGGATGCCGAGCGCTCGGCCTTTGGTCGCTTGCAGGGTGAGAATTTCGAGAAGGGCTACTTCCCCTTCCTTGGCGGAGGAACCGATGCCCAGAAGATGCTGCGCCTGACGTTCCACCTGCTGGACAACGGCGAGGACAGGTACATGAATGCCGATGTCCTCTGGATCACCGACTTCCTGATTCCCAGAACCACCGAAGACCTCATGAAGCGCTTCAAGGACTACCAGGCCACCGGCACCAAGTTCTATGGCTTCAAGATTGGCCAGGGTGAAAGCAACTGGGCCCAGTACTTCGACAAAATCTACGAGGTGCATTACAAGCAACCGCGCCGGTACTAATCTGCCATTTTATTGCGATATTCGTTTTTATAGGCATACAAACTGCTCTGTTCGGTCACTCCGACGAACAGAATCCTGTCAGCCATTTCGCATACATATCTGTTCCTGATCATTGCTGTTGCCTTTGACTGGCGGATAGCATTACTAACGGAGATTATCAATAGACGGTTCTGAGCCAACGGCTCTTTCAGTTCGTCAGGAATAACCTTATACATCTTTCGTGCAAGCACAATGATAATGGGCTGACTGCCTTTCA
>CAMOKH010000025.1 GCA_946617675.1 uncultured Prevotellaceae bacterium | reverse complement strand
CACCGTCACCGTGAAGCACATGGGACCGGTCGACGTCACCATCAACTGCACGGGCAGCGCCACCGACCGGCTGACCGACGTGCTGCCCGCCGAGGCCCTGCCGCTGCCCAAGCAGCCCGAGCCCTTCGTCGGCCCCGTCGTCATCGAGGCCGAGAACATGGACTACAAGAGCGTGAAGAGCGTCGCCCTGACCCATAGCGGATGGTGCGCCCCCGACTACTCTGAGTTTGCCGGCATGGGCTACGTCGAGATGGGCACCAACACCGCTGCCGCGCTGCGCCACCAGCTGAAGCTGCAGCAGGGCGGCGACTACGACATCCTGATACGCTACTGCAACACCACGAAGGCCGGCAACATCAAGGTGACGGTCAATGGCACCGCCACCAACGTGGCCCTGCCGAAGGTGGCTAAGAACAACTGGCAGAAGGCCCGCGTCACGGCTACCCTCAAGGAGGGCACCAACAACCTCGTCATCGCTAACACGGGCGGCACGGGCCTCGTCGTCGACCAGATTATCTACATCCCCGTCGGCACGCCGGCCGAGAAGTTCCTCGTCACCGTACGCGACGACGACCGCGGCACGCTCACCCCCAACGTCAGCGAGGCTGCCGAGGGCGACACCGTCACCCTCACGGTCAATGCTGCCGAGGGCTATAAGCTGAAGCAGATCCGCGTGGTGAACTCCGTCTACTACACCATGGCCAAGACCATCAACGTCGACGACGACGGCGACGTGACCTTTGTCATGCCCGACGACAACGTCACCCTGCTGCCCGTCTTCGGCATCGACAGCGGCAGCAGCGACACCCCGGGCTACGTGCTCGACTACACCACCGTCGTCAACGGCACCATCCCCGAGGGGTGGCGCACGGCCGACGGCAGCGACATCCACGAGTACCCCAGTTCTTACAGCTCCGGCTCGCGCACGATGGTGGGCTTCGGCGGCTATCAGGGCAAGGGCCTCTACTGGCGCAACACCAGTGCCGAGTATGGCCGTCAGAGTGCATTCCCGCTCAGCCTCGAGCCCGGCACGTACAAGCTGACGTGGGCCATGGCCGCCTGGAAGGAGGCGCCCCGTTACAAGGCTTCCGTGCTGAACGCTGACGGCCAGGCGCTGGCCACCTCGGCGGTGCTCACCGCCGCCCCCAATGCCCAGGGCAGCACCACGGCCAACCTGGCCACGGCGAAGAAGCAGGAGCTGGAGTTCACCGTCAGTCAGAAGGGCAAGTACATCGTCAGCTTCCAGGCCGCTGGCACCGGCTATCAGGAGTTCCTGCTGCTCGACTGCCGCCTCAAGATGACCAGCGGCGACACCGGTCTGCAGCTCGTTAACATGGCCAGCGGCGAGGCAACCCAGGTCTACGACCTGCGCGGCCACCGCGTGGGCAGCGATGCCCGGGGCGTGCTCATCGTGCGCCAGGCCGACGGTACAACGCGTAAAATCATTAAAAAGTAATAGGAGATGAAGCATTACAGAAGCGCCATCTTGATGGCATTGGCACTGGCCACGGCAGCTACAGCCGTGGCCGAGGAGAAAACCCTGCAGAGTCCCGACGGGCGCATGACGGTCACCGTCAGCGACGAGGGCGGTAAGCCCGCTTACAGCGTGAGCCGCGGCGGCGTCACCTTTATCGAGAAGTCGCCGTTAGGCGTCAGGCTGAACTTTGCCGACCTGACCGCCGGCCTGACGATGAAGGCCTGCGACGTGAAGGCCGTCAGCGACGAGTACGACCTGATGACCACGAAGCAGCACCACGTCGTCTACGAAGCCAACGAGGCCGTGTGTCAGTTCGACAAGGATGGCTATCGGATGGACGTCATCTTCCGCGTCAGCAACCGCGACGTGGCCTACCGCTATAAGCTCTACCCGCGCCGTGGACGGGGCGGCGAGACGCTGGTGGCCGTCGTCGAGGGCGAGGCCAGCGGCTTCACCCTGCCCGAGGGCACGACGACGTTCCTCTGTCCGCAGTCGAAGCCCATGGGCGGCTTCGCGCGTACCTCTCCTTCCTATGAGACGAGCTACACGCTCGACGACGCGATGGGCAAGAACGGCTGGGGCGAGGGCTACTCGTTCCCCTGCCTGTTCCGTGTCCCCAGCCAACAGGGGGCTTGGGTGCTCATCTCAGAGACGGGCACCGACGGCGGCTACGTCGGCTGCCGCCTGCTGAACGACGGTGGCGCCAACTACAGGATAGGCTTCCCCCAGCAGGGCGAGATGAACGGTCAGGGCAGCACCACGGCAGCCGTCTCGCTGCCCAGCATGACGCCGTGGCGCACCATCACCTGCGGCGAGACGCTGGCCAACGTCGTGGAGACCACCGTGGCCTGGGACCTTGTGCAGCCGAAGTACAAGGCCTCGCGCGACTACAGCTACGGCAAGGGCTCCTGGTCGTGGATCATCGGCATGGACTCCAGCTGTAACTTCGACGAGCAGAAGCGCTATATCGACTTCTCAGCCGCTATGGGTTGGCGCTCAGTGCTCATTGATGCCTTCTGGGACAAGCAGATAGGCTATGAGCGCATGGCCGAGCTGGCCCGCTACGGACGTGAGAAGGGCGTGGGCATCTTCCTCTGGTACAACAGTAACGGCCAGTGGAACGACGCCCCGCAGACGCCCATCGGCCGCATGGACCGCTCAGCCGCACGCCGTCAGGAGATGAAGTGGATGCGCGACAACGGCATCCTCGGCATCAAGGTCGACTTCTTCGGCGGCGACAAGCAGCCGATGATGCAGCTCTACGAGGACATCCTGACCGACGCCAACGAGTTCGGCATCCAGTGCATCTTCCACGGTTGCACACTGCCGCGAGGGTGGGAGAGGATGTACCCCAACTACGTCGCCTCGGAGGCCGTGCTCGCCTCAGAGAACCTGCACTTCGGACAGGGAGCCTGCGATGCTGAGGCCACGAACGGCTGCATCCACCCCTTCATCCGCAACACCGTCGGGTCGATGGACTTCGGCGGCTCCACGCTCAACAAGTTCTATGGCGCTGACAATAAGCGCGGCACCATCCGCCGCACCAGCGACGTCTACGCCCTGGCCACAGCCGTGCTCTTCCAGTCGAGCGTGCAGCACTTCGCCATGGCGCCCAACAACCTGACCGACGCGCCGGCGTGGGCTGTCGACTTCATGCGCCAGGTGCCCACGACGTGGGACGAGGTGCGCTTCCTCGACGGCTATCCCGGCCGCTATGTCGTCCTGGCCCGCCGCTCGGGCGACAAGTGGTACGTCGTCGGCATCAATGCCCAGAAGTCGCCGCTGAAGCTGACCCTGCCGTTGCCCATGTTCGCCAAGGGCACCACCGTGACCTGCTATACTGACGACGCGCAGCTCGCAGGCCGTTGTAAGGCCGTGAAGCTGAAGAGCGCGAAGATGAAGGTCGAGATTCCCTGCAACGGCGGACTCGTCATCACGGGCCAGTGATAGCGCCATGACTTGACGGCTACGACTACGAATTACACGAATTATACGAATGATTGCGTGGCTGACGTTCGCCAGTGCCGATCATTCGTATAATTCGTGTAATTCGTAGTCTTGCTATCTATCCAGTCAGAGTGGACTTATTCGGTTGCCTCTCTGATAATGTACTTCGGCGACGGGCCGTACTTGTTGGGCTTGGGGTCGCTGTCCTTCAGATAGTAGATGAGCAGGATGATGGCAATGACGAAGTTCACGATGGGGATAATCATGGCGAGCAGCCACCAGCCCGACTTGCCCGTGTCGTGCAGACGGCGCACGGCCACACCTAACGACGGCAGCAACAGCAG
>CAMOKH010000024.1 GCA_946617675.1 uncultured Prevotellaceae bacterium | reverse complement strand
TACTTGCTCTTATGACGATTCTTGCGCAGTCTCTTCTTACGCTTGTGGGTAGCCATCTTGTGGCCCTTCTTTTTCTTTCCGTTTGGCATAGTTCTTAAAATGTTTATTTATTTGTTTGGATTGTTGTCTTATTTCATCTTCGAGATAAAGCTCTTTGCAGGCTTGAAGGCGGGGAAGTCGTGAGCGTCGATGACCAGTGTCGTGTTCTTTGATATGTTGCGGGCGGTCTTCTGGGCACGATGCTTCACGATGAAGCTGCCGAAACCGCGCAGATAGACGTTGTCCTTATTCGTCGCCAAGCTTACTCTGATTTCCTCCATGAAGGCCTCGACGGTGGCCGCCACGTCTTTCTTGGCAATGCCTGTCTCTTCGGAGATTTTGTTGATGATGTCAGCTTTTGTCATTTCTCTTAAATTGTTTGTTTTCTATCGTTTTTTTGTCTTCTTCCGATTTGGGAGTGCAAAGATACTGTTTTTCAGTGAGATATGGAAATTTTCTTGCGACTTTTTTTCAAAATGGCGCATTTTTCTGATTCTGACATATAAATAAATAAGGTACACGTGCGCGAAGGAAGCCGACACGTGCTAAACAGGTATCTTGTCGATGCGCCGCTGATGGCGGCCGCCCTCAAAGTCGGTGGCGAAGTATTCGTCCATAATCTGGCGGGCTGTGGCCTCGTCGATGAACCGTCCGGGCATCACCAGTACGTTGGCATTGTTGTGCTGGCGGATGAGGTGGGCTATCTCGGGAATCCAGCAGAGTCCGGCACGTATCGACTGGTGCTTGTTCAGCGTCATGTTGATACCCTCGCCGCTGCCACAGATGGCGATGCCGGGATAGACTTCGCCCTGCTCGATGCCGCGTGCCAGCGCATGGCCGAAGTCGCTGTAGTCGCACGACTCCTCGGTCAGCGTGCCGTAGTCCTTATACTTGTATCCTTTCTCTTCAAGATACTTCTTTACGAATTGTTTTAAGGCGAAGCCGGCGTGGTCGCTGGCTATGCCTACCGTCTTAACTTCCATCTTTTTTGCTTTATTTAGGTTTATCATGTGCAAAGGTACTGCAATCCGTCGGAATATACAAATGTTTTCTTGAAAAAATGTTGTTAGCCCAGTTGGTTGTACGTCTTGTGACCTTTGGCGTAGTACTGCCAGATGAGCGAGAACGAGCGTTGCTCTGGTATCGGGTAGGTGCTGCGGCTGTCCTGAATCTGGCGGCGGTCGTCGGCAAAGTCGCGACGCCAGCGGCTGAAGGCGCGCCGCGCCTTGTAGACGGCGCGAAAGTCGCCCCAGTTGCGCTTTAGCAGCAGCATCTCCCAGGCGGCGACGTAGTCGAGCAGCCAGCGCATACGCATGACGTGGCTCAGTTCGCTGTCGGGCAGACACTTGTAGAGCATCGTCAGGTTATTGCGGAAGTTCAGGAACGTTTTCATGGGGTTGCCCTTGGGCAGGGTGCCGCCGCCGACGTGATAGACGTGGGCTTCGGGCAGGCAGACAACCTTACGACCGCGGATGCGGAGCCGCCAGCAGAGGTCAATCTCCTCGCAGTGGGCAAAGAATCGGCCGTCGAGACCGCCAGCCGACCAGTAGTCGGCCGACCGTATCATCAGCGCTGCGCCGGTAGCCCAAAGCACTTCTGCGGGTTGGTCGTACTGTCCGTGGTCGCGCTCGACGGTATCGAACACGCGTCCGCGGCAGAAGGGGTAGCCGTAGCGGTCGAGGAATCCGCCGCAGGCCCCAGCATACTCAAAACTGTCGTGGTCGGCCGCCGACAGTAGTTTGGGCTGGCAGGCGGCCGTCTCTTGGTGGCTGTCCATGAACTCGATCATTGGCGTCAGCCAGTGGGGGGTTACCTCGATGTCGCTGTTCAGCAGCAGGTAGTACTCGGCGTCAACCTGTCTCAGGGCCTTGTTGTAGCCCTCGGCGAAGCCCCAGTTGCGATCGAGCTCTATCAGGCGGCATTGTGGAAACTCGCTGCGCAACAGCTCGATGGAGTTGTCGGTCGAGGCATTGTCGGCAACGTAGACGGTGGCCTCGCTGCTGGAGTACCGCAGCACTGAGGGCATGTAACGGCGAAGCATGTCGGCGCCGTTCCAGTTGAGTATGACGATGGCAACTTTATCCATTGTGAAGTACGGCTTTTAGTGCAGTCCTGTCGTGATTGAAGTCGCCCAGGCTGACGGTGACTATCTGGTTGTCGAAGCATTCGTCGGCGTCGCGGGGCGACAGTTCCACGCGGATGTAGTTCCGGGTGAAACCGTGCATGGCGCGCCCCCGGGTGGCCTTCTCGAAGAGCACCTCGGCCTGCGTGCCGATGTGGCGGGCGTAGAAGGCCTGCGTCTTCTGGTCAGAGAGTTCCAGCAGGCGGCGGCTCCGTTCGCGCTTGTCGGCATCGCTGACGACGTGGGGAATGTTCAGGGCCGACGTGCCCGGCCGTTCGGAGTAGGGGAACACGTGGAGCTGGGTGACGTCAAGGTCGCGTAGGAACTGGTAGGTATCCTCGAAGTACTCAGGCAGTTCGCCGCGGCAGCCCACCATCACGTCGACGCCGATGAATGCGTCGGGCATGGCGGCTTTGATGCGGTGAATCTTGTCGGCAAACAGTTGGCGGTCATAGTGGCGGTGCATCAGCCGGAGCACGGCGTCGCTGCCACTCTGTAAAGGAATATGGAAGTGGGGCATGAACGCACGGCTGCGGGCGCAGTAGTCTATTAGTTCGTCGCTCAGCAAGTCGGGCTCCAGCGAACTGATGCGATAGCGGCTGATGCCCTCGACGTCGTCAAGCGCCTTGACCAGGTCGATGAACTGCTCGCCGGTGGTCTTGCCGAAGTCGCCGATGTTGACGCCCGTCAGCACGATCTCGCGCCCACCTTCGCTGGCGGCCTGCCGTGCCTGTTCTGCCAGCGAGGCAATGGTGGGGTTGCGGCTGAACCCTCGCGCATAGGGAATCGTACAGTAGGTGCAGAAGTAGTCGCAGCCGTCCTGGACCTTCAGGAAAAAGCGTGTACGGTTGCCACGCGAGCACGACGGGGCGAACGACTTGATGTCCTTGGTCTTCTGGACATAGTACTTGCCGCTGCGCGGCGTGTCCGGCTGGGTCCAGGCATCGGAGAGAAACTGTATGAGGTTGGCTTTCTCGTCGGAACCCAGCACGAGGTCGACTCCCTCGATGCGGCTCACCGTCTCGGGCCTGAGCTGGGCGTAACAGCCGGTGACGACCACATAGGCGCCGGGATGCTGGCGCACTATACGATGGATGGCCTGGCGGCACTTGTGGTCGGCAACATCGGTCACCGAGCAGGTGTTTATTAGGCACAGGTCGGCCTGCTCGCCGTCAGCCGCCTCTGTGACGCCCATCTGCTGTAGCGTCTTGGCGAATGTCGACGTTTCAGAGAAGTTCAGCTTACATCCAAGTGTAAAGAACACCGCTTTCTTGCCTTGAAAGGCTGAGGTATCTATCATATATAATAAGGTATAGACGATTACAAGGTGCAAAGGTACTGCTTTTTTCCCATATTCAGCCATTTTTTAAAGAATAACAACATAGTTGTTTTTGATTGCATTATTTAACATTTCGCAAAGTGTTGATTTACAGCCGATTGCAAAAAAGTTACAGTTTCAACCTAAAAAAAACAAAAAAAATGATAGGCCATATCAAAAAAAATACCTAACTTTGCACCGTTTTAATGAACAAATGATTGTTTTACAGATTTAAAAGTTTAGAAAAAAATGAAGAAATTAGTATTTGCATTCGCAGCTGTTGTAGCTGTTTCGTTTGCTGCATGTGGTAACAAGACTGAGCAGGCTGCTCCTGTTGACACCGATTCTATCGAGGAGATCGTTGACAGCGTTATCGATTCTACTGCTGTTGCCGTTGACAGTGCTGCTGCTGCCGTTGTTGATTCGGCTGCTGCTGCTGTTGCTCAGTAATCAGATTACCAGCGAATCAAAAACAGACAAAGGCCGCCGGACGATAAGTCCAGCGGTTTTTTTATGTCTGAATGCGAAGTCTCAGCACCTGAACCGTAGATTCATCAACAGCATAATGCTGGTCGACGCAACAGCCAACGAGCCAGATGATTGCGCCCCGCGCATCGGTGAATGCCAGCTGGCGGCGCTTCTCAAAGATGTTCAGCTTGCGGTCGGTCAGATAGTCGCTTACCAGCCGTGAGCCTTTCATGCCGAAGGGACTGAAGCGGTCGGCCGTCTGAACGGGGCGCACCGTCAGCGGGAAAGCCACCTTGGCCGCATCGAGCGTGGCACATTGGGGCTCGCGGCTGATGGTGACATCGTCGGTCAGCTTGACGGCAACCTGTGTGTCGGCCGTGTAGCGATATAGTCCAGTCTCAGGAATTTTCAACTCTGGCAGCGGCGGCCGGCGTTCCTCAACTATCAGGCGTCCGCGATGAACGGTCAGCTCGTGAGTGGCCGACTGAAAGAGACTGCCCGAGCGCGGTTGTCGGAGCGTGGCGGCTATCTGCTGTATCTGGGCGGGGGTGAAACCGCGTGGCGAAAGCAGTTCGAACAAGATATATTCTGGCGAGGGCTGGCTGAGGAGCTCGCTGATGCTCATTGCGCCGTCGTTATAGAGCTGCGCTATGACTGACTGCACCGTTGCGTTGAAGAGGCGCTCGGCCTCGGCTATGCGACGTGCTGTCAGTGCGATATTCTCAGAAGCAGCGGGATTGATCTGCTGCAGCAGCGGAAGCACTTCGAGACGCACCTTATTTCGAACCACATCAGGGACGAGGTTGGTGCTGTCAACCACATATTGCAGCCCAAGGGAATCCAGATAATGGAGAATGTCGGCACGGCTCACACACAGCAGCGGGCGTACAACGTGACCGTTGCGCGGACGGATGCCGGTCAGTCCGTGTATGCCTGTGCCTCGTACAAGGTTCATCAGCAGCGTCTCTACGGCATCGTCGCGGTGATGAGCCACGCAGACCTCGTCGGCGCCAATATCCTGACGCAGTTGCTCGAAGTAGCGGTAGCGCAGCTGTCGGGCGGCCATCTCAATGCTTACTTGATGGACGTCAGCGTAAGTCGCTGTGTCAAAGTGACTGATGTGCAGTGGTATAGACTGCTGTTTGCAGAGCGTGACGACAAACTGTTCGTCACGGTCGGACTCGGTGCCGCGGAGGTGGAAGTTGCAGTGTACGGCCTCTACCCGATAGCCAAGTCGTTTCAGCATCGTCAGCAGGGCTACGCTGTCAGCTCCGCCGCTGACGGCCACCAGGTGTAGCCCCTCGCGACCGAGCAGCCGTTCGTCGGCGATATACTGGCTGACAGCAGCCTCGATGCTGTTGACGCTTGCCACAGGTTATTCGACGTATAGCACCAGTCCCTTCAGGTATTCGCCCTCAGGATGGTAGATGTTGACGGGATGGTCGGCAGGCTGGTGCAGCTGGTGCAGTATGCGCACCTTGCGGCGGGCCAGGGCGGCAGCCGTGAAGACGGCGTTGCGGAAGTGGTCCTTGCTCACTACCTGCGAACAGCTGAAGGTAAAGAGAATGCCGCCGGGCTCTATAATCTGCAGCGCTTTCTGGTTGAGGCGCGTATAGCCCTTCAGCGCATTGTGGAGCGCACCGCGGTGCTTGGCAAAAGCCGGCGGGTCGAGAATGATGAGGTCGTACGGCTGGCTGGCGTTGTCGAGGAACTTGAAGGCATCCTCGCAGAAGGCCTTGTGGCGCTCGTCGCCGGGGTAGTTCAGGGCTACGTTGCGGTTAGTCAGCTCGATGGCCTTTGCGCTGGAGTCGACGGAGTGGACGAGGGCTGCTCCGCCCCGCATGGCGTAGAACGAGAATCCGCCCGTATAGCAGAACATGTTGAGCAGTCGGCGACCGTGGGCATAGCGCTCGAGCAGCAGCCTGTTGTCGCGCTGGTCGACGAAGAAGCCCGTCTTCTGTCCGCGGAGCCAGTCGACGTAGTATTTCAGTCCGTTCTCAATGGCCACGTTGTCGGTGCTGCCACCGTAGAGGAAGCCGTTTTCGGGTTCCATGAATGGCAGCGTGGTCTCGCTCTTATAGTAGACATTCTCTATACGGCTGCCCATGACGCTGACGAGCTGTGCGGCAATCTGTCGGCGGCAGAGGTGCATGCCGATGCTGTGAGCCTGCATGACGGCAGTGTGGCCATAGACATCGATGATGAGTCCGGGCAGATGGTCGCCCTCGCCATGTACCAGGCGGTAGGTGTTGTTGGTGGGCGAGTCGGCCAGTCCGATGGCCAGTCGCAGACCCAGTGCCGACTGCAGCCGTGCGGCCCAGAACTGGTCGTCGATAGCCACATCGCGGAACGACAGCACGCGCACGGCGATAGAGCCCTCCTGATAGTGGCCTACGGCAATGAAGTCGCCGCCGGCGTTGACCACACGTACCGTGTCGCCCTCCTCAATGTCGTCGTCGATGTGCTGGATGGCCCCGGAGAAAACCCAGGGATGGAAGCGCAGCAGACTCTCCTCCTTACCTCGTTTCAGTTGTATCTGTTTCATGTTCTTCAGCGTTGATGAGTTCGTAGTCGCCGGTTTGCTTCAGGCGTTCCAGTTCGTTATATATCTCTATGCACGCCCAGGCATCGGTGGCGGCGTATAATTTCTGCTTGTCGTCGAGCACGTCGCGTTCCCAGTTGGTCAGCCGCTGGGCTTTACTGATTTGGCGGCCGAAGAGGTTGGCGTAGAGCTTCTGCAGGCTCAAGTCCTTGATGCCGACTTCGCGCACGTGGTCCTGAATGTCGATGAAGTTGCCGGCCTCGAAGCGTCCCAGCTTGTGGAGGCCGAGCAGGTCGTCGCGCCACGACAGCCCTATCTTCGGTACGGTGGTGTCTTCGAGCAGCCGGACGATGGCCGGGGTGAGCCCGATGATGTTGAGACGGAACAGGAAGCACGTATCGATGGTCGACACCTGAAGCAGGGCCACGTGGTAGGTCGTGCCTCGCGAGAACGATGGTCTTGTCTCGGTATCGACGCCCAGGATGGGCTGCGCGAGCAGGTAGTCGACAGCCTTCTCTGCCTGTGTCTTTGATATGATGACATGTATTCGTCCTTCGAAGACAGCGCGCGGCAGAGTGGAAATCAGTTTCTTGTCGAAGTTGCTGTATATCTGTTTTTTCATCATAAAATGTTTACGAGGTGCAAAATTACAAAAAAAACGGCACAAACATGGTAAAATGTGGAAAATTTCAGCTACTTTTGCACTGTAATTCAAGATAAGCATGACAATGAGTAAGAAAAAGAGTAAAAAAACGAAGGCCGAAAAGCCCGCCACTTCATTTACGGAGGCTTTAGGCCTGAACAAGATATTTGACAACGAGCGACTGAACTTCTTCTTCGGTGTACTGCTGCTGATACTGGCAGCCTACACCACGCTGGCCTTTATCTCGTTCTTTACGACGGGTGCCGCCGACCAGAGCATCATCGAGGAACTGAAAAGCGGTGAATTGCCAAACCAGCATGGCGAGTTCAGTAACTCCTGCGGCTCCATCGGCGCCTATCTGTCGTGGTATGCCATCAAGCGGTGCTTCGGCATTCCGGCCTTCATCATTCCGCTGATGATTCTCGTTGCGTCGCTCCATCTCATCAAGGCCTACAGGGTGAAACTCGGCAAGTGGTTTCTGGCCCTGATGGTCATCATGATCTGGGCCTCCGTGACGATGGCCAAGTTCCTGTCGCCGCTGTTTGGCGAGTCGCACTTTAATCCCGGCGGCGACCACGGCCGGTATATCTGCCAGCTGATAGAAGGCTACATCGGTACGCCGGGACTGACGGCCCTGCTGGCCCTCGTGGCCATCGCCTTCCTGACTTACATCAGTGCCGAGACCATCCTCGTCATCCGTAAGTTGCTTAACCCCGGCAAGTTCTTCGACACCGTGAAGTTCAAGATTACCAACAACGACCCCGACGAGCCCGTCGACTCCTACGAGAACCAGATCATGACTGAGGATGACCCCAACGTGTTCGACGACCCCAGCGAGCAGGTGGTTGAGTTTCCCGTTGAAGGGAAGCCCGTCGTTCACGACTCACTCGACGACATTGCCGTGAGTACCGCGAAGAAAGTCCCCCCCGAGGGCGACCCGGGCTTTGAGATAGAGACCGCCAAGGACGAGGAGACCGCCGACGGGAAGGAACTCGTGCAGGTTGGCGACCAGGAGCTGGAGCCCTACGACCCCAAGCGTGACCTGGAGAACTACCATTACCCGACGCTCGACCTGCTGAAGAAGTACGACAACGACGGCAAGCCCTACATTGACATGGAGGAGCAGACGAAGAACAAGAACCGCATCGTCGAGGTGCTGCGTACATTCGGTGTGGAAATCTCTACGATCAAGGCTACCGTCGGTCCGACCATTACGCTCTACGAAATCACGCTGGCTCCAGGAGTACGCATTTCTAAAGTGCGCTCGCTGGAGGACGACATCGCCCTGAGCCTCTCGGCCCTCGGCATACGTATCATCGCGCCCATACCGGGCAAGGGCACTATCGGTATCGAGGTGCCTAACGCCAAGCCCTCGATCGTCTCGATGGAGTCGATACTGAACTCCAAGAAGTTCCAGGAGTCGACGATGGAGCTGCCCTGTGCTATCGGTAAGACCATTACCAACGAGGTCTTCATGTTCGACCTGGCCAAGGCTCCCCACCTGCTCGTTGCCGGTGCTACGGGTCAGGGTAAGTCGGTCGGACTGAACGCCATCATTACCTCTTTATTATATAAGAAGCACCCCGCCGAGATGAAAATCGTGCTCGTCGACCCGAAGAAGGTTGAGTTCTCCATCTATAATCCGCTGGTCAACCACTTCCTGGCCAAGGTGCCCGACGAGGACAGCGACCCCATCATCACCGACGTCACGAAGGTGGTGCGTACGCTTAACTCGCTCTGCAAGGAGATGGATACCCGTTACGACCTGCTGAAGCTGGCCGGAGCGCGCAATATCAAGGAGTATAACAAGAAGTTCATTGAGCGGCGCCTGAACCCCAACAACGGCCACCGCTACATGCCCTATATCGTGGTCATCATCGATGAGTTCGGCGACCTTATCATGACCGCCGGCAAGGAGATAGAGTTGCCCATAGCCCGTATCGCACAGCTTGCCCGTGCCGTGGGTATCCACATGGTCATTGCCACCCAGCGTCCTACCACGACCATCATCACCGGTAACATCAAGGCCAACTTCCCCGGACGTATTGCCTTCAAGGTGTCGGCTGGTATCGACTCGAAGACCATTCTCGACCGCACCGGTGCACAGCAGCTCATTGGCCGTGGCGACATGTTGTTCCTGGCCGGCTCAGAGCCTGTTCGCGTGCAGTGCGCCTTTGTCGATACGCCCGAGGTGGAGCGCATCAACGAATACATTGCCCAGCAGCAGAGCTACAATAAGGCGTTTGAGCTGCCTGAGCCCGACATGCCTGACGGCGACATCGCCGGCGAGTCGCGCGATGTAGACATGACCCATCTCGACCCGATGTTCGAGGATGCCGCTCGTCTGATTGTCATGAGCCAGAGTGGTTCGACATCGCTCATTCAGCGCAAGTTTGCCATTGGCTACAACCGTGCCGGCCGACTGATGGATCAGCTCGAGAAGGCTGGCGTCGTCGGTGCCGCCATCGGTTCGAAGCCGCGCGAAGTGCTGATACAAGACGAGATTTCGCTGAATAACCTTATTAGTAACCTCAAATAAAAAGAAGAAAAAATGAAGAAGATTGTTTTTATGATGATTTCGCTCCTGGTCAGCAGCGCCAGCTTCGGCCAGAGTGCCACCAAAGTACTCGACAAGGCGGCTGCCACCGTAAGCAGCGCTAAGGGTGTGCGTGCCAACTTCACCATGAAGGGCGGCATGGGCGACGCCAGTGGTACCATCTACGTTAAGGGTCGTAAGTTCCAGGCCTCCACGCCCGAAGCCACCATCTGGTTCGACGGCAAGACCATGTGGACTTATATGAAGAACAACGACGAGGTGAACGTCACCACGCCCAATGAGGTGCAGTTGCAGAAGATCAACCCCTACAACTTCATCAACCTCTACAAGAGCGGCTACGACATGACGATGAGCACGGGCAGCGGCAACTACATCGTCCACCTGACTGCCAAGGCCGGCACCACCCGGATAAAGGAGCTCTTCGTCACCGTCGACAAGAAGTCGTACCACCCCACGCAGGTGAAGATGCTGCAGGGCACGAAGTGGACTTCATTCGACATCCGCAACCTCCGCGCACAGACTCTCGGCGACGGCATGTTCACCTTCCGCCAGAAGGACTTCCCCACGGCCGAGGTCATTGACCTCAGATAACCGGAAACCGATTGTCCGAACACCTATTCGGGTGACGACAAAAAAATAGGATTTCACGCTCAGGTGAAATCCTATTTTTTATGCTGTTATGTGTGTGCCTCAGCTTAGAAGAAGAGGTAGCGCTTGTCGGTCACGCCGGCCTTCAGGTAGAGCTCCTGCATGAAGCGGCTGGCAGCCTGCATGGCGCGCTGGGCAAGCTGACCCTCGGTTGCCTTGGCGTCGAACTTAGCCTCGCCCTCGGGCTTCTTCTCTTCGAGCACCTGGAAGACGTAGACACCACCGTTACCCTTCAGGGCTCCGGCATGGAACTGGCCTGCCTTTGTCGAAGCAACGGCACCGGCGAGGATGGGCTCCGACGAACCGGTTGCCTGCACGAAGACGGGCGAGCCGAAGGTAATCTGCTTCACCGTGTCAATCTTGGCACCCTTGGCCTGAGCGTCGGCAATGCTCTTGACGCCGTCGAACTTACCCTTCAGGACATCGAACTTCTTGTCGCGCAGCACATCGGCGGTAACAACCTCCTTGACGGTTTCGAGGTCGCTGTAGCCAGCGGGGTTGACCTTGGTGAGGCCAATGACCAGGAGGTGGTCGTTAGAGCCGCACTCGTAGAGCGGGCTGACCTGACCGGGCTTGGCGTCGAAGATCCACTTCATAGCCTCGCGGGTAGAACGGATGCCGGCCACGTAGTGCTCGGCGTTGCTCATGCCGTTGCGCTCGCTCACCTTGAAACCAAACTTCTCGGCGTTCTTCTCGAGTCCCTCGATGCTGTTGTTCTCGCTGACATACTGGCTGAACTTGTTGTAAGCGTCGCTGTAGGTCTGCTTCGAGAAGTCGATGGTGTGCTTGATGACGGCGACGTCGTACTTGTTGACCATGGCGCGGCGGTCGGTGACCTGTGCCACGATGCTATTCTGCGAGAACTTGAAGTTGCGCAGTTCGCCAGAGGCCATCGTGTTGAGTGCCGTCAGGAAAGTTTTTGTCTCGCTATCGACAGTGTTCTGGTTCTGATACTGGTTAGAGACGAGCCAGTCCTTCTTACCGTCCTGACCATACTTCTTGGCAATCTCCTCGAAGTTGGCACCGGCCTTCAGGGCGTTGTAGATGCTGTCGGCCTTCTTGGCAGTGGCCTCCTCGGTGTCGGCAACGACGCGAATCATGCGCACCTCGACAGAGTCGGGCAGCAGCTGCTTGCTCAGCAGTTTCACGACGTTGAGCGTGTTGTCGGTGGTCGTCTCGAACGGAGCCGTCGTCTGACCTACGGCCATAGAGTCGATGCGTGCGGCGATGTCTGTGGGCAGGGCGCTCTTCGTCACAGGCAGACCCATGTAGGGGAACTGCGACTGGGCCTTGCGCACCACCTCGGCGGCGGTGGCACCGCTCTGCAGCTTCTGGTAGGCGTCGTTCATGGTCTTCATCAGTTCGTCGCGGTCAGCCTGCGAGGGCTTCACCTGGAAGTCGACGTACTTGATGTTGCGGGTCTCGATGGTCTGCTTGTACATCTCCTTCTGCTCGTCGTACTTGGCCTTCAGGTCAGAGTTGGTCACCTTGATGTCGTCGTCCTTCACAGTAGAGTAGGGGAGCGAGGCGAGCAGGATGGTCTTCTCCTGCTGGCTGGCGTCGAACTGAGCCTTGGCGCTGACGGGGTTCGACAGCATGCAGTTGGCCAGCAGGGCCTGATACTTCTGGGCCAGAGTCTGCTGACGGATGCTGCGCTCAATGAACTTCCAGTAGTCGTAGAAGCTCTTATACTGTTCGGCCACCTGCGGGTTGGTGTTGGCCTTGTAGTCGTTGAGGAACTTCTGCAGCTGGGTGACGTCGAAGCGCCCGGTCTGCGCGTTCACGAACGGGGTCTGGCTCAGCATGGGGTTAGTACCCTCGCGGAGGATGTTCTGCAACTCCTCGTCGGTGACGGTCAGTCCCAGCTTCTCAGCCTCGTTCTCAATAATCTTGTTGCTCACGTAGGTGTTCCATACCTGGTCCTTCACCTGGTTCAACTCCTCCTCCGAGAGGTTGTCGCGGCCCTGGGTCATCTTGATGACCTGCTGGTACTCGTCGACAAGACTCTGGAAGTCCTGGACGTTGATTTTCTCACCTAACACTTCGCCGACCTGCTGTCGCTCGTTGTTCTTAGATGTTTCACACGAGCGGAACATTTCCTCGGCAATGAATGCAAAGAGGGCCAGACCTATCACAGTGACAAGTACGGGACCCCAGCTTCTGATTTTTCCAATTGCTGCCATTTGTTTTTTATTGTTTTGTTATTGTTTTTTATTCTGTTTTCGAAATCAGTCGGCAAAATTACTAAAAATGTCGGACATAAAGAAATTTTTCGGCAAAAAACCGCTCATTCATTGACTTTTAACCGCACAAGTTCGATTTTTGTCGCTGTATTCTTGACAATTTTGAACTCAAAGCGCCCTATCTTGACAATTTCGTTCAGCTTCGGGAACGACTGGTATTCATGGAGTATCAGTCCGCCGACTGTCATATATTCGTCACTCTCGGGCAGGTCGAGTCCGAACTGCTCGTTCACCTTCTCAATCTCAAGGCGGGCCGACAGCATGTAGTCGCCATCCTCGAGCTGCTTGGCCACGTAGTGGTTAGAGTCGTGCTCGTCTTCTATCTCGCCGAAGATTTCCTCGACGATGTCCTCAAGGGCTATCAGGCCGCTCGTCCCGCCGAACTCGTCGACGACGATGGCCAGCGAGCGCTGCTGCTGCATGAAGGTCTTCATCAGCCGCGAGGCGTGCATCGTCTCGGGCACGAACACCAGCTGGCGGATGCCCTTGCGCCAGTCCTGCGGGTGGTGGAACATCTCCGACGAGTGTATGTAGCCCACGACGTGGTCGATGTCCTCGTGATAGACGATCACCTTTGAGTGTCCGCTCTCGATGAACACCTGCTTCAGCTGTTCGATGTCGCAGCTGTCCTCGACGGCGTCAATCTCCGTGCGCGGCACCATGCAGTCGCGTACTCGTATCTCGGTGAACTCCAGCGCGTTCTGGAATATCTTCACCTCGTCCTCAATCTCCTCTTCGTTCTTGGCGTTGTCGATGCTCGACTGCACCAGGTAGTCAAGGTCGACGCGGGTAAAGGCCTTGTCGTCCTGCTCCTTCTTCATCTTTACGCCCACCAGTCTCAGCAGGCCTCGCGACAGCATCGTGGCGAAGCGCGAGATGGGGTAGAGCACGACGTAGCAGACCAGGGCCGGCACGGCGAAGAACGTCAGCAGGGCGTTGGGGTTCGACTTGAAGATGTTCTTCGGCAGAAACTCGCCCGTGAAGAGCACTACCAGTGTCGACAGCAGCGTGTCGGCCGTCACCCGGGCGCCGTCGCTAAGACCACTGAACAGCAGTTCGTCGAAGATGTGTGCAAACAATATGCCGTAGATGACCAGGGCGATGTTGTTGCCCACGAGCATGGTCGAGACGAAGTTGTTGGGGTTCTGGTAGAACAGGCTGATGGCACGCTGCGACAGTCCGTTTTTCTCCTTGTCCATCTCCACGAGCAGGCGGTTGCTGCTGACGAAGGCTATCTCCATGCCCGAGAAGAAGGCCGAGAGAATCATCGTGATAATCAGTCCTATGATGAGTGCGGTCATATCTGTCAGTCTTCGCTTGTGGTTTCTGGGGCGGTCGTCTTGGCGTGCTTGACTGCGGCAGGGCGTATGGGAGCCTGTATCGTGGTGGAGTCGCCCTGCGTCGTGCTCTTGTCGTCGCCGGTATTATCCTCAGGCACGAATGAACCCTTCGAGTTCGAGACGGTGTAGCGCGTCATGCGTTCGTCGCTGCGGAAGTAGGTGCCCTGCAGCGTACGCTCCGGCGACGTGACCCTTGAGAACACGTACGAGTAGAGTTCGTGGCGTATGCCGTCCCAGTAGAGTTCCTCGCTGCGGTAGAGCAGTCCGTTGTTGTTGCGTATCCTGACGCGGCCGCGCAGTTTCCAGAGTTTCAGCTTGTCGTAGTACCACGCCGTGTCGGCCTGGATGTAGGCCTGCACGTGGAACTGCTCGTCGAACTGCTCGAAGAAGATGCCCTTCATGAACTCCCAGCGGTTCGGCATGCGGATGGTGTTGACGTCCCACCGCTCGGTGACGATGCGATACTTGATGACGCCCGAGTCGGAAATCAGCGTGTTGACGCCGTACGACGTCATCATCGATACCGAGTCCTTCGGGTATATGGGCGGCGCTATATGCTCCTTAGCCTCCTCGCCGCACGACGCAGTGAGCATCGTCAGCAGGGTCCCAAGTATCAGCGTCAACAGCCGTCTTTCATTCCTCATGTCTCGTCTGTCACTTCTCACTTCTCACTCCTGGCTTAATCCACCTTCCACTTCATGAACCAGCGCTCGTTGAACGTCACGCCGACATTGATCCTGAGGCTGTTCTCAGTCACGAAGCCACTGGCCGACGAACGAACCCACTGGGCACTGATGTTCACCACCGAGCGGTTGTTGTAGACGTTGGCAATGGGTATGCCGAAACCGGCACTGACGCTGATCTCCTTCGGACCTTCCTGTCCGTTTATTTTATAATAAGGTGTAGCATAGCCCGCACCGAGTCGGTAGTGGACGTGCTGCAGGAACGAGCCGCCGACGGGGTTCGGGTTGGGCAGCCAGTCGATGCCGGCGCTCAGCTTCATGCGGTCTTTCAGCAGTCCGCCCTGCTTCTCGTAGCTGTTGGTGGTGTAGGCGGGTATCTTCACGTCGCCCCACTTCTCGAGGGTGAAGTCGGCCGCGGCGGTAATCTTGCCGGCGTGCTCGTAGGCAGCACCCACGCCGAACGTCATCGGCAGCTCGTAGGCATCGGCCACGCTGAAGGTCGTCGTGTCGTTGTTCGTCGACAGCTGGTCGGTGGTCATGATGCTCATCTTGGCGCTGTTGTTCAGGTTATGGCCCAGCCCGAAGACACCGCCTATCGTCAGGCGGTCAAGACGGCCTAAGGGCTGCACCCACTGCACGCCGAAGTCCAGCTTGTAGCTCGTGACGCTCGTGCTGTAGTTACGGCGCAGCGAACTCGTCGTGTTGTCAGGCTGCGGTGTTGCCGAACGGTCGATGGAGCCCCACAGGTAGCCGGCGTTCACACCGATTGACAGCGGCTTCAGCGGTCGCCAGCCTACGCCTAAGAACACTTCGTGCAGACCGCCGCTGCCCTGGTAGGTCTCGGTCAGTCCGCCTACCTCGGCGTTGCGTGATGTCGTAGAGTATTCATAGCCAACGGCCGAGAAGGGCAGCAGGCCGAACGAGACGCCGACATTCTTCCAGGCACGGAAGGAGCCGACGACGTATTCGAAACTGGCCATCGAGGCGTTGCGCTTCACGTTGCCCTCCTCGAAGTGGGTGAACTGTCCCTTCATGCCCATGTCGAAGAGCATCGTCAGCGAGTCGACGCCTGAGTATGAGGCCGGGTTCAGCGTGTTGACAACATTACCCTTGCGCAGACCGTAGCCCACGCCGTTCATGCCGCGGCTCATGCCCTGCGAACGGTCGCCCAGCTCGCCTATTCCGAACTGGCTGTAGGGCGACTTCGTGCCACCCTGGGCCCAGGCTGCGTTTA
The DNA here is from genome assembly GCA_946617675.1 of uncultured Prevotellaceae bacterium. Taxonomy (GTDB): domain Bacteria; phylum Bacteroidota; class Bacteroidia; order Bacteroidales; family Bacteroidaceae; genus Prevotella. Next base: position 2,423 of record CAMOKH010000024.1, on the reverse strand, counting down.
CGGCTGCTGCCATCAGCAGACAGCCCAATATCCTTGTTTTCGTCATTTTATTCTGCATTCAGCCTGCAAAGTTACTAATTTTTCTGCTTTCTCTTTTCTCATTTCCCATTTTTTTAATATCTTTGCAGAAACTTTAGCAAATTATGAAGAGAGAAGAACGCTATAAGGCCGTATTAGACTACTTTCAGCAGCAGATGCCCGAGGTCGACACCGAACTTGAGTTCGGCAGTGTGTTCCAGCTGCTTGTCGCCGTCATACTCAGTGCACAGTGTACCGACAAGCGCATCAATCAAGTCACGCCCGAGCTCTTCAGGGCCTTCCCCGATGCACCGTCGATGGCCGCTGCCGAGGCCGACGAGGTCTACGAGTACATCAAGAGTGTGTCCTATCCCAACGCCAAGGCCCGCCACCTCGTCGACATGGCCCGCGCCCTGACCGAACGGTATGGCGGCGAGGGGCCCGCCGACATGGACCAGTTGCTCAGTCTGCCCGGCGTCGGGCGTAAGACGGCCAACGTCATCCAGGCTGTCGCCTTCGGCAAGTCCACGCTGGCCGTCGACACCCACGTCTACCGCGTCAGCCACCGCTTAGGGCTTGTCGCCCCGAGAGACAATACGCCCCTGAAGGTCGAGACGGCTCTGATGCGCCACATCCCTGAGAGTCTCATTCCGCGCGCCCACCACTGGCTGCTCCTCCACGGCCGCTACGTCTGCACGTCGCAGCGCCCCAAGTGTGCCAAGTGTGGGCTCGCCGATGTCTGTCCGAAACTGCTTGACGGGTCGAAGCTTGACAAAAAAACGGCGAAATCCTGCGAAGTTTCGTAGGACAACATCAACGCCAAGGCTTCTATGCCGCTATCATCGTTGAGAACAGCAACCCACTACTGACCGACATTACTGCCGACTTCGACCAAACCGCCGTATCGCTGACCAATAAGCCCAGCGAATAGCAAACTGATTCAAAAACCGCTGATGACCTCGCCTGACAGGAGCCAACGCTTCTATTTTTACAGCGACGGTGCTCGCTGGCATTAACCAGCGGGCACCGTGTGAGAAGTGTAATTCAGAAATGATAACATGAACCGTCCCTGCAGATTGAAATGATCACCAGAACCGTCCCCGCCGATTCGAAATGATTGCGAGAACCCGACTGAATGGTTAGTTTACTCATATTTTCGATTTTTTATTTGCTTGTTCCAGTTTTTTGCCGTATATTTGCAGCGGAATTAAGTTTCAAGTTGTTATGGATGGAAATGTTTTAATCACACAGTCGCCAGTAGCTCTCCAGTATTGGAACATACTGAAGAATCTTAGCGACAATATCAAGATGGAGCTGGCAGCCATGCTGACAACATCGCTGGCATATAGGGAAGAATTGGCTGAACCAGAGTTGACAAAAGAAGAGAAGGATCGTGAATTCTGGAGCCTTTGCGGTTGCTGGAAAGATGACCCTGAGGATGCCGCCCGTATGGAAGCAGCCATCAAGGATGGCCGCAAGAATGAGTTTATGCGCGAAATCAATCTTGACGACTAATGGAGAAGTTCCTTCTTGACACCTGCACATGGATAGAATTTTTCCATGAGCGTAACGGCGTGCCAGAACATGCGAGAAAGGCGGGGCGCGAGAATCTCTGTGCCTCTGAGGTGACTTTGGCTGAATGGCCTTGGCTCCGCATCCTATATCTCATTGTCAACTGTGCTAATACATTTCGCCAGCCCTCCGGTACAGAAGGCTGGCGAATCGTATCTTGAGTGAACGTCTAAGAGTTGATTCTGTCACCTCATCAACACTTTTTTGCCGTTGCGGATGTACAGCCCCTTTTTCGGGCTGGCCACCCGCTGACCGTTGAGGTTGTAAATGACCACGTTGTTTTTTGGCTCATGCATGAGGTTATTGATGCTGACTGCATCCTCCGTATCGGCGCCTATTTCCTTGATTTCCTTGAAATTCTTCCAGCCATCTGCACTCTTATATTTGCTGACAGAACCTGAAGGGACATAAAGCGTAACTTTGGAATCTTCTGAACATATATGTTTCAAAAAAAGTCCTGTAGGAGGCTCAGGATTCTCGCATGTGATTGACTCTAAAGAATTGCAACCGTAAATAGAATTTTCTGCAATGTATTTTACCGAACTGGGTATTATGAGCTTAGTTAATCCGTTTATATTTTTAAATGCTCCGCTCGCAATTCTCCGTACTGGTAAGCCATGAGCTACGCTTGGTATCGTTACAACTCCTATTATATTTCTGTCAATACATGAATTGCTACTTGATAAAAAAGGAGGAACTTCTGCAACAGCAACTTTCTCATTATTAATTTTTGTAAAGCAGAACACTAGTGTCCACTAAAAAATGGACGAGTTAAAAATTAAATAAATTAGGTTCACTTGAACCGCTTCGGTCTTTGTCTTTTTTGAATATAG
>CAMOKH010000023.1 GCA_946617675.1 uncultured Prevotellaceae bacterium | reverse complement strand
ACAAGGTGCGCGACAAGGACTCCCCCGCCAGCATCTGCCTGATCTGCGAGATTGCCGCCTGGGCACGCGACAACGGCAAGACCCTCTACGACCTGCTCATGGACATATACGCCGAGTATGGCTTCTCGAAGGAGGTCACCATTAACGTCGTCCGCCCGGGCAAGACCGGTGCCGACGAGATCAAGCAGATGATGACCAACTTCCGCGAGAACCCGCCGAAGGAGCTGGGTGGCTCGAAGGTCTGCCTGTGGAAGGACTACAAGACGCTCGAGTGGTGCGACGCTCAGGGCAACAAGGGCAAGCTCGACATGCCCGACACGTCGAACGTGCTGCAGTGGTTCTGCGAAGACGGCACGAAGGTCTCCGTACGTCCCTCAGGTACCGAACCAAAGATTAAGTTCTACACCGAGGTGAAAGACCCCACCTTTAAGTGCGCCGGCTGCTATGAGCGCTGCACGAACGCTGCACTGGAGAAGATTGAGGCCATCAAGAAGAGCCTGAACCTCTGAACCAACAGCGAAAACAATCGGCCGACAGGCTGATAAACTGACAAACATCTCCGATAATCTGACATAAATCTTGTTAAAAAACAGACTGTGTGTCAGATTATTGGAGATATTTTTATTACCTTTGCGCCCCAAAATGAGCAAAGAGGAAAATCGGACATTATAATAGTTATATAGCGATGAAAAAGATTATGATGATGTCTGCAGTCGCCATGATGACTGCAATGAGTGTTCAGGCACAGGAGGGTTACGACGACACCAAGCACGAGATTGGCATCAGCTACGGCGGGATGTCGAACTCTACCTGGATGTCTATCGGCGACGCCTTAGGTACGTACTTGATCTCGGTGGGTACTGTCAGGTATGAAGACGGGAAGTTCGTCGGCCCGATCGGTCTGGAGTATTTCTATCACGTCAGCCCGGTGGTGGGCGTGGGCGCTGTCGGCGTCTATGCTCAGGAGACGAAGGATATGTTCATCGGCAATGAATCGTACGGCGACGCCAAGAACACCTATATCTCAGTGATGCCCGCCGCCAAGTTCAACTGGCTGCGCAAGAAGTACTTCGGCCTGTACTCGAAGGCTGCCGTCGGCGTCATCTTCGCTACGAAGAAAGAGAACTACACGAAGGGCAATTCCGAGAACATATCGAAGACCAACGTAGACTTCAACTGGCAGGCCTCGATACTCGGCATCGAGGCCGGTAGCCCCAACGTCCGCGGGTTCGTCGAGCTGGGTGTCGGCGAGCAGGGCATCGGGGTAGCCGGTTTGCGCTGCAAGTTCTGAGAACGTCATAACACAAATCTAAAGCGCCTGCCGAAGTCTGATGAAAGGCTACGGCAGGCGCTTTAGCATGCATGTAGTGCTACGTCATTATTTCTCGATGATGCCGGCCTCAAGCCATTGGCGGCAGAGCGCTTCGGCATCGGCTTTGGCCTGACTTTCAGTTACCTCGTATTCTTCGCAGAGGAAGTTGGTCAGGTCGTCGACGCTGAAACCGTCTGTTCCGTCAATCTTTTGCCAGAGGTAGGCGGCTGACTCATTCATGCTGATAATCTTCGAGAAGTCGATGTTCTCGATGCCCTCGGCAACGATGACGTACTCGCCACAGACGTTGCGCAGGTGGAATCCGTTCTTAGTCTTCATATTTCTCTTTTTCTGTTAATGTTTTTTCTGTAGCCGGCGAGGCACGTGGGGGTGCATGGCAAACAGCAGGTAACGCCGAACGGGCAACAGGCGCGTCCACAGCCACGAGTAGAGGAGCCACTTGCGGCCGCTGGTACTGTCGAGCTGGCTGCGTCCTTTACGGTAGAAGCCAATGGCGGTGGCCTTTACGTTGCTGAGCATGCAGTGCTCGACGCCGATGTTGCCGTCGCCACGCAGCGTGACGGCATCGCCCTGAATATCTACAATGCGGTGCAGAACAAAGCGCTTAGGTGCTATCTCGGCCAGCACGGCATCGCCAACGTTGATGCTGGCAGGCTTGCGCAGCAGGGCCTTGTCGCGTCCGTCCTCAAGGAATGGACGCATGCTGTAGCCCCGTAGTGGCAGCGTGACGGTGTGTCCTTCCTCCAGCAGTCTAACCACTTCGGGCAGCAGAACGGCATTAGCCATCTGCAGGGTTTTTATTTCATTTTTCATCTCTAATCTCTTTTCTCACCTCTTACCTCTCACCTCTAACTCCTTACTTCTCATTTCCCTTCGCCAGTGTGGCACAACTCAGCCGGGCGGCCTCTTCGTCGGGCAGACAGTGAAGGGTGTAGACAGGAGTCGTCTCGATGACGCGGGTGACGGCGTCGCAGAGATGACGATAGATGGCGGGATCCCACTTCATCGACGAGCAGGCGGGCAGCAGCGACGCGAAGGCTTGTATCGGGGCGAGCCGTTCGATGCTGTTCTGCGGGGCGCGGTCAATACGAGTCACGGCTCCCAGTCGGGCGCGCCGGTTACGGTAGCACGGCGTCTTGCCGCTCCAGGGCGAACCGTAGATGTAGGGCTGGCCGTCGTCCATGATGCGTATGATGGGGTTGTCGTCGTTCAGCAGCGTGGCCCCTTCGATGTGTTTCAGCCAGAGCGACGTATGGGTGCTCTTTCCCGTTCCGCTCTGTGCCGTAAAGGGGTAGCCCCAGCCCTTGTAGTCGACGCACGAGGCGTGAATGAGCATGGTTTGTCTGAAGCTGCCTGCAAAGGCGAAGATGAGCATCAGCGCATCATTCAGTCCGAAGGAGCGCATGGTCCAGTCGCCGTTTAGGGCGCAACGGCACTCAGTGAACGCCTTGTTGGTGATGAGCAGGCAGCAGTCGCGGTTGGCTACATCGCGGATGATATACTGGTAGCCGCCGTCGGGTAGCTGGTAGACGAGTGTGTCGCCGTTGCCAGTGTCGAACTTTCTGACGAGCTTCTTCTCTTTCGACGGGCGCAGGGCATCGTCGACGGTAAGTGTGAAGAAAATCTCGCCGTCTTCTTCGTCGGTCTTGAAGTGGTCGAACGATGGCAGCAGCCACATACCGTTCTTGTTTGACTCCTGGAACGATATTTTGATGTTGAAGTCGGCTATTCTAAATGTGTAACTATTCACCTTTCTACTACTACTTCTTTTTCTTCTGTGCCGAGCCTTGACCAGGCTGTTGGTTCTCGATTTCGGGGTTCATGTTTACAGCGGTAAACTTGAAGTCGCTCTCGACGATGTCCTTCACGATGTTGTGGTTCTTGTTCTTCTTGCCCTTCTTGTCCGTCCCCAGGTAGAGCTTTCTCATCTTGAGATACTTCTTCTGAAGCTTTTTCAGACTCTTGTCGTAGACGACGATGCACGTGCGGTGCGGCATCTTGTTCTTATCAAGATAGTCGCGCAGCATGTTCGAGTAGAGCTGCCGCCCCAGGAGGAAGTCCGACTTCCGGTCAATCCATGCGCTGTCAATAGTCTGGATGTTGGTGAAGTGGACGATAGTGTCGTTGAAGGAGGCCGCGAAGCCGAACATGTGAATCTGCTGTGTCTCGCTTCCTTTTGCCTGAGTGTTAGTCGGGCAGAGCACGGCCACCGCGAGTGCGGCGCCGATGATGTATTGTCGTATTTTCATTGTCCTAAATATGTCTTTAGCCTTTTGTTCTTGGTGCCCTCGCGCAGACGGCGGATGGCTTTCTCCTTAATCTGCCGCACCCGCTCGCGCGTGAGACCGTATTTCTCGCCTATCTCCTCGAGGGTCAGCTCCGGACCGTTGATGCCGAAGAAGGCTTCAATGACGTTGCGCTCGCGGTCGTTGAGCATCCTCAGTGCTGACTTGATCTCGTCACGCAGCGACTCGGCGACCAGCTGACGGTCGGCCATCGGCGACGACTCGTTGACGAGGACATCGAGCAGTGAGCCCTCGTCGCCCTCAGAAAATGGGGCATCGACCGACACGTGGCGGGTGTTGGCATTTATGGCCTCGTCGACCTTGTCCTCTGGCAGGTTAATGACCAGCGAAATCTCCTCTACCGAAGGGCGACGCTCGTTCTCCTGCTCAAACTTGCTGAGCATGCGGTTAATCTTATTGACCGAGCTGACCTGGTTGAGTGGCAGCCTGACGATGCGGCTCTGCTCGGCAATCGCCTGCAGTATTGACTGCCTTATCCACCATACGGCGTAGGAGATGAACTTGAAGCCTCGCGTCTCGTCGAATTTCTCGGC
>CAMOKH010000022.1 GCA_946617675.1 uncultured Prevotellaceae bacterium | reverse complement strand
TTCTTTTTATTATCACTTCATCCCTCGCCCGGCTCCGTGCCGTGCGGGGGATGATGCTGTATGTATGTTTCTGCGCTGTCTATACATATATATATATGGAGCAGCCGCCGGCACTCCAGAGCTGAACATTATTTCTTCACCGGCACGGCCTGCAGCGGATTGTCGGGCCAGGCGTGCTTGGGGTAGCGGCGGCGCAGTTCCTTGCGCACGTCGAAGTAGGTGGTGGCCCAGAAGCTGCGCAGGTCGGTGGTCAGCTGTACGGGCTTGAACCCCGGCGAGAGCAGTTCCATCAGTACGGGCGAGCCGTCGGCTAAGGGCGTGTCGACCAGTCCGAAGCACTCCTGCAGCCGCACCCTCAGCACCGGCGCCTCGGCGCCCCGGCGGTACTCAAGCCTGATGCGGCTGCCCGTGGGCACCGTGACGTGGGTAGGCGCCAGCCGCTCTACGACCTGCTGTTGCTCATAGTCGAGCAGACTCCAGACAACCTCGCTGAGGTCGATCTTCTTCAGCTCCGCCGTCGTGGCGGCGCGGCCTACGTACAGCGGTCCCCACTGCGGGGCTTGCCGGCAGACGGCCTCCACGTCAACCGCCGGCAGCCCCAGTTCGGGATGGCGTGCCGCCACGAAGGCAATCCTGCGCTGCAGGTTCTGCACCTCGTCGGTGAAGCTGAGCATCGACGGGCCGTCCTTGACCATCGCCTCGCAGACCACCCGCTGCACCGCCTCGCGGTTGTCGCCCGAGAGCGGTTTGGCGTCGAGGAGGATGGCACCGATGCGCGTCTCGCGGCGGGTCACGACGGCCCCGGCCTTGGCGTCCCAGAAGATGCTGTCGCGCCGGGTGGCAAAGTCGGCCAGGTCAGCCGGGTCGACGACGCTCGCCAGAAACACCCTGCCCGTGCCTCCGGCGCGGCGGTGGACCGAGGCGGCCACGAGCCACTCAGCCCCGGCCAGCGGGTCGGACGGCTCAACGGCGACGAGGTCGCCCCCCGACAGCTGGAACGTGGCGGCTCCCTCGCGCCAGGCCCTGCCGATGCGCTCGGGGTAGGCCGAGGCCAGCAGAGCCCCCACGTCGTAGGGGCTGACAGGCGCGTTCTCCTCGCGCGCGTGTACCATTTTAATATATTCCCCCGCAATCTTCAGCACACGGCCCCACCGTCCCGGGTGCCCGCTGCGCCGGGCGCTGCGCAGCGCGTCGAGACGGCGGTCCATTGATACGTCGGTTTCGCCCGCCAGGGGGTCCTTCTCCTCCAGGAGCGCGGCGATGTCGGCAGCCAGCGCGCGCCGCTCAGGGCTGTCGGCCGTCAGCAGCATCCGGGCTATACGCGGGTGGCAGGGTAGCTTGGCCAGCGCCTTTCCCCGGGGCGTCACCCTGCCCTCGGCGTCGAGAGCACCGAGCGACAACAGCAGCGCCCCGGCGTGGGCAACGGCCTGACGGGGCGGCGGCGTGAGCCACGGCAGGCTCTCCACCTCGCGCTCGCCCCACAGGGCGGCGTCGAGTACCAGCGACGTGAGGTCGGCCTCCAGGATTTCTGGCGTGCGCACCGCAGCCATGCGGTGCTCGGTGGCTACGCTCCACAGCCGGTAGCACACCCCTGGCGCCACTCTGCCGGCGCGGCCCGTGCGCTGGGTGGCCATGTCGTGCGATATGCGCACCGTCTCTAAGTGGCTCAGTCCGCTCGCGGCGTCGTAGACCATCTTTCGGCAGAGTCCGCTGTCGACCACCACGCGCACGCCCTCGATGGTCAGCGACGTCTCGGCGATGGGCGTGGCCAGCACCACCTTCCGCTCGCCGTCCCGGCTCGGGGCGATGGCCCGCGCCTGCTCGTCGTTAGAGAGCAGTCCGTAGAGCGGGTAAACGTTCGCCCCGTCGAGCGTGTCGCCCAGCAGCTCGGCCGTGCGCCGTATCTCGCCCTCGCCGGGCAGGAAGGCCAGAATGTCGCCCTCGTGGCTGCGGAAGGCCTGGCTGACGGTGCGTGCCGTGAGCAGTGCCACGTTGTAGGGGTCGGCCTCTTCGTCGGTGCGCACAATCTCGACGGGGAACATCCGGCCCTGGCTCTCGAGCACCGGGCAGTGCAGGGTGTCGGCCAGTGCGGCCGTGTCGATGGTGGCCGACATCACCACGATGCGCAGGTCGTCGCGCAGCAGCGTCTGGCACTGTCGCGTCAGGGCCAGCGCCTCGTCGGTGTTCAGGCTCCGCTCGTGGAACTCGTCGAAGACGACTACCGCGACGCCCTCCAGTGCCGGGTCGTCGAGCAACATTCGTGTGAGTACGCCCTCGGTGACCACCTCGATGCGCGTCGCTGCCGACACGCGGCTCTCGAAGCGTATGCGGTAGCCCACCGTCCGTCCCACCGTCTCGCCCAGGAGCCAGGCCATGCGCGTGGCAATCTGGCGGGCGGCCACCCGTCGTGGTTCGAGCACGATGATGCGGCTGCCGTCCGTCGGCAGGCCCTTGAGCATGGTCAGCGGCAGCAGCGTAGACTTTCCCGCGCCCGGTGCCGCCGTCACGATAGCGTCCTTCCCGCTCCGCAGCAGCTCGTTCAGCCGTTCGGCTATCGTGGCGGCGGGCAGTGACTGTAGTTCTCTCGTCAGGGTTTCCATCATCGTCGTGCTTTTGCTATTAAGGTGCAAAGATAGTGATGATTATCGAGAAAGCCAAATTTTCACGGTTGATTTCTCGCCGCGCGCTAATATTATTTAACGCGCTTTCTTTGGCCGTCTGTCAGAAATGGCGTATCTTTGCACACATGGAAGACTTTATACACCTACACGTACATACCTATTATTCTATACTCGACGGGCAGTCGAAAATATCGAAGCTCGTCGACAAGGCCATCGGCAACGGCATGCGCGGCATGGCCATCACCGACCACGGCGACATGTTTGGCATCAAGGAGTTCCACGACTACTGCGTCGGCGTGAACAAGAAGCGGGCGAAGGAGGGGCTGGAGCCCTTCAAGCCCATCTTCGGCTGCGAGATGTACGTCTCGCGCCACGGCTCGAAGTCGCTGCGCCGCGGCAAGGAGGACCAGAGCGGCTACCACCTCATCGTGCTGGCCAAGAATTACCGGGGCTACAAGAACCTGATCAAGCTGGTCAGCAACTCGTGGGTCGACGGCTACTACATGCGCCCCCGTACTGACCGCGAAGACCTGGAGCGCTACCACGAGGACTTGATTGTCTGCTCGGCCTGTCTGGCCGGCGAGGTGCCCCGCAAGATCAGCCGGGGCGACATGGCCGGTGCCCGCGAGGCCATAGAGTGGTACCACCGCGTCTTCGGCGACGACTACTACCTGGAGCTGATGCGCCACGAGGTGAAGGACCCCACCGTGCGGGCCAACCGCGAGACGTTCAAGGAGCAGGAGCCCGTGAACCAGGAGCTCATCAAGCTGGCCCGCGAGTATGGCATCAAACTCATCTGCACGAACGACGTCCACTTCGTCGACGAGGAGAACGCCGAGGCCCACGACCACCTGCTCTGTCTCTCTACGGGCAAGGACCTCGACGACCCCACACGCATGCTCTACTCGAAGCAGGAGTGGTTCAAGACGCGCGAGGAGATGAACCAGATATTCAGCGACGTGCCCGAGGCGCTGTCGAACACGCTGGAGATTCTCGACAAGGTCGAGATCTACAGCATCGACCACGACCCCATCATGCCCTTCTTCCCCATACCCGAGTCGTTCGGCACGGAGGAGGAGTGGCGGCAGAAGTTCAGCGAGGCAGACCTCTACCGCGAGTTCACCACCGACGAGAACGGCCAGAACCCGCTGCCGCCCGAGGAGGGCGAGAAGAAGATCAAGAAGCTGGGCGGCTACGACAAGCTCTACCG
>CAMOKH010000021.1 GCA_946617675.1 uncultured Prevotellaceae bacterium | reverse complement strand
CCAGCGGCTGGCCGAGATAGCCGAGGTGGGTGCCATGACAAAGGAGGAGCGCACGGAGTACGACGGCGCACTGAAGCGCTATCGCGACACACTGAACGTCATGCGCGGTGCTGAGATGAAGGGCCGTAAGGAGGGCCGCGCCGAGGGCCGCGCCGACGAACGCAATGCCATTGCCCGCAAGTTAAAAGCGATGGGCCTCGGTAATGACGACATAGCCAAGGCGACGGGGCTAACGACGGAAGAGGTGGCAAACTTAGTTGATTAAGAATCAGTAGGACGTCAGGCGGATGCCGACGTCGGCGATGCCGGGCAGTATCTCGCGCTTCATGTCGTGGCGGATGCAGATTTGCAGCGAGTCGCCCTCGTTGAGGCTGATGTCCGACATGTGGAAACGGTACTGGTAAAGGCTCACGCCGTCGCCCTGGATGTTGCCGTCGCTGTCAATGAGCAGACAGTTCAGCGTGTCGCGCCGCGCGATGTTCGCCGGGAAGATGGTCTGTTCGACAATCAGGAACAGACGCTGGTAGGGGTAGTCGCCGGATATGCGCATCTCGACATCGCGCTTCACCACCGCCCGCATCTTTGAACGGGGCAGGGTGAAGACCAGCGTGTCGTTTTTCTCCCATCCAGCTATCGGGGTGTGCTCGTAGTGGTGGTAGATGGTCTTGCGGTCGCAGGATGATAACCCTGACGTTAACGCTAACGTTAACCCTAACGTTAACGTCAGGGCTGAAAACTTACTTCTTCTCATCCTTATTGGGCTGTTGGGGCTTCTTCTTCTTTTTCTTCTTCTTGGCCTTGTCGAAGCGGCTGATGTCGCCCTGGGCCAGGTCGACGTGGGTCTTCTGGGGCTTCGGCTTGCCGCCTTCCTGCAGCGTCTCAGGCTTCTCGCCGTGGCGGTTCATGTCGATGATCTGGCGGGCGCGCTCGGCGGTGATGGTCTCCACGTTGGCGGCAATGTTCTTGTCGGTAGAGTAGGTGACGAGACCAGCCAGGATGTCGGTCTTAAAGAGGTAGTAGTCGGCGTCGAGCGTCTGCAGCACGACGTCGCGGCCGGGCAGCCGGCGCCCCGCCTCGATGTAGTCGTCGACCTCGTAGTTGAGGCAGCACTTCAGCTTGGCGCACATGCCGGCCAGCTTCTGCGGGTTCAGCGAGATGTCCTGGTAGCGGGCGGCGTTGGTGGCTACCGACACGAAGTTCTTCATCCACGTGGCGCAGCAGAGCTCGCGGCCGCAGGGGCCTGTACCACCGATGCGGCCGGCCTCCTGGCGTGCGCCAATCTGCTTCATCTCTATGCGTACGTGGAAGGCGGCTGCCAGGTCCTTGATGAGCTGTCGGAAGTCGACGCGCTCGTCGGCAATGTAGTAGAAGATGGCCTTCTGGCCGTCGCCCTGATACTCCACGTCGCCGATTTTCATGTCGAGGCCCAGTCCCTTGGCTATCTGTCGGCTCTCGATCATCGTCTCGTGCTCGCGTGCCTTGGCCTCGCGGAACTTGTCGATGTCGGTCTGGCGGGCCAGTCGGTAGATGCGCCTGATGTCGTCGGCCGACTTCAGGTTGGCCTTCTTCAGCTGAAGCTTCACGAGACGGCCCGTCAGCGTCACGACGCCGATGTCGTGGCCGGGGTTGGCCTCGACGGCCACGATGTCGCCCTTCTTCAGCGGCAGGTTGTTCACGTTGTGGTAGTAGCCCTTGCGGGTGTGCTTGAACTGCACCTCGACGAGGTCTGTCGACTCCTGGTTGCCGGGCACGTCGGCCAGCCAGTCGTAGGTGTTCAGCTGTCGGTCCTGTCGGCCAACAGCCCGGTGGCAGAGTCCCCGGTCGCAGCCGGTGCGTATTTCGTATTCTTTTTCCATATCGTTATTTCCTTTATTTCGTTATGTCGCTATGTCTTTGTCGCGTTATTTCTGTAGCAGCAGCATGATGATGCGCAGGGCAAAGTCGAAGAAGACGATCTTCGCGTTGGCGTTCTGGCCGATGTCGCGAATGGCGAGGTTGGCCAGGTCGTACAGCCCCAGGATGTTGGCCTCGTTGACGAATGGAGCAAACTTCGTGGCAAACTGCTCCTCCTGCTCTGACATGTAGACGAGGTCGTGCTGGTGGAAGTTGTACATGAAGCACTCGCGCGTCATGCGGAGGAAGTAGCCCAGGAAGCGCCGCTGTTTCTCGCGGCCGAAGGCGGCCATGACCTCGCTCCACTTGCGCAGGTCGCGTATCTTGCGCTGGTAGGCCAGCCGCATGAGCGACATGTAGAGGTCGAGAAACTGCTCGTTCTCAGTGCCCACCTGCAGCTCCTGCAGGGCGCGCAGCCACGAGCCGCCTGCCAGCCGGCTGATGCGGTGGGCCGCCTCAGGGCTGACGCCGCGCCGCTCGGCCAGTGCCTGGGCGATGGTCTCGCTGGGCAGCGGCTTGACGTCGATGCGCTGCACGCGGCTGCGGATGGTCTCCAGCAACTTGTCGGGCTCCTCACACACCATGATGAACACCGTCTGCTGCGGCGGTTCCTCGATGAGCTTCAGCAGCTTGTTGGCACACTCGATGTTCATGCGCTCGGGCAGCCAGACGACGCTCACCTTGTAGCCGCCCTGGCTCGACTTGAGGCTGAGCTTGCGCAGCAGCGACTCGCTCTCGCCGGCGGTGATGACGGCCTGCTGGTTTTCGCCGCCCATAGCCGTCATCCACTCGTCCATGGTGAAGTAGGGTCCGGCGCCCATCAGCAGTTCGTGCCACTCGCGGGCGAAGTCGTCGCTCGTCGGCTTATGGTCGGCACCCATCGACGGCAGCTTGATGGTGGGGTAGGTGAAGTGCAGGTCGGGATGCTCCAGCTTGCCGAGCATCGCCTTCGACGGTGCCGTGCCGTTGTCAAGCAGATGGCAGGCGAAGCTGACGGCCAGCGCCTTCTTGCCCACGCCCTGCGGTCCGCAGAGCATGATGGCATGGGGCAGACGTCCCTCGCTGGTTATCTGCAGCAGGCGCTCGCGCACCTCTTCCTGGCCTATCACTTCGTTGAATGACACCGTTGTTTATTTACGATTTACGATTTTCGATTCCCAATTGTAAATTCTCAATTCCCAATTCTCAATTCCCTCAAAGCAGTCGTCGGGTGACCTCTACCACCGAGTCGACGGCCGAGACGGTGTAGAAGTGTATGTTGCTGACGCCGTGCTGGTAGAGTTCGCGGCACTGCTCGGTAGTCCACTCAATGCCCAGCTGGCGGGCGTCCTCGTCGGTCTTGCACTTCACGATTTCGCGGGCCAGCGGCTCGGGAATGTCGCAGTGGAACGTCCGGGGCACCACCGTCAGCTGAGAGAGCTTCGCCATCGGCTTGATGCCGGGAATGATGGGTATGGTGATGCCCATCTGTCGGGCGCGCTCTACGAACTCGAAGAACTTCTGGTTGTCGAAGAACAGCTGCGTCACGGCGTACTGTGCGCCGAGGTCCTGCTTCTCCTTGAGGTACAGCATGTCGCGCTCCAGGTTGGGGGCCTCCTCGTGCTTCTCGGGGTAGCAGGCCACGCCGTAGTCGAACGGCTGTCCGGGCGCCTTGATGGGCGTGCCGTCGGCGAAGTAGCCCTCGTTGAACCGCTTCACCTGGCGTATCAGGTCGGTGGTGTGGGCGTGTCCGCCGGGCGTCGGCTTGAATCGGCTGTCGTCCTTGGCCTTGTCGCCGCGCAGCAGCAGCAGGTCGCGGATGCCGAGGAACTGCAGGTCAATCAGCTCGTACTCAATGTCCTCGATGGTGGCGCCGCTGCAGATGACGTGCGGCTGCACCGGTATGTGGTAGCGCTGCTGTATGGCGGCGGCGATGGCGATGGTGCCTGGTCGACGCCTCACGCTGAGCCGCTCGAACTGTCCGCCCGAGAGTTCGCGGTAGACGAACTCCGAGTGGTGGGTTGTAATGTTGATGAAGGCCGGCTTCAGTTCGGCCAGCTTGTCGATGTCGGCAAACAGGCGGTCGGTGCCCGTCCCCTTCAGCGGGGGCAGCACCTCGAACGAGAACTGCCGTTCGCGTGTATCTTGACTGATTATATTCGTTACGCTCATTCAAATGGCTATTTGGGGTACAAAGGTACGGTTTTTTGAGGAGTTTAGGGAGCGAACGGTGTTAAAGGGAGTTAAAGTGTATGGGTTTTGTCCGTAATTTGTTATTTTTGCAGGCGTTATGGAGAGAAAGCAGATTACATTCGATACGTTCGTGCGCGGATTCCTCGGCGTACTGGTTGTGGTGGGCATCGTCATGCTGCTCAACCGCCTGAGCGGCGTGCTCGTGCCGTTCTTCCTGGCGTGGCTGCTGGCCTACCTGCTGTTCCCGATGGTGAAGTTCTTCCAGTATCGTTGCAGGCTGCGGTTCCGCATTGCGGCCATTCTGCTGTCGTTCCTCGTGGCGGGCAGCGTCGTGGCGGGCGTGTTCTGGCTGATGATTCCGCCGATGATCGAGGAGGGCGGGCGCGTGGCCCAGCTCATCATCCACTACGTGCAGACCGACGAGACGGTGAGCAGCATCCCGCGACTGGTGCAGAAGTACATCCACGAGAACGTAGACATTGAGCAGCTGAAGAAGCTGGTGACGCAGGACGGCTTCCTGCAGACCGTGAAGGAGACGCTGCCCAAGGTGTGGGCCGTCGTGGCGCAGTCAATCAGCATCGTCTCGAGTGTCTTCTCGCTGACGATGGTGGCTCTCTATACCTTATTTATATTACTCGACTACGAGGACATCAGCAAGGGTTGGGCCCAGCTGCTGCCCCGCCGCTACCGTCCGTTTGCGCGGCGCCTGGTGGCCGATGTCGAGGAGGGCATGAACAAGTACTTCCGCGGCCAGGCCATGGTGGCGCTCTGCGTGGGCGTGCTGTTCTCGATAGGCTTCCTCATCATCGACTTCCCCATGGCCGTGGGGTTGGGCATGTTCATCGGACTGCTCAACATGGTGCCCTACCTGCAGCTGGTGGGCTTCATCCCGACCATCATCCTGGCCATCGTCAAGGCCGCCGACACGGGCCAGAACTTCTGGCTCATCCTGCTCATGGCCCTGGTGGTGTTTGCCGTGGTGCAGATTATCCAGGACACCTTCCTCACGCCGAAGATCATGGGTCACGTCACGGGGCTCAACTCGGCCATCATCCTGCTCTCGCTCAGCATCTGGGGCTCGCTGCTCGGCATCCTCGGCATGATTATCGCCCTGCCGATGACCACGCTCCTCATCAACTACTACCAGAAGTACATCATCAAGCAGTCGAGGTAGCTCCGGTTTGCTGAACGAATGTCGGCGTTCGCTGAATAGATTTCGCCGAAGTGCTGCTTTTGGCTAACTTTGCAGAGCAAAAGCCGCATGACGGCCATCATCATTAAAACGAACGACGAATATGAATAGACGCGGAAACACGAAACAGCCGAGGACGGCGACCTTGATGCTGGCGCTCCTGACCAGCATCCTTGCCCCCGCCCACGCCGTGGCCCAGGGCTACCCTTACCTGATTTTCGAGACGGCCGACGGCACGAAGACCAGCGTGGCGGTCGAGTCGCTCAAGCTGACGCTCGGCACGACGACTCTGACGGTCGGCACAAAGCAGTTTGCGCTGGCAGACCTGACGAAGATGTACTTCTCGGCCACTGCTGTCGGCAGCGATGCCGTCGAGGGCGACGTCAACGGCGACGGCCTGGTCGACGCGACCGACGTCAGCCTGACCGCGCGCCACATCATCGGCCACACCGCCGACGGCTTCAGCAGCGATGCCGCCGACATGAACGGCGACGGCACGGTGGACGCGGCCGACCTGGCGGCCATCATCGCCCTGGCGAAGACGAAATGAAAAGTATAACAATAATGTAAATAGACAACCGCTATGAAAAGATTTCTTTTAGCAGTGACGGCCCTGACCCTGGCGCTACTGGCTGAGGCCCAGACGATGAATGTCAAGGTGGGCAACGTCATCTACCAGTTTCCCGCCGCACAGACGGGCGACATGACCTACACCGACGGCACCACGCTGACCATCATGGGCCGCACGTTCACACTGAGCGACATCACCAGCCTCTACGTCGACGAGACGGAGGTCAGCAACAACCTGGTAACCATCAGCTACAGCGGCTCGACGGCCACCGCCACCGTGGCCGGTAACGTGGCGCAGTACGTCACGCCGACCATCACGGGCGGCCACGTCAGCATTGCCCAGTCGAACACCGACGCCGTCGACGGCGACGAGATTACCTACCAGCTGAGCGGCTCGACCACCGACGGCTCGCTGACCCTCGCGGGCAGCTACAAGTGCAGCGTCGCCCTGGCCGGCGTGACGCTGACCAACCCCAGCGGCGCGGCCATCAGCATCAGCAACTCGAAGCGCATACAGCTCAGTGCGAAGCAGGGCACCGTGAACACGCTGACCGACTGCACCGGCGGCTCGCAGAAGGCCTGCATCTACAGCAAGGGCCAGCTGCAGCTGCAGGGCAACGGCACGCTGAACGTCGCCGGACTGACGAAGCACGCCATCAAGAGCGCCTCGTACATCACGCTGAAGAACCTGACGCTGAACATCACCAGCGCCGTCGGCGACGGCATCAGCTGCGAGGAGTACATGCTTATGAAGAGCGGCACCGTCAGCATCAGCGGCACGGGTGACGACGGCATACAGTGCGACCTGGGCGGCTCGGCGTCGACGGGCGTGACCACCGACCATGAGGACGAAGACACGGGCAACATCTACATCGAGGGCGGCTCGCTGACCGTCAGAACGACGGCCGCTGCCACCAAGGGCGTGAAGGCCGACGGCGACCTGGCCATCAGCGGCGGCACCATCAACGTGACGACCACCGGCGGCGGCGCCTGGGACGAGGACGACCTCGACACGAAGGGCGCCTGCGGACTGAGCGCCGACCGCGACATGACCATCAGCGGCGGCACGCTGACGCTCGCCAGCAGCGGCGCCGGCGGCAAGTGCATGAAGTGCGACAGCACGCTGACCGTCAGCGGCACGGCCGACATCACGGCCACGGCCACCGGCTCGAAGTACACTTACACCTACAGCGGCACCAGCTACTCGTCGTCGCCGAAGGCCATCAAGGCCGGCACGAGGACTGAGGTGGAGAATGCGAATGCCAGCCGCGCCAATGCGCCCGGCGGCCCTGGCGGCGGTGGCGGATGGGGCCCCGGCGGTGGCGGCGGATGGGGTCCCGGCGGACAGAATCAGGCCAATTACAAGTACGCGGGTGGCATCGTCGTCACCGGCGGAAGCATCGTGGCCGCATCGAAGAACCACGAGGCCATCGAGTCGAAGAGCACCATCGACATCTCCGGCGGCTACGTCTACGCCGAGTCGAGCGACGACGCCATCAACTCGGCCAGCGACTTCACCGTCACGGGCGGCTACCTGATGGGCAACTCCAGCGGCAACGACGGACTCGACGCCAACGGCGACTTCTACATCAAGGGCGGCAACGTCGTGGCCGTGGCTACCCGGCAGCCCGAGGTGGGCATCGACGCCAACACCGAGGGCGGCAAGAAACTCTACATCACGGGCGGCAACGTCGTGGCCATCGGCGGCCTGGAGAGTGGGTCGAGCGTCAGCATCTCGAAGAGCTCGGTCAGCTACTCGAAGGGCGCGTGGTATCAGTTCAAGAACGGCTCTACGGTGGCCTTCGCCTTCAAGGTGCCCTCGAACAGCAGCATGGGCAGCGGCATGACCATCTGTGCCCCGTCGTCGCCCTCGGTGTCGAAGGTGACGTCGGTCAGCGGCACCACCTTCTGGAACGGCTACGGCGCCACGGAGTAGCGGCGCGCGCGGCTAACGCCTCAGCACGGCCCGGCCACGGGTCAGATACACACCCCTCGACGGACGGTCAACCTTGACGCCGCCGAGGGTGTAGTATGTTTCGGGGTATGCAGGGCTGACGGCCGTGGCGACGGTTGTCGTCTGCTGCAGGTAGGCGTCGACATCCTCAACGAACTGTATGTCGAGGATGTCGCTCTGGCCCGTCGTCGAGGTCAGGCCGAAGATGGTCTGACCCATGCATACCGAGGGGCGGTCGCCGGTGAAGTTATCGTAGAGGTTACTCCGGGTCATGTCCCAGGCGATGACCTGCTGCTTCTGGCCGTCGATGGTCGTCTCCTTGACGGTGGTCGGCGCCACCTGCGAGCCGCGGTTCGTGCCGTTGAGCCACCAGAGGTAGCTGGCGCCGGTGGTGGTCTTCAGGTTGGTGCCGCGCACGACGAGGAACTTCTGCGCCTTGGCGATGGTGTAGTCGAGCTGGCTGTAGCTGAGCATCAGCGCCACGTTGTTGGCCCCCGTTCCGGCGTTGACGTGTATGACGTTCTTCTGCGTGTCGTAGGTGATGTTCTGTGCGCTGACGCGCCCGGCGTCGCCCGTCGTCCACTGGTTGCAGACGAAGCGGTAGCGGTCGGCGTTCTCCTCGTAGCCGCTCATCAGGCGCATGTAGTACAGGCCGGGAATGAGCGTCGTGGCCGAGGCCGTCAGTCGGACGACGAACTTCTCCTTGGCGTTGCCGTCATTGTCGACGGCCAATGCGGCAGGTATGGCGTACTCCACGTTATAAAAACCGTTCTCGGCGTCCTTCACCGACGAGGCCACGGTGATCTCGGCAATCTTCTTGCCGTCAACGGAGAGCGAGCCCTTGCGGCCCTTGTCGGCTGTAGTAAAGCGGAGCATGACGGCGAGGCTGTCCTTCACACCTTTTTTATTATAGAGCGTGTACTGGATGTAGCCGTTGGCACGGGCGTCGCGGTAGGCTTCGCCGTTGTAGTTGCCCGTGGTCGACTCGCTGGAGTACTTGACCTCGTGGCCGGCCTCGCTCTGCTGTTCGCCGGGAGCCACGAAGTCGAGCGTGCGCTCGGCCAGTGCGGCAGCGGCATTCTCGTCGGCTGCCATCGAGCTCTTCTTGAAGTTCTCCTCGGTCTGCTGATACCAGTAGCACGAGTAGCGGTCGTGGTGGATGGTGTAGAAGGGGACGAGCTCGAGCGTGGTCCACTTGTAGCCCTCTACGCCGGGGCGCGAGGCGTCGAGGGTGAACTGGGGCATAAGGCCGTCGGTGGCCTCGCTCTGCCTGATGCGGCCGAGCACGTCGGCGCGCTCGCCGATGAGCAGCGGCGCCGTCGTCAGCTTCTTGGTCGAGGCCATCGAGCCGGGGGCGTGGTCCATGCGGCCGGCACCGGCATACTCGTTCTGCAGCTTCTCGCCGTCAGACGTGCGGGCCGCCAGCAGGATGGGGCCGTACTTGAAGGCGATGTAGTCCTCGTAGCCGGGGCACACCTCGTAGCGCAGCTCAGCCGGCATGTGTACGTTGATGACGTCGCCCTCCTTCCACTGCCGGTTCAGCATGACGTAGCCGTTCTCGCTGGTCTCGAGGTTCTGCTTCTCGCCGTTGACGGTCACGAAGAAGCCCTTGGCCGACCACGACGGGTGGCGCACGGCGACGGTGTACTGGCCGGCCTTGCCGACGGTAAGCTCGCTGGACATCTGGTCGGGGAAGGCGGTCTCCTGGGTGACGACGAAGTCGTCACTCACGAGAAGGGAGGGGGTGAAGAGGTTGACGTAGAGGGTCTTGTCGGCGTCGTGGGTGTAGACGAAGTGGCCGTACTTGGAGTGGTTCTCCATGCCCGTGCCGACGCAGCACCACATACCCTGGTTCACCTTTGAGTAGATGCGGTAGCCCTGTGGGCGCAGGGTGGTGAAGTAGACGTAGCCGCCGGTCTCAGGGTCCTGGGTCGAGAGAATGTGGTTCCACGTGGCCTGCTCGTAGAAGTCGGCGTAGCGGGCGTCGCCGGTGCGGTCGGCCAGCATCTCAGACAGCTTCAGCATGTTGTTCGTGTTGCACGACTCCGGTCCGTCGAGCTGGTCGATGTATCGGTTGGCGTTGGCGCGCGCCAGGAAGTGCTCGCCGACGCTGTTTCCGCCGATGCAGACGGTGCGGTTCAGGGCCACGTCCTGCCAGAAGTTCTCGGCAGCCTTGCGGTAGGTGGTTGCCGTCTTGTCAAGCTCGTAGATGCGCTCAAAGCCGATGTACTTCGGCACCTGCGTGTTGGCGTGCTTGCCGTCGAGGAACGTGGTGTTGAGCGTCTGCATGTTGTTGATCAT
>CAMOKH010000020.1 GCA_946617675.1 uncultured Prevotellaceae bacterium | reverse complement strand
ACAATCTTACAGCCTTGTTTTTTTGCAGCCTTGAAGCCTGCTGTCACACCTCTTTCTCCCATAATGCCCTTGCGGTCGCCTAGTTTTCCGTCGATAGTGTACTCTTGAATTGTCGGTCTTGTATTTCTTGAAGAGGGTGGCGGGTTTGTAGCCCTCGTCCTCTTTCATGGTGACAAAAGACATCGGCGTCGATAACAAGAATTCCCAACGCAAAACCTGCACTTCCTGCACTGAGCCTCATTATCAGCGGGTTAGGACACCAAAAGCCTGCCCAGACCTGCACTTGAACTTGCACTGAAACCTGCACTGAACAGAGAGCGGCGCTTTGCGACCAAAAGGCGGCGGGTTATAGCTGAAAGGCGGCGGTTTACAGCTGAAAAAGCGGCGGTTTACAGCTGAAAAAGCGCCGGTTTATAGCTGAAAAAGCGCCGCCAAACTGCATGGTTAGCTGCCCTGTCCCAGCTCAAGTGCAAGTTCCGGTGCAGGATCAAATGCAGACAATAAGCGGAAAGCGGTTTCCAACCGCCTGTCTGTAAGGTAGTTAAGAATCAAGTGCAGGAAAAGCAGGATATTTCTGGCTTAATCACTACCAAACCGGGTGCACTGTATTAGCAGTCAGAACTCGACGAGGATGCGGAACACCTGGCCGGGATTCTGGCTCCACCAGCGCATGGTGTCGAGGGCCTCCTCGGGGCGGATGACGCGCGTGATGAGGCGGTCGACGGGGCACGTACCGCGCTCGAGGTAGTGGATGACGGCACGGAAGTCCTGAGGCATGGCGTTGCGCGAGCCGCGGATGTCGAGCTCCTTCTGGACGAAGTACTTGGTCTGGAACGACACCTCGGCCTTGGCGTAGCCGATGCAGACGACGCGACCGGTGAAGGCCACTTCGTCGACGGCCATCTGGTAGGTCGACGTGCTGCCCACGGCCTCGATGACGACGTCGGGGCCGAAGCCGCTGGTCATCTCGAGCAGTCGCTGGTGGACGTCCTCGGTACGGGTGTTGATGGTGTAGGATGCGCCCATCTGCCGAGCCAGTCGGAGCTTGCCGTCGTCGATATCGGCAGCCACGACGGTGGCACCACGCATGACCGAGCGAACGACGGCCCCCATGCCCACCATGCCGCAGCCAATGACCAGCACCACGTCGATGTCGGTGACCTGAGCGCGGCTGACGGCGTGGAAGCCGACGGACATTGGCTCTACCAAGGCGCACGTCTTCGGCGTGAGCAGTCCGGCGGGAATGACTTTCTCCCAGGGCAGGGTGATAAACTCGCGCATGGCACCGTCGCGCTGCACGCCGAGCGTCTCGTTATGCTGGCAGGCGTTTACCCGCTGGTTGCGGCACGAGGCGCACTTGCCACAATTGGTATAGGGGTTGCAGGTGACGGTCATGCCCGGACGCAGGCCCTCAGGCACGCCGCTGCCGACGGCCTCGATGACAGCCCCCACCTCATGGCCGGGGATGACGGGGTTGAGGGCCATCGTGTTGCGCCCCATGAAGGTGTTAAGGTCGGAGCCACAGAAGCCCACGTAGCTGAGGCGCAGCAGCACCTCCTCGGGGTCTGGAGCCTGGGGGCGCTCTACGTCAATGATGTTAAGTTCCTGGTTGTGCGAAATCTGAATTGCTTTCATACTGTTCATTCTGACATATTTTTAATGTAAGGTAATTGTGGTAGATTCTTGAAGCCGTAAAAGCGGCAGGCATTGCCGCCGAGGAACAGGGCTTTCTCGTCGGCGGTCAACTCTGGCGAACGACTGACGAAGTCGTAGGACATACGGTAGGTGATGGCGGTGATGGTGCGCGGATAGTCGGACCCCCACATCAGGCGGTCAAAGCCCACCCACGAGGCGGCATCGAGGATGCTGCGCACGGCTGAGGGATAGGGATAGAACTCGCTGTTGTAGAGCCACGTGATGCCGCCCGACTCAATCATGACGCGGTCGCCCTCGCGGGCCAGCATGACCTGGCTGCGGAACGACGCCGTGGTCGGCATGCCGAAGTGGCCGATGGCGACACGCAAGCGAGGACACTCCTGAATGACCTCACGCATCTGTGCTATCTGTCGTTCGTCGTCAGCCAAGCACATTGAGAGTACCATGTCGTGCTGCTCCATCAGCTTGAACACAGGCATCAGCGTCTGCAGCGGCTCATGCATGCGGTGGCCAGGGATGGCGATGCCACGCAGCCCGGCGTCGATGACGGCCTGCGCCTCGGCCACATTCCACGCCATGCCCATACACAGGAAGCGGTCGGGATACTGCCGCTGCACCTCGGCCAGATAGTCGTTCTGGCAGCCGTCGATTACCTCCTGGACAACGACGGCGGCGGCCACTTGGGCATAGTCCATGTTCGAGAGAAACACCTCGGCGGTGTTACGTCCGTCAATCATGAACGGCGGCAGCATCTGCACCTCCTCGTCCATGAAAATGCTGCGCCCGTTCCTGAGCGAAAGTATCCGCTTGCCATCCACCGTCGTGTCCTGGCGCAGCCACAAGTGGCTGTGTGCATCGATTATGAATTTGCCCATGTCACGCGCTGCTGATTACCGATGATTTCCTTGACCTCGGCCACCAGGTTCCAGTCAGGCTCCTCGCTGGCCCACGCGATGTTACGGCGCACGTTGTCGGGGTTGGCCGACGAGAAGAGCGTCGAGGCGATGCGCGGATTGCTAACCGAATACTGTACGGCGAGCCGCTCTATGGGGTAGCCCTTTTGCCGACAGTGCTCGGCAGCCCGCTGACAGGCCGCGACCAGCGGCTTCGGGGCGGGATGCCAGACGGGCACGCCACGCTGACTGAGCAGGCCCATCGACAGCGGCGAGGCGTTGACCACGCCAATGCCGTTGGCCTCGAAGAAGTCCAGGTAGTCGGCCAGGGCATCGTCGTTCAGCGTATAATGACAGAAGTTCAGGACGCTCTCCACGACGCCCTTCCCTGAGCGCTCAACCACCCACTTCAGGTTCTCAAGCTGCAGGTCGGTGATGCCCACGTGGCCCACCACCCCCTTCGAGCGCAGCTCCACCAGTGCAGGCAGTGTCTCGTCGACAACCTTCTGGAGTCCGCCGGGCAGGGCGGCCTGGAACTCAATATCGTGGACGTTGATCAGGTCGATGTAGTCGACGCCCAAGCGCTCCATACTCTCGTAGACGCTGTCGGTGACGCGCCGGGCAGAGTAGTCCCACGTGTTGACGCCGTCCTTGCCATAGCGGCCCACCTTCGTGCTCAGGTAGTACTTGTCGCGCGGGATGTTCCGCAGCGCCTTGCCCAGCACGGTCTCGGCCTTGTAGTGGCCGTAGTAGGGGCTGACGTCAATAAAGTTAATACCGCCCTCGATGGCCGTCTCGACGGCCTCGAAGCTCTCTTTCTCGTTTGTCTCCCTGAATACGCTGCCTAACGACGAGGCACCGAAACTCAGGTGGGAAATCTTCATTCCCGTCTTTCCAAGTTCTTTGTATCTCACGGTCTTTTTTAGGATTTATGGTCATTTCAACTTCTCATTTCTTACTTCTCAAGCCCGCCCGGTAGCCGTACATGATGATGAGCAGGAAGCAGATTAGCGGCAGGACGAACGACACGTTGACGGCGGGATGGCCCATAACGGTCTGCTGGTCGATGATCATGCCCTGCAGCGGCGGCATCAGTGCGCCGCCGACGATGGCCATGACGAGGAAGGCGGCACCGAGGGTGGTGTCCTGCGAGTCAACGCCCTCGAGGGCGATGCCATAGATGGTGGGGAACATGAGCGACATGAAGAAGCTGATGCCCACCAAGCACCACAGCCCGGCCATGCCGTCGATGCAGATGGTTCCTGCCGAACAGAGTGCCGCACCACAGCCGAAGAGGGCCAGCAGCCGGCGCGAGTCGACGTACTTCATCAGGAACGTCGAGATGAAGCGACTGCAGAGGAAGAGCGACATGGCCACGATGTTGTACATCTGTGCCGTAGCCTTGTTGATGCCCAGACGGTCGGCATAATGGATGATGAACGTCCAGGTCATGATCTGTGCAGCCACGTAGAACATCTGTGCAACGACGCCCTCGCGGTAGACGGTGTTGTGCCACAGGTTACTGAGCGTCTGGCGCGTGGTGTGGGTGTGGCCCATCGCCTTCTGCTCCTCGCTCTGCGTCATAGGCATCTTGGTCAGGCCTATGACGACGAACACCAGGACGACGACGAGGCCGATGGCTACGTAGGGGTCGCGGATGACGGCCAGGTCGTGGACGCGGATGTTGGCTTTCTCGGCCTCGGAGAGCCCGAAGAACAGTATCTGGCCTGCCTCGTCGCGACGGTCGCTCAGCAGCTGGGGCAGCACGATGAGCGAGGCTACGGCCATGCCGCAGAGCGAGCCCATGGGGTTGAAGGCCTGCGCCAGGTTGAGCCGGCGCGTGCTGGTCTCCTTGGCACCGAGCGACAGGATGAAGGGATTGGCCGTGGTCTCGAGGAAGGCCAGTCCGAAGGTCAGGATGTAGAGCGACAGGCAGAAGAAGGTGAAGCTCTCCTGGGCAGCGGCCGGAATGAAGAGGAAGGCCCCGACGGCGTAGAGCGCCAGTCCTAACAGGATGCCTTTCTTATAGCTGTAGCGCCTGATGAACAGGGCGGCGGGCACGGCCATCGTAGCATAGCCACCGTAGAAGGCGAACTGGACCATGGAGGCCTTGGCGGCCGACAGTTCCATAACGGTCTGGAAGGCGGCCACCATCGGATTGGTGATGTCGTTGGCAAAGCCCCAGAGTGCAAACAGGGACGTGACGAGAATGAATGTCACGAGATACCTCTTCTCAACAAGTTTTGCTTTCATGTCGTTTATTTAGTTGATCTGCTGCAAAAGTAGTTCTTTTTTCTGAAACGTCAAAACTTTTCGCCGTTTTTTTTAGAAGTGAGAGGCAAAAGGTGAGAAGTGGGCCGTCATTCACTAAGGAAACTGGATGGTGAAGCGGGTCAGATGGTCGTCAGGACTTGTGAGCAGGCTGAACGTGCAGTGGTGGGACGTGAGGATGTCACGGATAAGCAGCAGTCCGAGACCCTGGCCCTGAGGCTTGGTGGAGAAGAAGGGCGTGAAAAGGCGGTTGGCCACTGACGGCGGAATGCCGTGCCCATTGTCGGTGATGACGAGAGACCCACCCCCCTGCCCCTCCCCGTGAGGGAGGGGAGAAGAATGTTTCACGACCTCAATGGTAACTACACCCTCCCTCTCAGGGAGGGTTGGGGTGGGTCTTATACTCTCTACGGCATTCTTGACGATGTTGATCAGCACCTGCTGGAAGAGGACGCTGTCAAGGCGGACGGGAATGGCCTCGTCGGTGAGCAGGAAGTCAATGCGGACATCGGCCGACACACACAGATTCTCAAGGAAGGGCCGACAGGCCTCGACCTCCTCGCTGAGGTCGCAGAGCTGCAGTTGCGGTTGCGGAATCTTGACGACGTCGGCAAAGCGCGTGACAAAGGCGGAGAGGGCCTTGAGCCGCTCAGCCTCGTCGCCAGAGAGACTGCCGATAATTCCGGCCACGCTGTTGTTCACCTCGTGGGCTATCATGCGGATGACCCGCTCGTAGGCCGCCTTCTCGGCCAGGCGCACCTCGGAAGTCAGCGATTCGATGAGGAAGAACGGATGCTGATAGCCGCGGTCGGGAAACGACAGGTGGCTGATGCGGAAGAGCTGTGGCTCGCCGGGTATGCGGACGGTGGTCGTCTCGCCCAGCGGCAGGTCGTCGATAGCTTGCTCGACGGCGGGCGAGAGCATCGCGCGGGCGGCAGGATTCATGGAGGTCACGTTGCCGTCCAGGTCGCACTGTATGACGCCCATCGTCGAGGCCTCGATGAGGAGGTTGAGAAACGTGTACTGCTCTTCAAGCCTGAGATGCTCGCTGCGCAGGCGCCCCAGCAGTTCGTTGAACGTGCGGACGATGACGTCGGTCTCGTGCTGGCCTGACGGTGCCAGGCGCGTCGTCAGGTCGAGGTCCTTCACCAGTTCCATGCCGCCAATCAGCGTGTCGTAGGGGCGGATGGTCTTGCGGTAGAAGTACCAGAGGTAAACCAGCAGCACGACGACGAAGGCCTCGGTGGCGTAGAAGAGGAGCCCGCCCCCGGCCCCTACCCAAGGGAGGGGAGCTGAGAAGGGCTCTCCGGTGAAGCGGAACGTGGCAAAGAGGGCCACGCCGCCTAACACGACGATGCCTATGACGAGCAGGAGGAAATAATGCTTCAGTTTCATCGCGTGAGCCGACTCTTCACTTTTCACTTCACAGACCGTACTTTTCAATTTTCCGATAGAGGGCGCCGCGGCTGATGCCCAGTTCCTTGGCTACGAGCGAGAGGTTGCCGCCCAGCTTGGCGATGCAGGCGGCTATGGCTGAGCGCTCCATGGAAGAGAGGGACCCACCCCCGACCCCTCCCTGTTGAGGGAGGGGAGTAGATAGACTTGGAACAGACGAATAGTTACTTCGAAAATCTGCGGCAGTAAGTAACCACTCCCCTCCCTCGCAGGGAAAGGCTACGGGTTCTTGCCTTGCAAGCGACCAAAGGTCGAGCGGGCGCGTCAGCGGGAATGGGGCTGGGGGTGGGTCTGTGCCTTTCATCAGCAGCGCCCTCTCCACCAGGTTCTTCAGTTCGCGGATGTTGCCCGGAAACGGGAGGGTCTGCAGATAGCTGATAGCCTCTGTCGTGGCCTTGGCAAGTGGCAGGCGGTTGGCCTCGCACGCCATGCTGAGGAAGTGGTCCACCAGCAGCGGTATGTCCTCACGCCGGTCGCGCAGGGGCGGCAGGTGGAGGCTGATGATGTTGATGCGGTAGAACAGGTCCTCGCGGAAGGTCTTTTCCTCGACCATCGCCCGCAGGTCGGCGTTGGTGGCGCAGACCACTCGGACATCCGTCCGGCGCGTCTCGCTGTCGCCCAGCACCTCGTAGGTCTGGTCCTGCAGCACGCGCAGCAGCTTCACCTGGCTGGCCAGCGACAGCTCGCCAATCTCGTCGAGGAAGATGGTGCCGCCCTTGGCCATCTCGAAACGCCCCGTGCGGTCGGCCTTGGCATCGGTGAAGGCGCCCTTCTTGTGGCCGAACATCTCGCTCTCGAACAGCGACGTTGAGATGCCGCCGAGGTTCACCTTGACGAACGGCCCGTTGGCCCGCCGGCTCTGTCGGTGGATGGCCTCGGCTATGAGTTCCTTGCCCGTGCCGCTCTCGCCTGTTATCAGCACCGGCGCATTGGTGGGGGCTACGCGGGCCACGGTGGCGAGAATATCAGAGAGAGAAGCCCCCCCTACGGCCCCCGAAAGGCTACGGGTAGGCGAGCTTTGCTCGGGAATGGGGGCTTCATTTGTTTTGTGCGTATGGACTATAGTGCCCCCCTTGGGGGGCGAAGGGGGGGCCACCTTGATGGCCGTCTCAATCCTTTCCAGCAGCACGCCGTTGTCCCACGGCTTGGTGATGAAGTCGAAGGCGCCGGCGCGCATTCCCTTTACAGCCAGGTCGATGGTGCCCCAGGCCGTCATCAGGATGCACGGCAGGTCGGGGCGGAACACTTTTACCTGGCGGAGCAGCGTCAGTCCCTCCTCGCCGTCAGTAGCGCGGGTGTAATTAAGGTCCATCAGCACCAGCTCCACCGCCGGCGTATTGCGGACCACCTGTATGGCCTCCTTCGGCCCCTCGGCCAGGGCCACCTCATAGCCGTTGCGCTCCAGTATGAGTTTCAGCGAGAGCCGTATGTTTTTATCGTCATCAACTACGAGTATCATCTTATCAATTATCGTACTTTTAATGCAAAGATACGAAGAAAAAGTGATTCGGCAAGCCGAAAGTATGATTTTCCGTACTTCCTTAATTCAATTTAACTATATTCCTTTAATCTCTTATAGGCATTGGTGGATTAATCTATATTTATCCACCCGTCCTTGTTAGGCTTGTGTCCGCCAGGGACATAATACTCCTTGTGATCCTTGATTTGGATGATGTGCTTCCAGCAGCGGGGGAGACAGTAGGCACCGGTTGTCTCGTCGAGGATGAGTATGTAGAAGTGACCGTCAACAGACCGTTCGGCATGTAAAGACTGGTGCTTGACGGTTTCGTTTATGCTGTAGGTAAGGGGTTCGTTCCTGCCGATGACAAGTCCCTTCTCATCCATCTGGATAAAGAACTTCTGATTGGGGTTCAAGCCCAGATAGTCGTTCTTCACGCAAAAGCGCAATCCTTCT
>CAMOKH010000019.1 GCA_946617675.1 uncultured Prevotellaceae bacterium | reverse complement strand
GAGCTCCGCCCTGAAATGAACGCCCGCATCATCAGCTTCAAGGACGACGACGGATTTCGCTCCACCTATCTCCTCTCGTGGATGGACACGGAGCTCACCGACGGCGACACGAAGCACAAACGCTATCTGGTGGAGGGTATCATCTACGAGTTCCATTGCCCGAAGATTGACAGCAAGCCGCAGGTGAAGTCCTACGACCCCGACGAATACCTGAACAGGACGAACACCGGGCTGGGCGTGGCGCACAATATGGTGTGGGACATCAAGAAAAACTCCCCAGAACGCGCCAAGGCCTTAGAGACCGACACCGTGATGGAGAAGTTCGGCTACAAGTTCCAGGAGATGGTGGCGAAGCTCAAAGGCTCGACCGAAATACCCAACCTGTACACCAGCTACGACGCCCTGAAGGCTAAAGTGCAGCGCATGCTGGACCTGAGCCGCACGGCCACGCCGACAGAGCAGCAGGCCATCTGCAACACACTATATAAAGAGGTGGTCGCCTACCCCTTCCGGTTTTCAGGACGACAAGCCGGAGAACTGGACCGCATGACCGAGGCATTAGAGGCTGCCGTCGCCGACAACCTGAAGCAGCAGGTGGCCAAGGTGCGCAGGGGTATCAGCATCATGAGGGACCCGACGGTTGAGATAGACAGCCTCAATGAGCGCGACCAGGACTACCTGAACCGTAACTTCTGGAAACTCAGCCACGAGCCGGTGGACTATGCCAAGACCACGTTCACCGCCATTGGCGAACACTACAGCGGCGACTCGCAGACGGGCTATCTCGAAGTCAGGGGCGAGGCCTGCAAGGTCTTCGAGGCCGAGACCACGCTGCGCGACCTGCGCCCGGGCCGCTACCGTGTCTCTGCCGTGGTGCGTGCCGCCGAGGCCGACCACTCCTTCGCCTACGTCTTCGTCAGGACGGGTAACACCGACCGCGGGGACTTCACGACCAAGGAGATTCCCGCCATGGGCAGGACGGGCGGCAACGTCTGGTTCTCGGCTCTCAGCCGCTTCGAACAGCGTGCCGGCAACAAAGAAGGTGTTTACGTGCTGGACATCAACAAGGCCACAGCCAACGGCGGTCAGGGCTACGGCTGGAACCGCATCTGGCTCAACGATGTCACCGTCTACGACAATGGCGAGCTGACTTACGGCGTCACCACCCGTCCCAATCCACAATATAACGGTGGCTGGTTCTCGGCCTGCGACTTCATCGTCGAGCGCGTCGGCGACTTGTAGCGCGCTTTACTGGTGTAGACAAGCCACTGAGAGGCGAGAGCGAAAGGAAGAAAACTAAAAAAAAGTCGGTTTCTTGTTTAATTTCCGCTGGGTTGTTCGTTATATAAGTGAGATGACGCAAGAAGAGTTCATACAGAAGGCAGGCGAGACGCGGGCAAAGGCCGTGTCGGTAGCCGGGCGGTTCGGCTGTTCGCAGGACGACGCGGAGGACATCGCGCAGGACGTGATGCTCCGGCTGTGGAACCTGCGCGGGCAACTGAACGACGCCAGCCATCTGGGGGCTTCTGCCGCCATCATTGCGCGGCGCGCGTGTATCGACCGGTGGCGCACGGTCCACCAGCACAGGGAGATCAGCGACGCCATGCCGATAGCCGACGAGGACACGCTGCACGACCGGCTGGAATACGCCGAGCTGGAGCAATGGCTGAACGACGAGATAGACCGTCTGCCCAGCACGTCGGCCATGGTGCTGAGGATGCGCCAGCTGGAGCGGCGCGAGCTCAGCGAGATTGCCGACATCTTAGGCATCCGCCAGACGTCAGTCTCCACGCTGCTCTCACGGGCACGAAACGAATTATTGAACAAACTGAAGAGGAGGAACCGACAATGAAACAACCACATGACAGACAGGAGATAGCCCAGCTGCTCAGCAGGTTTATGGCTGGCGAGACGAGCGTGGCCGAGGAGCAGCTGCTGGCGCACTACTTCCGCACGCACAACGTGGACGAGGAGTGGGCTGAGTACAAGGAGATGTTCGCGCTGTTCGACAGCGGCGAGGTAGACATCGAGGTCAACAGGAAACCAAAGTTTATTGTCCATCGTGGGCGGGCGGGGATGCACGCGCTCCCAGCAGGACTGACGGCAATGCGCATCATCCTGACCTCAGCTGCGGTTTACTTGACAGGCCTCTTCCTCTGGCTGCAACAGGAACCGACGGAGCCTGTACGGCAGGCCGACAACGGGCAGCCGGTGCAGGAGGCTGTAGTTCCCTGCACAGAGGGGACGCCCGACGAAATCATCATGTGCTATCTTGAACAAAGGGGAAACCGGCCGAATACTTACAGCCTAATCAGACGAATGCTTTATGAAAACAAACAGTAAGATGATCATCGCAATGATGCTGGCACTGCTTGCCGCATCATGCGGAAACAAGAACGACCGCATGCTCACCATTGTCAACGAAGATGGCACGTGCAGCCGCGAGTACACCTTCAAGACCACGCAGCAATGGTTAGCGGCGACGCCTGACGAGGACTACGACAGCATTGTCGACAAGAGCTGGGAGCGCAGCTGGTCGGTGCTCGGTACCGACTCCGTGCGCTACCCGGTGCCCCTGACCGAGGCCCAGTTAGACAGCATGCAGGAGCTTGACAACAGCCGGCCGTTAGGCAACATGCTGATGGTCCACTGCCGGAAGACGTACGGCAGCGTTGAGGCGATGAGCGCCCACCTCTACCGTGCCGACAGGTCGCATCTCGTCGAGGTCAGGGGCATCAAGGCGAGCAGTAAGCTGGAGAAGCGCTTCAAGTGGTTCTATACCGACTATCGCTTCAGCGAGACGTTT
>CAMOKH010000018.1 GCA_946617675.1 uncultured Prevotellaceae bacterium | reverse complement strand
ATCGAGTATCTGGCTTCGACCAACAAGAAGACCATCATCAACCTGACTCACCACGCCTTCTTTGCACTGGCAGGAACGGCTGACCCGACACCTACGATTGACGACCTGCAGTGCGAAATCAACGCCGACTTCTACCTGCCCACCGACGACACCGCCATTCCTACGGGCGAAATCCTGAAGGTGGCCGGCACACCGTTTGACTTCCGCACGCCGAAGGCCATCGGACAGGACATTGACGCTGACTTCGAGCAGATTAAATTCGGCAATGGCTACGACCACAACTACGTACTGAACAAGCAGGAGGAGGGCGAGCTCAGCTTCGCCGCACGACTGACTGACCCGAAGAGCGGCCGCACGCTGGAGTGCTACACAACCGAACCGGGCATGCAGCTCTACACGGGCAACTACCTGGAAGGCTACAAGGGTGCCGGCGGTGCTACCTACCCCCGTCGCTCGGCCGTCTGTCTGGAGACCCAGCACTTCCCCGACTCGCCTAACCGCCCCTACTTCCCCAGCGTCGTGCTGAACCCGCACCACCACTTCAAGTCGAAGACCATCTACCGCTTTGGTGTCGTGGAGTAAATCGGAAATCGAAAATCTTAAAATCGAAAATCGAAAATCTGTAAATCTGTAAATCTGTAAATCGTAAATAACAACATGTCACAGAACAATTCCCAGAACTATTTGTTCCCGTTGATCATTGTGTTCATCGTGTGCTTCCTCATCGGATTCATCACCACGATGAACAACTCCATGATAGCATTCCTTTCTGAGGCTTTCAACCTCAGCGCCCAGCAGGGCCAGTACGTCAACACCGCCTTCTATGGCGCCTATCTGCTGGCCATTCCCTTCGCCATGCTCATGAGCAAGATTGGCTATAAGGGCACCCTGCTGCTCGGTCTCGCCGTTGCCGGTATCGGCTTCGTTATCAACTCGTTTGGCATCAAAGCTGCAATCTCTGCTGGAAGCAACGTTTACGTCGTCTTCCTGCTCTCGATGTGTATCGTCGCCATGGGCGTGGTGATGCTTCAGAACGTGGCCAACCCCTACGTCATGGTGCTCGGCAAGCCTGAGAGCGGCGCCTTCCGCATGACGCTGTCGCAGGCCCTCAACTCGGTAGCTACCACTGTGGCTCCGATTTTCATCACCACCGTCATCATTGCCGGTAAGGCTCCCACGCCCGACGCCGTTCCCGGACCGTTCCTCGGACTGGGCATCTTCACCCTCATCATCTGCGGCATCCTGGTGTTCCTCAAGCTCCCGAAGATTGACGAAGGCAAGCAGGCCGAGGAAGTGTCTGGCGAGAAGAAGGAGTACAAGTCGAGCGTGTTCAAGTACACCCACGTCTGGCTCGGCGCTCTGGCCATCTTCATGTACATGGGTGTTGAGATTGGCGTGCCCTCGATGCTGCCCTACCGCTTCCAGCTGCTCTATCCCGACATGGACTCTGCCGCCTGTGCTGCCATGGCCACCAACTACCTGGCCTTCTACTGGGGCGGCATGATGGTGGGTCGTTTCGTCGGTGCCGGTATCCTGACCAAGTTCGAGCCGCGCAAGCTGCTCACCTGCTGTCTCTGTCTCGGTGCTCTCTGCATCCTGCTGTCGCTGCTGTTCTCGACGTCGATGTTCGGCATCTGGCTCATGCTCGCCGCCGGTCTGTTCCACAGTGTCATGTGGCCCCTCATCTTCAACCTCGGCCTGCAGGAGCTCGGTCCCCACACCAAGGCAGCCTCTGGCGTTATTAACACGGGGGTCATCGGCGGTGCCCTG
The DNA here is from genome assembly GCA_946617675.1 of uncultured Prevotellaceae bacterium. GTDB lineage: Bacteria > Bacteroidota > Bacteroidia > Bacteroidales > Bacteroidaceae > Prevotella. The sequence continues at coordinate 9,379 of CAMOKH010000018.1, read as the reverse complement.
CTCATGCCCGTCATGGGTGCCATCGTCGACGCTGCCGGCGTCATTGTTGCCCTCTGCGCCATGTTCGTATTCTACGCCTACATCATCTGGTTCTGCAACTGGGGCAGCAAGATCGGACTTTCAGCTAAGTAGAACGGTAACGTGAACGGTAATCAATCGAAAATAGAAAATCTGTAAATCGTAAATCAGTAAAAACAGTTAAAACAACATGATTGACATTGAATTTGTAAGAAGTCGCTTCATCAAGCATTTTGATGGCAAAACAGGAAATGTCTATACTTCTCCTGGACGTATTAACCTCATCGGCGAGCACACCGACTACAACGGCGGATTCGTATTCCCCGGAGCTGTCGACAAGGGCATCACCGCCGAAATGCGCATCAACGGTACCGACGACACCGTCATGGCCTACGCCATCGACCTGAAGGACCGTGTGGACTTCCACCTCGACGACCCCGCCGGCCCCAAGGCTTCGTGGGCCCGCTACATCTACGGCATCGCCCTCGAAATGCGCAAGCTCGGCGTACCCGTGAAGGGCTTCAACATCGCCTTCGCCGGCGACGTGCCCCTCGGAGCTGGTATGTCGTCGTCGGCTGCCATGGAGAGCTGCTTCGCATGCGGTCTGAACGACCTCTTCGGCGAGAACAAGGTGTCGCAGTGGGACATGGTGCTCGCCGGACAGGCTACCGAGCATAACTACTGCGGCGTCAACTGCGGTATCATGGACCAGTTCGCCTCGGTATTCGGCAAGGCCGGCTGCCTGATGCGCCTCGACTGCCGCTCACGCGAGTTTGAGTACTTCCCCTTCAAGCCCGACGGCTACCGCCTCGTGCTGCTCGACAGCGTCGTGAAGCACCAGCTGGCTGGCTCGCCCTACAACGACCGCCGCAACTCGTGCGAGAACGTCGTCAAGCACATTCAGGAGAAGCACCCCGAGGGCAAGTTCGAGACCCTGCGCGACTGCACATGGGAGCAGCTTGAGGAGGTGAAGGACGCCGTTGGCGAAGAGGACTACAAGCGCGCCAAGTTCGTGCTCGGCGAGAAAGACCGCGTGCTCGCTGTCTGCGACGCCCTGAACGAGGGCGACTACGAGAAGGTCGGCGAGATGATGTACAAGACCCACGAGGGCCTGTCGAAGGACTACGAGGTGTCGTGCGAGGAGCTCGACTTCCTCAACGACATCGCCAAGGAGTGCGGTGTGACGGGTAGCCGTATCATGGGCGGCGGCTTCGGCGGCTGCACCATCAACCTCGTGCGCAACGACCTCTACAACGGCTTCATCGCTAAGGCCAAGAAGCAGTTCAACGAGAAGTACGGCCACGAGCCCAAGGTCTACGACGTCGTCATCGGCGACGGCTCACGCCGCCTCTGCTAAGCAGCGGCTTTTCCAGCATCAAGGCACCGGGAGTTTTCCCGGTGCCTTATTTTGGTGGTTAGCAAAAAAAGACGTACCTTTGCACACCGTAATGAAAGAGACAATCATACTGGGCATCGACCCGGGAACAAACATCATGGGCTACGGACTGCTGAAGGTCATCGACGGCCGGCCCGAGATGATGACTATGGGCGTCATCGACCTGCGCAAGGCCGGCGACGGCTACCTGAAGCTCGGCCACATCTTCGAGCGCGTCACGGGCATCATCGACGCGTGGCTACCCGACGAGATGGCTATCGAGGCACCCTTCTTCGGTAAGAACGTGCAGTCGATGCTCAAGCTGGGGCGCGCCCAGGGCGTCGCCATCGCCGCTGCCATTCACCACGGCGTCCCCATTCACGAGTACGCCCCGATGAAAATCAAAATGGCGCTTACCGGCAACGGCTCGGCCTCGAAGGAGCAGGTGGCTGGCATGCTCAAGCGGCTGCTCAAGCTTAAGGACGACGATATGTCGAAGTTCATGGACGCCACCGACGCCCTCGGCGCCGCCTACTGCCACTTCATGCAGATGGGCCGACCTGAGAGCGACGTGAAGTATCACGGCTGGAAGGACTTCGTCAACAAGAATCAAGACAAAATCAGCAAGCGAAAGCAATGACAACCATCAGACTCACCGCAGCCACCACGAAGAAGCCCGAGTGGGCCATGACTCACCCCGTGGACTTCACGCTCGAGACGGGAGAGCACATAGCCATCGTGGGACGAAACGCAGCTGGCAAGTCCATGCTCGTCGATATGATTACCGGCCGCCATCCCGTATTCCCGGGCATGGTCGAGTATCACTTTAACGACAACTCTGAACGTCTTGTGAGTGAGAACATCCGCTACATCACCTTCCGCGACACCTACGGCGGCGACAACGACCGCACCTACTTCCTGCAGCAGCGGTGGAACCAGATGGAGATTGACGAGGAGACGCCCACCGTAGGAAGTAAGCTGGAGGAGGCCTACCAGCTGGCAGGCAGCGACACGCCCGAGCGCCGACAGCTGCAGCAGCATCTCTACGAGCTGTTCCATATTACGCCACTGCTCGACAAGCACGTCATCCTGCTCTCTAGCGGCGAGCTGCGCAAGTTCAAGCTCTCCTCTTCGCTCTTCGGCAGTCCGCGCGTGCTCATCATCGACAACCCCTTCATCGGTCTCGATGCCGAGACGCGTAGCCAGCTCGCCGACCTGCTGGCCTCACTCGCTGCACAACAGCAGCTGCAACTCATCCTCGTACTCTCACGTACCGACGAGATACCCGACTTCATGACCCACGTCGTTCCTGTCGCCGGCATGACCGTGCTCCCGAAGCTGACACGCGCTGAATTCCTCAGCAGCCTGTCGCCCACCCTGCCATCCAGCCCTGCCACCCAGCCAGAACGACTACGGCAGCAGCCGACTGACAGCCAGACCCAGGAGGTCATCACCTTTACCGACGTCACCATACGCTACGGCAGCCGCACCATTCTCAGCCACCTCAACTGGCAGGTCAACAAGGGCGAGCACTGGGTGCTCTCAGGACAGAACGGCTCGGGAAAGTCGACGCTCCTCTCACTCGTCTGCGCTGACAACCCACAGGCTTATGCCTGCGACATCGCCCTCTTCGGCCACCGACGCGGCTCAGGAGAGAGCATCTGGGACATCAAGCGGCGCATAGGCTACGTCTCGCCTGAGATGCACCGCTCCTACCACCGCGACATACCGGCACTGCTCATCGTCGCCTCGGGACTGAAGGACTCCGTAGGACTCTACGTCCGGCCCACTGCCGACGAGAAACAGGACTGCCACCACTGGATGAGCGTCTTCGGCATCGACCACCTCGCCGACCGCTCCTTCCTACACATGTCGAGCGGCGAACAACGCCTGGTGCTCCTGGCCCGCGCTTTCGTCAAGGACCCCGAACTGCTCATCCTCGACGAGCCCCTTCACGGTCTTGACAACGCCAACCGCCATCTTGTGAAGCAGGTCATCGATGACTTCTGCCAGCATCCTGACAAGACGCTCATCTTCGTCAGCCACTACCGCGAAGAGCGTCCCGCCTGCATCGACCACGAGCTCACGCTCTGCCGACATTAAGCCGACCGGCCGCCAGATGTAAAGAAAAAAACAAAATCACACGCCCCGCCGCAAAATAATTGTCGGCGGGGCTTGTCATTTCCGTTTTATTTCGTACCTTTGCAGCCGAAAGAAAGGAACCACACGGGTCGTACCTGATTGATCGGGATACTCTACATTAAAAAACAAAACCACGGGATGACTTCTCTTGTCAATGGCGGGCCATGTTATTACCCTGTATAGGGGAGCTTCCAAAAAAGCCGGTGGATTACAACGACGGAGAGCGCCCACATCGTGTGAAACAGGAGTTTTCACCAAATCATCGGTACGACCCCCTTTTTTTAGGGAATAGTGATAAGTGAAAAGTGAATAGTGAAAAGTGAATAGTGATAAGTGATAAGTGAATAGTGATAAGTAATCGAAAATCTGTAAATCGTAAAAAATCACCATGTTTTCTGGAATCATCGAAGAATTTGCTACCGTGGTAGCCGTCAAGCACGACCGCGAGAATATTGACCTTACACTGACATGCTCTTTCGTAGGCGAGTTAAAAATCGACCAAAGCGTCGCCCATAATGGCGTGTGCCTCACCGTCGTTGCCATCGACGACGACCGCTACACTGTAACGGCCATGAAGGAAACCCTTGAACGCTCAAACCTCGGGAGCCTCAATGTCGGCGACAAGGTTAACGTCGAGCGTTCCATGATGATGAACGGCCGACTCGACGGCCACATCGTTCAGGGCCACGTCGACCAGACGGCCGTCTGTACGGCCATGACCGACGCTGACGGCAGCACGTACTTTACCTTCGGCTACAACTACGACGCTGAGAAGGCACGCAACGGCTACTTCACCGTCGACAAAGGGTCGGTCACCGTCAACGGCGTGTCGCTCACCGTATGTAACCCCACGCGCGACTCCTTCCAGGTGGCCATCATCCCCTACACCATGGAGCACACCAACTTCCAGGACATCCGCCCTGGAACGGTTGTCAACATCGAGTTCGACATTCTCGGCAAATACATCGCCCGTCTGCAGCAGCTCTGACAGCCTCAGCGCAGAGCCTGAGCCACCTGGTCGGCAATCTGCTTCATGCCCTTCACCGAAGGGTGCCCAGACATCTTGTCGATGCCGGTCAACTCAATGCACTTCACGCCGTAGTGGCTGCAGATGGTCTTCACCGACTCGTTAATCTCAGCCTTCAAGCCGTCGTTCAGCAGGAAGTAAATCTCGGTGCCAACGTAGCGCTTCGTCATCCATTCCAGCATCTTGGCCATGGCCGGCCTGAACGTCCAGAGGTTGCTCTTCGTCAGATTCTCATACTGGTACTCCCCTATCGGAGCATTGGCCCAACTGTCGTTCGTCGCGCCGAAGATAAATATCACGTCCGGACAGCCCAGGTTTGTCATGCGCGTCAGGAACGAGCGCTTCGAGTAGTCATTGCCGCTGTAGCCCGTATAGCTGATGGTGGCCCCGCTATACGAATTGTTCACACAGAGCCGCCAACCCTGACGGGCGATGAGCTGGTGCCACCACGTCTCAGTGACGTCGGTCACGTCCGTCCGTCCACGCTCGCCCTCGTCGTAGTACCACAGTTCGTTTGTCTCCGGTGTCATGTAGCCCTCGAACGTTGAGTACGAGTCGCCCAGTATCGACACCGACTTCGTCTGCGCCATGCTCATCGTGGCACAGCCCGCGGCCATAATCAGGCCAAGTAGAAAACGTTTCATATCCTTCACTGTTTATTACGGTTTGTCTTTCTTAAAAGAAAATGTTACTCCAGCACAAGTTCTACGGGGCAGTGGTCGGAGCCGAGGACATCGGTGTGGATAAGGGCATCCTTGACCTGAGGCATGAGACGGTTGGAGACGACAAAATAGTCGATGCGCCAACCGGCGTTCTTCTGGCGGGCCTGGAAACGGTAGGACCACCAGGAATAGGTGACTTGCTGAGGGTAAAGGGAACGGAAGGTGTCGGTGAAACCGGCGGCAAGCCATTGGCTGAAGCACTGACGCTCCTCGTCGGTGAAGCCGGCATTGCGGCGGTTTGTTCGTGGGTTCTTCAGGTCAATCTCCTCATGAGCAACGTTGAGGTCGCCACAGACGATGACGGGCTTCACTGCATCGAGACGACGAAGATAGGCCAGGAAGTCGGCTTCCCACTGCATGCGGTAGTCGAGACGGCGCAGTCCGTCCTGAGAGTTGGGCACGTAGACAGTGACCAGATAGAAGTCAGGCATCTCGAGGGTGATGACGCGCCCCTCATGGTCGTGCTCGTCGATACCGATGCCGAGGGTGACACTAAAAGGCTCGTGGCGGGTAAAGACAGCGGTGCCTGAATAGCCTTTCTTGTCGGCGTAGTTCCAGTAGGAGCGGTAGCCGTCGAACTGCAGGTCGAGTTGTCCCTGCTGGAGTTTAGTCTCTTGCAGACAAAAGAAATCAGCGTCCATCTTTTGAAAGATGTCGCTGAATCCCTTATCGTAACAGGCGCGAAGCCCGTTGACGTTCCATGATATGAACTTCATAAGCTTAACACAGGACGGTGTTTAGAACTTGGCCATCTTGATGGCTACGACGGCACACTCGTCGCCTTTGTTGCCGAGCCGACCACCCGCGCGGTCCTGAGCCTGCTCAAGGGTGTCGGTAGTGAGCAGTCCGTAAACGACGGGGATGTTGTTGGTGGCATTGAGACGGGCGATACCGGCGGTAACGCCCTGGCAAATGTAGTCGAAGTGAGGGGTCTCGCCACGGATGACTGAGCCAAGGATGATGACGGCATCGTAGCCGTCGTTGAGGGTCATCTGGTGGGCTCCATAGATGAGTTCGAAGGAGCCGGGCACAGTCTTGACGTGGATATTCTCAGGCAGAGCGCCGTGCTTCTCGAGTGTGGTGACACACCCTTGAAGCAAGGCACCTGTGATGTCGGGGTTCCACTCAGCCACGACGATACCGAAAATCATGTTAGAGGCATCGGGAACGGTGGCGCTGTTGTAGTCGGATAGATTCCTGGTAGCCATTTACTGAGCGGAAGCGCGTTCGATGTAGGCGTCAATGGTCTGGTAGGCCATCGAGTTGAAGTACTTGTCCTTGACGATCTGATAGAGTTTGAGGGCCTCGGCCTTCTTGCCCTGGCTCTCGAGGATCTCACCAGCCTGAATAAGGAACGTGGGCGAGAGAGAGTTGTTGTCGGCCTTATCGGCAGCCTTCTTCAGCAGCTCAACAGCCTTGTCGAGCTGGTTGAGGTGTGCGTAGACATTGCCGAGGGCACCCATGGCAGCGGGAGAGATCATCTGGTCGTCACGGCCGCTGAACTTCTCGATGTAGGTGGCTGCCTCCTGCCACTTCCCAAGCTGGGCATAGGTAAGGCCAGCGTAGAGGTTAGCCAGGTTGCCGGCGTCGCCACTAAGCTCGCCTGCCAGCTTGACGAAACCGGGGAAGCCGGTGCTGTCGCCAAGCAGGGCCTGGTCGAAACGACCATTAGCGAAATACTCCTGACCCTTAGCCAGAGTGGTGCTTGCCTTGACGGCATTAGGCCCGGCCACATAGGTCTGGTAAAGCGACCAGGCACCGATAACGACTACAAGAGCCACGACGGCTGCGATAATCTCTTTCTGATACTTGAGGAAAAATGCCTCATGCTTGTTGAGCGTCTCCTCGATAGGAGCCTGAGCGCTCGTCTGATTGTTTTGTTTTGCCATTATTTGAATATTTTTTTACTACTCGATAAAAATTGCGCGGCAAAGTTACAAAGAATTTATGAAATAATATGTAATAATTTGGTTTTTTTTCGTTTTTTACCAGTAAATTCGTAACTTTGCACCGTGATTCTCGAAAAACTGTCGATTATCAATTACAAGAACATCGCTGAGGCGACACTGACTCTGTCGCCGAAAACGAACTGCTTCATCGGGCACAACGGGGCCGGAAAGACCAATGTGCTCGATGCAGTCTACTTCCTGTCGTTCTGCCATTCGGCATCAAATCCCTCCGACGCGCAGGTGATACGCCACGGTCAGGATTTCCTGATGCTGGAGGGCAACTACGACGACGGCGAACCCGTCAGTGTGACGTGCGGCATGAAGCGAGGACAGAAGAAGCACTTCAAACGCAACAAGAAGGAGTATCGGCGGCTGTCGGAGCATATCGGACTGATCCCGATTGTGCTGGTGTCGCCCGCCGACACCTATTTAATAGATGGGGGCAGCGAGGAGCGCAGACGACTGATGGACGTCGTCATTGCACAGACTGATACGCTGTACACCGACACGCTGAACCGCTACAACAAAGCCCTGCAGCAGCGCAACACCCTGCTCAAGCAGGACGAAGAGCCCGACCCGGAGATGATGGACATCTTCGAGGAGCAGATGGCCCTGACGGGCGAGTCCATCTATCGCAGCCGGGCCGCCTTTGCCGAGGCGCTCACCCCGCTGTTCCAGCAGTACTACGAACGTATTGCCGGGGGGCGCGAGCGCGTGGCCCTGAGCTACGTAAGCCACTGCCAGCGCGGACCACTGCTGGAGGTTATCAGGCGCGACCGCTGGAAGGACCGTGCCATCGGCTACTCACTGCACGGCGTTCACCGTGACGACCTTGAAATCATGCTCGACGGGCACCCGATGAAACGTGAGGGTTCGCAGGGGCAGCAGAAGACATTTGTCATCGCACTGAAACTGGCACAGTTTGAGCTAATCAGACAGACGAGGCGCACAACGCCGCTGCTGCTGCTCGACGACATCTTCGACAAACTCGACGCACAACGCGTGGAGCAGATCGTCAACCTCGTGTCGGGCGACGACTTCGGACAGATATTCATCACCGACACCAACCGCGAGCACCTGGACCAGATACTCGCGACTTCGGCCCACGACTACAAGATATTCGGCGTGGAGGACGGCGAGGTCAGCGAAAAGGAATCACAAAACAAAAGAGCATCAACAGAAAACACGTAAATCGTAAATAGGCACAATGTTCAGACGTGACGTTAAAGAGCTGAAGGACCTCATCATGCGCAACATGCGCCAGCAAGGCCTCGAGATGCCGCTCCTGCAGAAGCGGCTTGTCGAGGCATGGCCCGTCGTAGCCGGCGACGACATCGCTCGCTACACACTGAACACATACATTCTGAACCAGACACTCTACGTACACCTGAGCATCCCGGCACTGAGAGCCGACCTCAGCCTGCGACGACAGGAGTTTACAGGCCGGCTGAACGACTATGTCGGTGCCCAAGTCATTGCCGACGTCAGATTCTGCTGACACCATACTAACAACAATAAACAAAATAAACAGAGAGATGAACAAAAGTGAACTGAAACCTAAAGTTGTATTCGAGCAGTTTGCGAAGATCAACGAGATTCCCCGCCCCTCGAAGCGCGAGGAGAAAATGATTGAGTACCTGAAGAACTGGGGCGAAAGCCGCGGACTGGACACACAGGTAGACGAGACCGGAAACGTCATCATACGCAAGGCGGCTACTCCCGGATATGAAAACCGCAAGACGGTAATCCTGCAGAGCCACATGGACATGGTCTGCGACAAGCTCGTAGACGTGGAGTTCGACTTCGACCACGACCCGATACGTACCTACATCGACGGGGAGTGGCTCACCGCCGAGGGCACCACGCTGGGCGCCGACGACGGCATCGGCTGTGCCATTGAACTGGCACTGCTCGACGCTGACGACGTGGAGCACGGTCCCATAGAGTGCGTCTTTACACGCGACGAGGAGACCGGACTCAGCGGAGCCGAGGGCATGAAGGCCGGATTCATGACGGGCGACTACCTCATCAATCTCGACTCAGAGGACGAGGGCGAGATATTCGTCTCGTGTGCCGGAGGACGCAACACGCAGGCCTGCTTCAACTTCAAGCGTGAGGAGGCTCCCAACGGTGCCTTCTTCTTACG
>CAMOKH010000017.1 GCA_946617675.1 uncultured Prevotellaceae bacterium | reverse complement strand
CTGCTTCGCCACAACAGGCTTTTCATCCTTGACCACTGTATCTCCTTTCTTGAGCAGGAGAAACGTAACAGGAACAAGTAGCAACAGAAGTCCGGCAACCCAATACTGCTGCATCATCTTGCGCAGCATCTTCTTCGCCCGTGCCAGTTGCGATGATGACGAATGTGGCTCAATGCCCAGCACGTCGGCAATCTCCTTGTGCGACATCCCTTCGAACACCGACAGCCGGAACACCTGGCCGTAGCCCTCCGGCAGACGGTCGACGAGCTGCTGTACATCCTCCAGTGTCACGCCCCTCACTTCGCTCTCGCCTGCTGCCGTCTGCAAATGCTCTGCTTCATCCAGTGGCACAAAGGTCATCTTCGACAGATGGTCTTTATATTTCGACGCGACATTTCTCGTTATCGACATTATCCATGCCTCTGCTTTCCTGTTGTCGCGTAGCTTGTCAAACGAGGTGAAGATGATCACGAACGAGTCATGCAATACGTCGCTGATGGCTTGCTCGTCGCTGATATACCGGCGGCATACGCCCCTCATCTTCTGGGCGTATGCCTTGTACAGTTCGCCGAGGGCATCCGCATCCCCCTGCCTGCACCGTTCTATCAGCCGTGTCACTTCCATCGAAAACGTGGTGTCTCTATATATAAAGTCCTACGGCGGGGAAAAGACTGCACCGTCTCCGCATTTTTAGCGTATTTTTACATTCTTTATAAAGAAAAGGGCTTGCCTGCATTTGTACTTCCGACTTTTTTGCGTATATTTGCAGCGGCAATTCAAAATATGAGGCAATGAACGAATATAACAAGTTTATACGTTTCGACTGGGCAGCCAAGCGCATGCTGCGCGACAAGGGCAACTTCGGCGTGCTCGAGGGGCGTGCTGAGGGTCGTGCCGAAGGACTCGCCGAGGGACTTGCAGTGGGTCGTGCTGAGGGTGCAGCTGATGCTGCGCGCGACAATGCCCGCCGCATGAAGGCAGACAACATGCCCTTGGAGATGATCGTGAAATACACTGGCCTGACGGCTGACGAGATTGAAACATTATAATTTGAAGTAACACCAAAACACGTTTCCCCAACGCGAAACTTGCCTTGTCAGAATAGGATTCACACCCGGCGGCGGGCGGCCCCCAAAGGGCCATCCAGCCCGCGCTTGGGGTGTGAATCCCGGGGCGACAGAAGCCAGAAGGTCTACATTCTGCGGCCGTAGAGCCTGGCGCCGCCAGGTTCACCTGACTGTATTGATGGTCTTCTGCAGCTCTTCCAGGAATCGGGCTGCATGCCCGCCGTCCATCTGAGCATGGTGGAACTGGAAGGAGATGGGGAGTGTGGTTCTTAGCCAGCCTCTGCGATATCTGCCCCATGCCAGGAATGGGTTTGTGAAGATGCCGCTGTACTGGTTGACAATGCTGTCGAGCTCCGTACCGGTGATTGCCGATGTGCCGACAATGACGGCCCCGTCGTCTAATATGTCCTGACAGGTTTGGCTGATGGTCTCTGTCAGGTGCAGGTAGTTAGCGTTAAACTGCTCCAGGTCGTCAGTAACGGCAATGTCGCAGAAGCTTAGTCCGCCCTTGACGTTTCCTGCTATCGTGTTGATGGCCATACGGTCGTATTTGTACAGCTTCCCGTCGTGGGGCAACATGTAAAACTCCTCAATCTTTGAGGCCGTCTTGCCGATGCACCAGCACAGTAGCATGTTGAACTTCAGTCCGCGCCGCCGACTCACCTTATACAGCCGCGTCACGTCGAAGGTCTTCGTGAACGTCACCATCGGCATGGGCGACTTTATCCACAGTTCGAATGCCTGCGCCCTTTTCGTGTCCTTGGGATTGATTTCCTGTTTCATGTTGTGCGATTACTATTTGCGGTTGAGTATTGTTAGACCGTGCAAAGGTACAAATAGTTGCAGAATGCTGCAAATATCTGTCTGGTTTTTGGGATAAACTGCGCAGAAAAGTGACGAGCAGTATCATTCGTTAGCCAGATAAGTTGGCGCCGCAAATAGTTTTTCCGCCGTAAAATTTGGCGGATTAAAAACAAACCGCTACCTTTGCAGCTAATTTTTCGAGCAAACGAAAAAAGGATATGAGACTGACATTCTTAGGAACAGGAACGTCGTGCGGCGTGCCGACGATAGGGTGCCAATGCCGCGTGTGCCGGAGCACCGACCCGAAGGACAAGCGGCTGCGCTGCTCGGCGCTCGTCGAGACGGGGCAGACGCGGCTGCTGATAGACTGCGGGCCGGACTTCCGCCAGCAGATGATGGCGCAGCCCTTCCGCCGCATCGACGGCATACTGATAACCCACGCCCACTACGACCACATGGGCGGCATGGACGACGTGCGCCCCTACTGCCAGTTCGGCGAGATCAACGTCTACGCTGACCCGATAGCCCGCAAGGGGCTGCTCGAGATGCTGCCCTACTGCTTCGCCGAGAACCGCTACCCCGGGGTGCCGGCCATCCAGCTGCACGAGATTCACAAGCACGAGCCGTTCACCATCGGCGACATCAGCATCATGCCCATCGAGGTGATGCACGGACGGCTGCCCATCCTGGGCTACCGCATGGGTCCGCTGACGTATATCACTGACATGAAGACGATAGCCGACGGCGAGCTGGAATATATTAAAGGTACGGAAGTGCTGGTGGTGAATGCCTTGAGACAGGAGCCCCATCATTCGCACCAGACGGTCGCCGAGGCCGTCAGCTTTGCCCGTAGGGTGGGGGCGCGGCGCACACTGCTGATTCACACCAGCCACCACATCGGACTGCACGACGAGGTGAACGCCTCGCTGCCGTCCGACATTCAGCTGGCTTACGACGGGCAGGTGGTGGAAGTGGTAAGTGAATAGTGAAAAGTGAATAGTGAAAAGTGAAAAGTGAATAGTGGTTAGTGCTTCTTTTTGCTCTTGCCGAATAGGCCCATGATGCCGCCGTAGCTCTTGCGCAGCTTGCGGTAGAGCAGGAAGAGGTCGATGACGGTCACACTGTTGGCTACGAGACTGGCGATGTAGTCGCCCTTCGACGTGTCGTCGCGCTTGACGAAAAGCTGGTTCCATACGGTGGAAAACTGCTTGTTGTCGGTCTGCATCTGGTCGAGCAGCTCGTCTTTGCGCTGGCGGATTTCCTCCAGCGTGTGGTAGACGGGTTGTGGTTTCTGTACGGGTAACACTTTGGGATATTTACGATTTACGGATTTTCGATTTACGGATTTTCCTGTTGTCTATTTGCTGAGCAGGAGGTTGGCCAGGAAACGGACCAACGGGCGCTCAATCCACTTTTCGTGGAAGGCGAAGAACAGCAGGAGCAGCAGCAGATGGAATGCGCCGACGACGCAGAAGGCCGGGGCCAGTCCGATGTGCTGGCCCAGCCAGTGGGCTGCCGCGAACGACAGGAACAGCATGACGGCAATGATAAGCAGGAAGAAAATGATAGCCAAGGCGGCAGCCGTCAGTAGGCGTACCACCTTGTCTATCACGTCGAGCTTGACGTACTCCGTCTGAAGCCCGAGATAGTGCTTGAGCAGTCCTGCTAACTGCCCAATGTTCTCAACGTTCTTGTCGCTCGACAACATTATTCTTCACTTTTCCCTTTTCACTCAACAGTGGCTGCATCCTGAATGTCGTCAACCAGGTCGCCCACCTCTTTACGGCTGAGCTTGATGTTGTGCTTCTTGAGGAAGTCCTCAATGGCATCAGTAATTTTTACACGTGTGTCGGCACCCTTTTCGGGAGCCATCAACAGCCCTAAAGCAGCGCCGGCGATACTTCCGCCCAAGAATGCGCCAATATAACCTAAACTCTTCATAATTCTTTTACTTTTAAAGTAAGACATAAAACTACGACGCAAAAATACGGAATTTTTCTGAAAGAGGCGTTAAAAGTTGTATCATTTTTTGTTAAAATGTGAGTATTTTGGCTATTTAACAAAGTTTAGTTACGTTTTTTGCCCTTTTTTGCCCGATTATTTGTAATTTCGCACAGACTTTTAGCATGACAGCAATAATTTAATAATTTATAATAACAGAAAAGTATGAAAAAGTACATGATTGTTTGCGCTGGCCTGAGCCTGGCTCTGGTGTTTGCCAGCTGTGGTAAGAGTAGTGAGAGTGCCTATAAGAAGGCTTACGAGAAGGCTAAGTCGCAGGAGGCTGCTCAGCGCGTGGCCGAGACTGAGCCCGTGCAGACCCAGACTCCGGTGGTAGCCCCCGTAACGACTCGTCCCGCCACCCAGACCCGTGTGGTCGACAATGCCGACAACGTGTCGGTTCGCCAGGAGCGTGTTCAGCTCATCAATGGTGCCGGTCTGAAGAACTATAGTGTCGTCGTCGGTTCGTTTGGCCTGCAGACCAACGCCGAGGGCCTGCAGCAGCAGCTTCGCGACGGCGGCTATAACGCTCAGGTCGTGAAGAACGAGTCGAACAATATGTTCCGTGTGATTGCTACGACGTTCGACAACAAGATAGACGCCGTGAACAGCCGCGACCAGATTCGTGGTTCGAAGTTCAATCCTAAGGGCGACGCCTGGTTGCTCTATAACATCCAGTAAGGCGATTGGCGCGGATCCTTTCGATTGATTACGGACGTAAGCGTACAGGTTTGGCAGTCACCGATCCTCTGCAGATTATTGCCGGAGGATTGGCGACTGTTTCTACTTCTGAGTTGTTCGACTGGCTGCAGCAGTACATCGGGCGCGAGCCGGTGGAGTGCATCGTCATAGGCGAGCCCAGGCAGCCTAACGGCGAGCCGAGCGAGAACCTCGGGCGGGTGCAGCAGTTTGTCAACCGTTGGCGCAAGGCTCATCCGGAGGTGCCTATCGACTACTACGACGAGCGGTTTACGTCGGTGCTGGCCCATCGGGCCATGATTGACGGCGGCCTGCGTCGCAAGGCGCGCCAGGACAAGGCGCTGGTCGACGAAATCAGTGCCACCATCATCCTTGAAGACTATCTGCGCTCAAGAAAATAATTATCAATTGTAAATTGTCAATTATCAATTACCAATTATCAATTATCAATTATCAATTAAAATAAAGTGGTATTACCTATTTATATATATGGCCAGCCCGTGTTGCGCAAGGTAGCCGAGGACATTACCCCCGACTACCCTCAGCTGGAACAGTTGATTGCCGACATGTGGGACACTCTGGCCGAGAGCGACGGCATCGGACTGGCAGCACCGCAGGTGGGCAAGCCCATCCGTGTCGTGATTATCGACCTCGACGTACTCAGCGAGGACATGCCCGAGTACAAGGGCTTCCGCCGGGTGTTCATCAATGCCCATATCATTGAGAAGGACGATTCGGAAACCACGACGAGCGAGGAGGGCTGCCTCTCGCTGCCGGCTATCCACGAGAAGGTGGTACGCCCCGCCCGCATCCATGTGCAGTGGATGGACGAGCAGTTCCAGCCTCACGACGAGTGGGTCGAGGGCTATCTGGCCCGTGTTATGCAGCATGAGTTCGACCACCTTGAGGGCCACATGTTCATCGACCACATCTCGCCCCTTCGCAAACAGCTCATCAAGAGCAAGCTGAAGTCCCTGACCCTGGGGCGCTACCGCTGCGGCTATAAGACGAAGCCCGTCAGGAAGTGAAAAGTGAGGAGTGAAAAGTGAGGAGTGAAAGGTGAAAAGTAGTGCGTCAAACAGATGGACCGACAGTTGCTGGTGGCGGAGAGTTCTGCCACTACTTTTTACTTTTCACCTCTCAGTCCTCACTTCGTTCGCCCAGTTCAATACTGACCGGCTGATAACCATCGGTCGGTCGGCCTTGTACTTTGAGGACTATGTGCTCTCCATTCAGTATTTCAACCAAGCCATAACCGCTAAACCCTATCTCTACGAACCTTGGTTCCTGAGGGGCGTCGCCAAGTATTACCTCGACGACCTCGCCGGAGCCGAAGCCGACTGCACGAAAGCCATTGAGCGCAATCCCTACGTCAACAGCTGCTACGAGCTGCGCGGACTGAGCCGCATACGCCTCGGCAAATACAAAGAGGCGGCAGCCGACTACACGACGGCACTGAAGTACGACCCCGAGAACCAGGGCTTCTGGCATAACCGCGTGCTCTGCTACGTCCGCGATAAAGACTACGACCGGGCGTTGGCACAGCTCGACACCATGACCGTGCGCTGGCCCAAGTATGCCGACGCCTACTCAATGAGGGCCGAGGTCTACATGCAGCAGACTGACACCACGCGGGCTATCGAGGCGCTCGACAAGAGTCTCGAGATCGACCCCTACGACGGTCACACCTGGGCCGCCCGCTCCATCATCAGCCTCTCGCGTAGTGAGTGGAAGGCCTCTGAGGGCTTTCTCGACAAGGCCATACACCTGCTGCCCAAGGACGGCGGCAACTACATCAACCGCGCCCTGGCCCGCTACAACCAGAACAACCTGCGCGGAGCCATGGCCGACTATGACACCGCCCTCGACCTGGAACCCAACAACTTCCTGGGTCACTACAACCGCGGACTGCTGCGCGCCCAGGTCGGCGACGACAACCGCGGCATCGAGGACTTCGACTTCGTGCTGCGCCTGGAGCCTGACAACATGCTGGCTCTCTTCAACCGCGGACTGCTGCGCGACAAGACAGGCGACCTGCGCGGAGCCATCAGCGACTATACGAAGGTCATCAACGAGTATCCCAATTTCTGGACGGGCCTGCAGTATCGTGCCAGCTGCTACCGTCGCTTAGGCATGACGCGCCAGGCCGAGATTGACGAGTTCCGCATTCTGAAGGCACAGTTAGACAAGCGTTACGGCGGACGTCAGCCCCGGATGAAGAACAAGCCCATCCGTAAGCGCAGCGACGAAGACCTGGAGAAGTATAACCAGCTGGTCATGGCCGACGAGCAGGAGGTGGAGAACGAGTATAAGAACGACTACCGCGGCCGTGTGCAGAACCACAAGGTCGAGGCCGTCTACCTGCCGATGTTCGAGTTGGCTTTCGAGCCCGAGAAGAGCGAGGTAAGGCGGTACATCCCCTACGCCCCCGCCGTCGAAGAGTTTAACAGCCGGTCGCCGCGCCCGCTCTATGTGGTCAACAGCCTGCCGGCTGTCACCGAGTCGAAGTCGCAGGCCTATTTCGCCTACGCTGATTCGCTCGGCATGATCATTGCCGGCGTCAGCGACATGCGGCGCATTGCCGTGGCGCTGATGTTGCGCTCCGTGGTCTGCTCGTCGATGCAGAACTTCGAGGGGGCCATCGACGACCTGACCACCTATCTTCAGATGGACAGCCTCTCGTCGCTCGCCCTATGGCAGCGGGCCGTCTGCCAGTCGAAGATGAACGAGGTGCAGGCCTCCGGCGGGGCTGGAGCCGACATGAAGACCGCCGGCCCGCTGATGGACTTCACGGCAGCCATCCGGCTGGCTCCTCAATGCGCGTACCTTTATTATAATAGGGGCTGCGCCTATGTGCGCCGCAAGGACTACGCTCATGCCATCGATGATTTCACCAAGGCCATTGCCCTCGACGGCTCGTTGGCCGAAGCCTACTACAACCGTGGCATGGCCTATATCGACAGCGGCAAGACCGACCTCGGCGTGAGCGACTTCAGCAAGGCCGGCGAGTTGGGGCTCTACACCGCCTACAGCCTGATCAAGAAATACGGCAAGAGTGAGAAGTGAATAGTGAAAAGTGAAAAGTGAAGAGTTTTAATCGTAAATACAGACTATTATGGATAAAGAGTTTTTAGTGTGGAACAAGCTCCTGGCTGCAGTACTGAAGATGCCAGGCGTGAGGGTCGACCGTATTGCGTTTCTGCGCAACGAGCTGCGCCCTTACTGCAACCAGTCGCGACTGCAGATGATAGGCAGCGTGCGCCCCTATACCGTCGTGTCAGAGAAGGTCATCGACCGTTTGGCACGTCAGTGCGTCACCAAGCATACCGCCCTGGCAACGGCGACATCGACCGTGGCCGGACTGCCCGGCGGACTGACAATGGCCGCTGCACTGCCCGTAGACATCGGCCAGTATTTCTTCCACATCTTTGTTCTCTCTCAGAAGCTGGCCTATCTCTATGGCTATCCTGACTTCTTCGACGACCAGCCTGACGATACGGAGCACCCGGGCCAGAACGGCGAGCTGACCAGCGTGGCCAGCGACCTGCTGACCATCTTTATGGGCGTCATGATGGGCGCCCCGGTGGCCGAGAAGGGACTCGGCGAACTGACGAAGGCCGTTGCCGAGAGTGCCGTCAGCCGACTGCCGCGAGTGGCGCTCACCAAGACGTGCCTCGTCCCCGTGGCCAGCCAGATAGCCCGCCTCATCGGAGCACGGCTCTCTAAGAAAAGCCTGGCCAAGGGCGTGGGGCGCCTCATCCCGCTGGCCGGCGGACTCTTCTCCGGCGGTTTGACGCTTTACACCTTCCGTCGCGGTGCCAACCGCCTGCGCCGGCAGTTAGCGGCTCAGCGCAATCTCTTCGACGACGGTTCCATCGATGCCATCGAGCTGGCCAACATCCGCTCGTCGTTCGTCAAGGCCAATCAGGCCGAGCGCGACCCTGCCCGCGTCGAGACGGCCGTGATTGAGGCTATGATCAACCTGGCTAAGATCAACGACAACGTGTCGCCCGAGAACTACCAGATTATCGAGCAGCGCATTGCCCGCGCCAAGATCGACGCCCAGACGAAGCTCGACCTGCTGGCTAACATCGACTCCGACCGCAGCTACGAGGTCGACTTCGACCTGATAGCTGCCGACCGCGATGCCGCCCGGTCAGCCTACGACGCCCTGATGTCGCTCACCCATACTTCTGACAGCCAGACCATGGCCGAGAAAATCTACCTCGGCATGGTGCTCCAGAAACTTGGTGTTGAAAAGACAGAATAACATAATAACTAAATGAAACAACTACTGACTACTACAATCCTGACGGCTGTCTTTACACTGCTGGCAGCCATGTCGCTGACGGCCAAGCAGCGTGTCAGCATCCATGCCCCCTCGGTGGTCTACGACCAGTCCACGGGGCGCTATTACATTGTCGGTTCGCACAAGGCGGGAGCCTTCTCTGCCGACCTGCAGAACTGGAGTGCGACCAACCCCACGTGGCAGCCCGACGACAATGCGGCCGCCTTCGCCACCCCTGCCGTCAAGACCGTCAGGAAGGGTGGGGCGGAGGTCACGCTCCCACCGTTCAACGCTGCCGACTGGGCCGGGCGTACCGATGCCGGCTACGACGTCAACGGCAACATGTGGGCTCCCGACGTCATCTGGAACACGGCGATGCAGAAGTGGTGTATGTACCTGAGTATCAATGGCAACGCCTGGCACTCCAGTATCATCCTGCTCACCGCCGACGCCGTCGAGGGGCCTTACACTTACCAGGCACCGGTCATCACCTGCGGCTTCTACGACGAGGCTCACAGCTATAAGGACACCGACCTCGAGCTGGTCTTAGTTGCCTCGTCGTCGCTCCCCTCCCGCTATGATCTCGGCAATAAGTTCGGCGACTTCTGGCCCCACACCATCGACCCCTGCGTCTTCTACGATGCTGACGGTCAGCTGTGGATGACCTACGGCTCGTGGTTCGGCGGCATCTGGATGCTCCAGCTCGACGAGCTGACGGGGCTGCGCGACTATGACGTCAACTACGCCTCCGACAAGCTGGCCTACGGCATGACCTCCGACGGTTACTTCGGCCGGAAGATTGCCGGCGGCTTCTCCGTCTCGGGCGAGGGCTCCTACATCCAGCGCATAGGCAGCTACTACTACCTCTTCGTCAGCTACGGCGGCTTCGGCCCCAACGAGGGTTACGAGATGCGCGTGTTCCGCTCTGAGAAGCCCGACGGTCCTTATGTCGACTCCCAAGGGCGCAGTGCCGTCTACTCCGGGCGGGCCCTCAACTTTGGCTTGAACAGCGACACCCGTGGCGAGAAGCTCATGGGAGCCTACAACCAGTGGGGCGAGATGACCGTCGGCGAGTGTGCCCAGGGGCACAACAGCGTCGTTGCCACCCCCGACGGGCGTCACATGCTCGTCTACCATACGAAATTCAACAACGGCACCATCTTCCACGAGGTGCGCGTCCATCAGCTGTTCGTCAACCAGGACGGCTGGCTCGTGGCCGCCCCCTTCGAGTATAACGGCGAGATGGCGACCGACCGCGACATCGCCACCCGGCAGCCGTTCACAGCCAGCGAGATAGCCGGCGACTATAGCCTGTTGATCCACCGCTACGGCCTCGACCATAAGAACTATGAGGAGGTGACGCCCGTCAGCATCAGCCTTGCTGCCGACGGCACGGTGATCGGTGCTGCCGACGGCACCTGGAACATCGTCAGCGGTACGGGCTATTTCAATATCGTGCTCGATGGTACGACCTACAGCGGTGTCATCATCGACGAGCTGATGGACGGCAACAGCCTCCCGCTCGTCTCGTTCACGGCCTGTGCCTCGGCTACTGGTGTCAACGTGTGGGGCTATAAGGTCAAGGCGCCTGTTGAGGGCTGGACGGACGGCATGGTGGCCCACTACGGTTTCGACGACGATGAGTTGGCTAACACGCTCAACGATAAACAAGTAGCCCGACTGCTCGCGGCTGGCGATAATACGGCGCCGGTGCTGGAGACGACCGACGGTCGCCAGAGCCAGTATGTACGTATGAACTTCGGCGTCTACGGCAACGAGAGCTACGTCGATATGCCCAATCCGCTCAGCGGACTGCCACTCGACGACGGGGCAACCATCTCGTTCTGGGTCCGTCGTCTCGACGGCAACGCCTGGGATGCCCTCTTCGGCTTCACCCGTGGCAATGCCCGCCTCTATATGACCGGAAATAGCTACGTCGGCTACAACGGCTGGGACGGTTACTGGATTGACCTCAACCACCCAGGTGCCACCACGTCGGACAACATCGCCGTGGGGCAGTGGCAGCAGGTGACGCTCACCGTCGCGCCTTCCGGCCTCGGCCTCTATGTCGATGGTCAGCCGAAGTCGTTCGCCACTTGTGCTGGACAGGTCGGCGGTGCCGACATTGCCTCGGCCTCCGGTTTCGACTATAGCCGTATCGTCAGCTTCTTGTCGTCGGCCGACGGCTTCTACCTTGGTCGCGGCTCGTTCTGGGGTTCCGATCCAGCACTGATCGACGATGTCATCGTCTACAGCCGTCCGCTTAGTGCCGCCGAGGTGCAGTCGCTCTACAGCCAGTCGGTGCAGGGCTTCGACTTCGCCTCGCTGAAGCCCGTCCCCGTTCCCGGCGATGTTGACGGCGACGGCATTGCCGACGGCAATGACCTGTCGGCAGTGGTGTCCGCCATGCTCAGCGGCTCCTACTCAGAAGCCGCCGACCTCAATCACGACGGCAAGGTCAATATCATCGACGCCGTGCAGCTCATCGAGCTTCTTGGGCGGCAGTAAGCGAATTGGCAGTTGCCTCTTTAGGATAGCAATTGTTCCGAACCGCCTGACGGTTCGGAACAATTGTTACATGTTGTCACCTTTATCCCTCATTCTTTGGCAGGCTATTCTCTTTCTGAATTAGTTCTCTGATGGCCCTGTCATAGTCGCTCTCATATTGCAACATCTCCAACTTACGATACTTCTCAAACTCAGCGATTGCCTTCTTTTTTGCCTCTTCATGGCTGATAGTTCCCTTACCCACCAACAACTGTCTGCCAGAGAGTTTCATCAGATCATCAAGTTTCTGTATCCACTCTGTCATCTTCATAGGAATCTGCTGCAATGCCTGAATTTCGGCAAAGTCCAAATACTGTGATACCAACAGATTCAAGTACGTCAATTCTTCTGCCGTCAGATAGTTTTTCGCAATCTGCACATCCTCCTTGGTGATATAATCACCCTTAAAATTAGTCATGCCCACCATAGGTTTCTCTGCATCCACACGCTCATATATCACCTCTGCCGCCGTATGCTGATGGGCAGCGTAGTGCAGTTTGTTCTGAACTGTAGCAAAGAAC
>CAMOKH010000016.1 GCA_946617675.1 uncultured Prevotellaceae bacterium | reverse complement strand
TTCGAGGTCGATGTAGTAGGTCTGGCCCGTGCGGATATTTTCGGGGCGCTCACCCCGGAAGATGAAGTCGCAGCGGAACTTGCCCTCGCGAACCTCGGGGTAGACCTTGCGCACCTGCAGCTGGTACTGACGGTCGCCGCGCGTAAAGGTGGCGGTCAGCCCTTGGCGCACGCGGTCGATGTAGTGCTCGTCTATCTGTGCCTGCACCTTATAGTCGCTGAGGTCGTTCAGCTGGCCAATCTTCTGACCGGGCTGTATGCTCTGGCCCAGTTCCACGTCGAGCAGACCCAGCTCGCCGTCGATGGCCGAGCGCACTTCGAGCTTGTCCTTACGCTGGCGCACCAAGACCACGTTGCGGCGCATCGCCTGCAGGTTGTCCTCCATCTGGTCCATCTGAACGGTGCGATAGAGCGAGTCCTGCTTCAGGCGCTTGGTAATCAGCGAACGTTTCTTGGCTGCAAGCTGGTAGTCCTCCTGCGACTGCAGGTAGTCTTCGCGACTGATGAGCTTCTCGCCGTAGAGCCGCTTGTTCTGCTCGAAGGTGCGCTGTCGGCGCTGGGTGTCCATATCCAGCTGGGCCTGCTCCGTCTGGTTGTTCAACCGGTCTTGCTGCATAGCCACCTGCGTGTTGCGCAGCAGGTTCTGCTTCTCGGCCAGTTCGGCTTCGGCGTTCAGTATCTGCAGGTCGAGGTTCGAGTTAGAGAGGCGCACGATGACGTCGCCCTTGCGGACGTGCGTGCCTTCCTCCACCACCTTCTCCACGACGATGCCGCCCTCCTCGGGCGAAATCTGCACTACCTGTATGGGCAGCACCTGTCCGTTCGTACGTACATAGTCCTTAAACTCCGCCCGCTGCACTTCGCTGACGGTCAGCTCGTCGCGGTTGACTTTCAGCGTCGAGGCATGATTGCCAAACACCAGCCAGCAGCCAACACCCAGCACCAAACATCCGACCGCCACATACGGCCAATACTTCATCAGCCGCTGCGTCCTTGTCTTCTCGATTATTCTGTCCATATCGTTTCTCCTCTGTAATATCTTACTAATTGTTCTTTAACTATCGTCATCAGCTGGCATTGCAGCAGTGTCGCCTTCGACTTCAGCAGCTGGGCTGACGTCATGTGCAGGTCGATGGCTGTGCTCAGTCCCTCTTCAAACTGTCGGCGCGTCAGCCGGTAGGCGATGCTGTCGGCCTCCACCTTCTTCGTCATCTGCTCCGTCTGCAGCCGGTAGCCCTGCCAGTCCTGCCAGGCCTCGCGGCTCAGTTTCTCCAGTTCCAGCTGTTTTTGTGCGTATTCCTCGCAGGCTATGCGGTAGTTGTTCCTTGCGCGCCTGATGCCCGTAATGGTCTGCAGCCGGCTGAACAGCGGGATGCTCAGCGTGGCCCCCACGTACTCGCCCATGTTGTTCTTGAACTGCGTATGGAACGCCTGGCCTGCACTGGCGTGCAGCGTATGGTAATAAGTGGTGTTCAGGCCCGCACTCAACGAGAGAGATGGGAATAAGGCGGCACGGGCCTGACGCCACTCATGACGTTTGACTTGAAGACTGTAGTAGGCCGTCTGGAGGGCCGGATGGCTTTGCCCGACGCTAACCGGCATTTCGGTCGGCTCAAGGTCGGGCTCCTCGGGCAGCCTTCCCACAGGTTGGTTGTATGCCAGGCGGATGGTGTCAGACAGCGGCAGGTTCATCGTTTTCTTCAGCTCCAGCGCGGCCTGGGCGAGCAGGCTCTGCTGGCGCGTCAGTTCGTAGGCAGCCTCGGCGTGCTGAGCCTCTATCTGCGCCACGTCGGCACTGCTCTTGCGCCCCACCTCTTCTAATAGACGCGTCTGCTTCAGCAGCAGACTGGTCTCGCTCAGCTTCTCCTCGGCCATTGCCACCGTCTTCTCGTAGTAGGCCTGGTCAACCCACGCCTGCAGTGTGGCGAGGGCCGTCTGGTCCTGTTGCTCGCGCAGTGCGTGGCGCCCCATCAGCATGCTGGCCTTGGCAGCCCTCAGGGCGTGAATACGGCTGAACCCGTCGAACACGGGCATCGAGGCCCGCAGCTCGTAGCCGTTATGGAAGGTGCTCACGTCGGTATAGCCGTTGGTCTCGGGGTCGATGGCCCGTCCGAAGTTGTACTGCGCGCCGATGCCGGCATCAACGCCGGGCAGCAGGCGCCCGAAGGCAGCCGTCCTGCCGGCTTCGTAGTTGTCGAGCTCCAGCTCGGCCTGCTTCACCGCGTGGTTGTGGGCCACGGCGTATTGCATGCACCGCTGCATGGTCCAGGCTGTCTGTGCAACGGTGGGCACGACTGCCAGCGAGAGGCATATCATCAACATTTGTTTCATACTCCTTTTGTTTTTTCGCAGTGCAAAGTTAGGGCATTCCACGTTTGCGTGCAAGCCATTTAACACTACCAGAAGCAAAACGTCTAAAAATTAGACACTATATCGTATGATTTTTAGACAGAAACTTCGTAACTTTGCAGGCAAAAAGAACATGGGCAACTACGGAACAATACTTGTGGTCGACGACAATTCGTCAATCCTGACGGCGATGCGCTATCTGCTGGAAGGCACATTCGAGCGCGTGCTGACGATGGACCAACCCGACGACATCCTGAAGGCGATGGCGCAGGAGGAGATAGACATCGTGCTGTTAGACATGAACTTTACCCTCGGCGTGAACAGCGGACAGGAGGGCCTCTTCTGGCTACGCACCATCCGCAAGCAGCACCCGCAGACGCCCGTCGTGCTGCTGACGGCTTACGCTGACGTCAGCCTGGCCGTCAGGGGACTGAAGAGCGGTGCTGCCGACTTCATCACCAAGCCCTGGGACAACGACGAACTCATACGCAAGCTGAAGGACGTGCTCGACATGCAGCAGGAGATTGTCAGCCTGGACGAGGTCGAGAAGGAACACATACGCCGCACCCTCGACCGCTGTCACGGTAACCTCACGCAGGCTGCCGAGCTGCTGGGCATCACGCGCCAGACGCTGTATAACAAGATGAAACGGCTCTCGTGAGCGATGAGCGATGAGAAGTGAAAGATGAGAGATATGATTGCTTTGTGTGTCATCATTGCGGTTTTGGCGGTTCTGCTGGTTGGGTGGCTGGTGCGCCATCAGCGGCGGCTGCGGCAGCGTGCCCACCTGATGCAGGAGGCGATAAGCAACCGCGACTTCACCTTCCGACTGCCTACCGACGGCCTGTTGCCGGGCGAACGCGCCATGCAGCAGACGCTGAACCAACTGGGCGATACCATACGCCAGCAGGTGAACCAGAGCGAGGTGGAGTCGTGGGAGCGGCTTACCCGCGTACTGACCCACGAGATGATGAACGCCACGGCCCCGATTACCAGCATCAGCCAGTCGATGCTGAGTCGTGATGACGTGAAAGGCACGCCGCTCGAGCCGGGCATTCAGGCCATCTACGACACGTCGCGCCATCTGAGCCAGTTTGTGTCGAACTATCGCAAGATGTCGCAGCTCGAGAAGCCCGTGGTGGCCGACATGCCGCTGCGCCCGCTCCTGGATGATGTCTGCAAGGCCTATCCGGAACTCACCTGGGACATCAGCATACCCCATGACTTCACTGTGCGCGCCGATGCCGGTATGCTGCGACAAGTGCTGATGAACCTGACTAAGAATGCGGTGGAAGCCGAAGCCCGGAAGATGGTGGTCGCCCCGCTGGGAGACGCTACCCCGCAGTCGCCGCGGCAGAAAGCCTCCCCTTGGCGGGGTGGGAGGGGGACACTCTACGTCGGCAACGACGGCCTGCCCATTCCGGCCGAGAACCGCCAGTCGCTCTTCGTGCCCTTCTTCACCACCAAGCGCAGCGGCAGCGGCATCGGCCTTTCGCTGAGCCGCCGCATGATGATACAGCAGGGCGGCATGCTCGACCTTGCCGAGCGTCAGTTGTCGGGATGTCGCGCCGGCTTCATCGTCACCATTCCTTGCTTATAGATGCTTCTTCGGGTAGAGGGCGTTCCACCACGACGGGTCGCCCTTCAGCCACCGCTGGAACCAGGCCATCTGCGTGGCCAGCCACTTCTCGCGCTTCTTGTAGTCGAGGATGTGGTGGTTCTCGCCCTGCACCTCGACCAAGGCCACCTCGCGGCCCAGGAGCTTCAAGGCGGTGAACATCTGCAGACTCTCTATCGGCGGCACGTTCGTGTCGGCCGTGCCGTGGAGCAAGAGCAGCGGCGTGTGTATCTTGTCGGCGCGGAACAGCGGACTCTGGTCGACGTACAGCTGGCGGTGGCTCCACGGATAGCTGCCCGCCATCGACACCTCGCTGTAGTTGTAGCCCCAGTAGCCCTCGCCCCAGTAGCTGGTGTGGTTGGCAATGCCAGCGTGCGAGACGGCACAGGCAAAGAGGTCGGTCACGGTCTGCAGGTACATGGTCATGAAGCCGCCATACGAGGCCCCCATGCAGCCTATCTTCGTGGCGTCGATGAAGGGCTTCTCGGCGCAGAGCCGCTTCACGCCCTCGATGATGTCGCCGGCCGGGGTACCGGCGGGCACGGTGCCGTCGGCAGCGGGGGTGCCGCCGGCCGTGTTCACGTGGCGCGAGGCCCACTCCTGGCCGAAGCCCGTGGCGCCGCTGGGCTCAACGATGTAGGCCACGTAGCCCAGCGAGTTCCACATCTGCGGGGCGTAGGGCGACTCGAAGTATCGGCTCACCGGCGAACAGCCGCCGTAGTAGTAGACAATCATCGGGTACTTCTTCGACGCATCGAAGTCGCGCGGCAGGTACAGCCGGCCGTAGACGGTGTCGCCGTTGCTGTTGCGGAAGTTCCAGTCTTGGCACGTGCCCACTTCGGCGTCGCCCAGGGCCGTCTTGCCGTCGAAGAGGCAGACCTGCTTCATGGCTCCCACGCCGGCCTTGGCGTGGATGTAGCCTACGTAGGCCGAGGCCGGTGCTAAGGTCTCGTAGCTCAGGTAGGCTATCGTGCGGGCACGTGCTGCCAGACTGAAGCGGTAGGCATAGTCGCCGTTGGACTCCAACCGGACGATGCTGCCGCTGGCGGGGTTGAGCTGGAAGAGGCGCACGTAGTCGCGGTCCTCGGTCGAGAGGTAGATCATACCGTCGGCCTGCGACCACTCGGCTCTGCTGACCGAGGGGTCGAAATCCTTTGTCAGCGGCGTCACCTTCTTCGTGGCCAGATCGTAGACGAACAGCTCGTTCTCGGTCATGCTGGGCGTCACGTCGGCGGGCAGCTGGCAGCCTATGCGGCCGAAGGCTTCGGGCGTGCCCATGATGAGCAACTGCCTGGCGTTGGGCGAGAACTCGGCGCCGGCCAGGAAGCCCTCGCCGCGGAGCACGGTGTCGGTGCGCAGCGTCTGCATGTCCATGATGTAGTAGTCGCAGACCTCAGTCGGACGCTTGGCTAACCGCGTGTAGCTCGACCCGACGAGCAGCTGCCGGCCGTCGTCCGAGATGTCGAGCAGGTACTGACCCTTGGGGCCGAACGTCAGACGCTGGTTGACACCGCTGGCGACGTCGTGGCGCACCAGGTAGCGGCGCTTGCGCCAGCCCGGCTGGCGATCGTCCATCTCGACCACCTCAAAGACGTCGGCATCCTCCTTCGGGCCCTCCTCCTCGGCGGTGACGATGAGGTAGTCCTCCGTCGGACTGACCGTATAGCTGCCTTCGGGCAGTCCGGCGGCCCAGCGGGTGCGCTTGCCCGTCAGTGGTTCTACCTTATACAATACGCGTAGCCCCTGCTCCTTCTCCTCCTCAAGCCAGGCCACGCTCCGCGGCATCCAGCTGACGCTCTTCGTCGGTCGCCCCAGCAGTCGGCCGCTCTTCACGTCGCGCAGTTCGTAGTCCCAGCGGCTGTTTCCCGTCGGCTCCGTCGTCTGGTAGCTGACGCACACCAGCTGTCCGTCGGCCGAGAGCGACACACCGCGCACGCGGCGACCGTCGGTCAGGTCGTGTACCATGTAGGGGTGGCGCTTCTCGGTGGTCGTCGCTACGGCCTGTGGTGCCTCTATCGTCACCTTGATGCTGTCGGTGTCGTTCGGCTCGGCCAGGTAGCGGATGGCGAAGGTGTGGTGCTCGGGGGCCAGCTTCAGCTCGCCGCCGGCAGCCTCCGTGCCGTCGATGTAGAGCTTGTAGTGCTTCGGTCCGGCGACGCTGATCTTGCCCTTCACGTAGCTGGTGTTGTTGACGTGGAACGACAGCACGCCCACCGACCGCGAGTCCTTCAGCGAGGGCAGCACCGCGCCGCCGTAGGTCGTCGTGGCATCAGCCGTCAGGCCGACGGCACCAAGCAGCGTCGTCTCGTCGAACTTCTTGCCCTGCACGTCCACCGTGTCGGCGGCGGCGGGAACGGCCACGGCGTATGGTCCGGCCAGTCTGAACGTTTTCACTTCTGTCTTCTGCTGCTGGGCAGCTGCCTGTAAGGTCAGGGCCGCCAGGGCGGCCACCGTTAATAGTCTCTTCATATTCATTCCTTTCTGATTTTTCTGCAAAGTTACGAATAAAATTCCACTTTCGCCTACTTTGCCCCGTCATAATAGTTAAATGTTGCAAAACCGTCTGTATCCTGGTTCTGCTCTCGTCGCGCGCACAAAAAAAGTTTTAAAGTGCCTACACTGCTTACACTTAAAGCTAACAATCTGTCCGCCAGCGTATTATTAAGTGTAAGCAAATTCATTTAGTGTAGGCAATACCTTCAAAATCGCTGTAATATCGGCCGAAAACCGCAAAAACGACGTCGAAAATGCTGATTGCCGACAGCAACGCCCGGCATCAATACGCCAAGCACAACCGACAATCAGAAACCTCAGTCCACAAACCGCCAGAACAGTGGCTGTCCCCAACCGTTCCCACGGCCTGGGACAAACGTTCCAGCCTGTGGAACGTTTGTTCCAGGCTGTGGAACGTTTGTTCCAGCCTGTGGAAACGTTCCGAAAGCGCCGTTCTCTCGTTGTTCAGCACCGTTGAATCAGCGTGGAAAATGCCGCCTTTTAGCCCAGTTGCCACGTCTTTTCAGAAATGTTGCCTACACTAAATAAATCTGCTTACACTTAATAACTTACTGTCTTCCAGTCTGTTAACCTCAAGTGTAAGCAGTGTAGGCACTTTTTAACTTTCACGCGTATGCGCGATGCGAACATCATTTAATAAGAAAATCTCAACCATGGAAAGCAAAAATATAGCCGTTCATGTTTTCTTTTTCATTTTTTCTTTGTACCTTTGCACCCAAGCACGGCTGCGTGAGCCTGGGCGCAGGTGTGGCGGTGCGACTTTCGTGGGTAAATAACTTTAGCGTTGGCTATTATTCAAAGTGTTCCGAAACTTGCAGGTAGAAAGAACATACTCAGATAATAATGGTGA
>CAMOKH010000015.1 GCA_946617675.1 uncultured Prevotellaceae bacterium | reverse complement strand
GCGTGACGACAGGATGGGCGCAGAATCCGTACCTGCCGCTGTGGGAGCACGTGCCCGACGGCGAACCCCGCGTGTTTGAGGACCCCGACAACCCCGGCCGCCTGAGGGCCTACATCATCGGCTCGCACGACGTGAACTACTCGGCCTACTGCGGTCCCGACATCCGTATGTGGTCGGCACCCGTCGAGGACCTGTCGCAGTGGCGCGACGAGGGGCCCATCTTCACCTGGTTCGTCGACGGACAGTGGGACACGATGTTCGCCCCCGACCTCGTCGAGGTGAAGGACAAGAAGAGTGGCAAGAAGACCTACTGGCTCTACCCCCACAGCCGTGGCTGGCGCCGCACGCCGATGGTGTGTAAGGGCGACCGCCCCGACGGGCCGTTCACGCCCGTCAACCTGACCGAGGACGGCCGCCAGTGCCTGCCTGGCTCGATCATCGACTTCGACCCCTCGGTGTTCATCGAGAACATTACCGACAAGAAAGACAAGGACTACGACATCGGCTACCGCGCCTACGTGTTCTACGGTTTCCAGCACTCGACGGCTGTTGAGCTCGATCAGAAGACCATGTACTCCAAGCGCGAAGGCACCGAGCCTATCGACCCGTTCATCCCCGCCAGCAGCCGCGACGGCAAGCTGCTCGACAAGGAGGGCTCCGAGTATAAAGCCCTCTACAAAGGTCAGAACCCGCTCGACTTCAACTTCTTCGAGGCCAGCAGCATCCGCCAGGTGGGCAACAAGTACGTCATGGTATTCTCAGGCTACTCGGGCAAGGAGTACGGCCTGGACAACACCAACAGCGCCCTGCGCTACGCCTTCGGCGACTCGCCCCTCGGCCCGTGGCGCTCGGGCGGCGTGCTGGTCGACTCGCGCGGCGTCGTGCCCAGCGAGGACGGCTCGAAGCTCATCACCACCAACTTCGCCCACAACACCCACGGCTCCATTGAGCAGATCAACGGCCAGTGGTACGTCTTCTACCACCGTCCGCCGCGCGGCTTCGGCAATGCCCGTCAGTCGATGGTGGCTCCGGTTAAGATTACGTGGGACAAGAAGCCCGTGGCCAAGGGCGGCGTGGTCAAGATAACCGGCTACGACCCCTACACGAAGGGCAACGTCTGGACGGCCCGTGCTACCGACGGCACGGAGTACACCGGCGCCGAGGTCACCAGCGAGGGTTTCCAGATTTTCGGTCTGCCACCTTATAATTATTATAGCGCCGGCTACGCCTGCTTCGTCTATGGTCCCAACGCCAACAACTGGATGCAGGACAACCACGACGTGTGGGACAACTCAATGGACCTGGCCGGCATTCAGAACGGCGGCATCGTCGGCTTCAAGTACTTCGGCTTCGGCGGTCTGGCCAAGGACACCAAGGGCGTGAAGGCTTTCGAAGGGGCCAAGAAGGGCGACAACACGACGCTGAACCTCTGTCTGACGCCCAGCGGGAAAGGAGCCTTCAAGATTCACGCCAGGCTCGACGACCCGTGGAAGGGGCAGGTGATTGCCACCTTCGACGTCGCCTCGTCGGCTTCCCAGGAGAAGGTCACGTTCTCGATGGGTGTGCCTGCCGTCGAGGGGCTCACTGGCAAGCACGCCGTCTACCTCGTGGCCGAGGGGCCCGAGGTGCAGCAGCCCCAGCAGCCGCAGGGCCAGTGGGGCGGCCGCCGTCCGCAGCAGCCGCAGCGCCCGCAGGGGCTCTTCGACCTCCACGGCATTGCCTTCTCTAAGGGCGCAGGCTTCGAGGCGCCCGCCGTGCCGCAGGTCACCATCACCGCCGACGGCCAGAAGCTCAGCATCCCCACGACGCCCGTCCGCTTCACCAACCAGAACGGCTACAGCGACCAGACGCGCTATCAGCTCTACGCTCCGCTGAAGGCTGGCGCCAAGCTGAAGGCCACGGCCGACGTCAAGGGCGTCAGGTTCGACATCAGTCCCGTCGTCGAGGGTCGTGCCACCGTGAAGGCCACCTATCAGGGGCAGACGAAGATCTTCCTGATCAACTAATTTTTCCGCGTTCCTGCACTACCTGCACTGACCGCTGAGTGTCAGACAGTTAAGAGGCAGAACCGTGCTGAAATCCTGCACTGGTCCTGCCTCTTTTCCTGCACTGGGCACCGACGGTCATTGGCGGCGCTTCAGATAGTAGCCGTGGATGCCGTCGCGGGCACCGTCGGCGAAGTGCTGGCGGTGAAGGGCGTGGCCCAGCTTCGCCAGCGAGGGCACGTCGCCGGCCTTCAGCAGCGTGCGTAGGTGTTGCTGTATCTGGGTGGCCGTCATGAAGTGCTCCTTGCGGCGGTCGGCACTGACAAAGAGCGAGTTGAGCACCTCGTCGACGGTGCTGAGCTGCTGGTAGCTGCGGTTGTGCTCCTGAATGAAGCGCTCGTCGGCGTTGTCAAACCAGTAGCGCTCGCCGCGGCGCAATTCGCTGACGGCCTGGGCGTACATCTGCTTATAGGGCACGCGGCCGTCCATATCGGCCTGGCCCGCCATCTCGACACACAGGTAGCGGCGCGAGCCGGTGGGGTCGGTCAGCGGACGCAGCTCGTTGGTGGTGGCGATGAACGAGCAGAGGCGGGGCGTCATCGTGTACTGGTCGGAGCGCATCTTCCTCACCTGCACGTCCTTCTCCGTCAGCAGTCGCTTGATCTTGGCCTGTTCGCGCGGCGTCTTGGCGTTGTACTCGTCAATGTTGACCAGCCACATGCGTCCCAGCACACGCTCCACCTGCTCGGCGTTGTCCATCTTGATGTCGTCCATGTAGTACTCGCGCATCGTCGGCGGCAGGATGTTCTTGCAGAAGGTCGACTTCTTCATGGCCTGCGTGCCGATGAGCAGCGGCACGACGGAGTTGCCGTAGTCGCGGCTCAGGTTCAGCGCCTGGGCCACCATGCCTAAAAACCAGCGGTGGAACAGCTGCGGCCACTCGGCGAAGTCGGTCTTCAGCCGCCGGGCGTAGTCGCCGATGTAGTCGCGGCGCCCGTCCCACTCCCCCACCCCGCCGAGGAACTCCAGGACGGGGTTGTAGTCGGGCACCAGCGACGACTCCACGTACAGCTCGATGTCGATGGGCCAGCCTTCGCCGCCCTCCTGCATCTCCTCAAAGGCCAGCCGTTTGACGTCGCGCTGGGTCAGCGGCTGCCAGGGTTTGAACACCTGGTCGTGGCGGCGGAACTCCACGGCGTCCTTCACCACGTTGCGGCGCAGCTCGTAGCGGCGCTCCATGAACGTGCGGATGTCGTAGGCTATGCGCTCCTTCTGGTTCATCGCCGACACGGGCTTGCCCCGGTAAGCCTTGCCATAGGCAGCACGGAAGATGCGGCGCACAACAGACTCTGGCTCCGACACCTGCGACTGCCACAGCGTGCGGCGCACACAGCTCTCCTCCTCTAACCGGGCCCGGCGGCAATGGCCCGCCAGCGCGGCCACCATCGCTTCGCTGCCGTCCTGCGGGTGCTCCTCCATGGCACGCTCCAGGCAGGCATAGAACTCACACTGGATACGCTCGCGCTCGGCCTCGTCGGGGTACCAGTGCACCATGCCGTCGTCGCTGACCGTCGCCGTCCTGTAGGGTTCCAGCACTGCCAGCTGCCCGGCCACGACGGGCAGCGCCTGGGCGCCGGGACTGAAGTACAGCTGCGGGTCGTAGCTCAGGCGGCACGAGGCCGTCAGCGGACTGGCCACAGGACGCAGCCCGACACCGGCCAGCGACCGATAGACGGCGACCGCCGACTGCTGGCCCTCGGTCAGCAGCCGCTCGTAGTCGGCACGGTCGGCGGGCTGGCGCCCGTCGCTATAAGCCACGCGGAGAACGACCTTCAGCGTGCGGCGGCTACTGCCGACGAACGCCAACACGGTGTAAGGCACACGCGCCACCCGCCGCCTTACCTCGACGGCCTCCGTCATGCCCTGCGGACAGTCGACGTCCATCAGCAGCAGACCGCTCATCGTGAGCAGACGGTCGGTGCCGCCCCGTCCGAAGGTGCCGCCAAACAGCAGCTGCGGCAGACGGTCGGCGCCCTCGGCCGTCCACCCCATGCCGGCCGCCTCGACGGCTTCGCGATCCTTCTCTGAGCGCATGCGCTCGACGATAGTTTCCAACTCGGTGGTCACGGGACTCCCGCAAGCACCATTTTTTGTCGTTAATTTTGAAATTTTCATAAGGCAATATGTTTTTGATTAGCGGGTGCAAAGATAATACAAAAAGTCGATACTTGCAAGAGCCAAGAGCCGCCCGACAGGCGAGATGCAACGTAAAATGATTTCAAAAAGTCAGTCAGCAAAAACGTCGTGGCTGGAAAACATATTTTTCATGGCTTGAAAACCATCCAGTCACGCTATGAAACTTTTTCGTGACTGCCTTCTAAAATAATGTTAAAGCCCGTTTTTCATAAAAGGCGACGTGCAGGAACGACGAAGCCCCAGTGCAGGAAAAACCGGCATTGGGGCTTCGTAACCGCCTGACAATCAGCGGTCAGTGCAGGAAGTGCAGGAAAATCGAGACGGTAACGTCCGCCAGAGGACTGACTACGAATTTCACGAATTATACGAATGGCCAGCGCGGCCTCAACACCGTCTCAGCAAGATTCGTGTAATTCGTGTAATTCGTAGTCGTACACCAGGTTTACGGCCTGAAGTCGTAGGTCTCAACGTAGTGCTCGAACTCCAGACCCTTGCTGTAGCCGAGCTTGCGGAAGAGACCCAGGATATACTCCTGTTGCTCGGGGGTGAGCAGCTTGGCACCACGGTTCACGCGGTAGTAGGCAGCCTCGCTGCCCAGATAGTCCTTGATGGCCGCCCGCAAGGCCACCTCGTCGCGGTGGCGGGTGTCGTAGTAGAGCTTGCCAAAGCCCCACGCCATGACCTGCGGCTGACCGGTGCGGAAGAACCGGCAACGGCCGTCGGCTCCCAAGGCTGCGGGATAGACGGCAGGGCCCCACAGCTCGCCCTGCGCTACGTTGTCAGTAACTTTTGCCCGCAGACAGTCGGCCCGCCTGGGGCACGCCGTCAGGAAGCACCGCTTATAACTGGCCGGCAACCGCCGGAAATCTAACTCCTTCTCCATAGTCAGCTATACTTAACGTTATTCGTAAACTCAACTT
>CAMOKH010000014.1 GCA_946617675.1 uncultured Prevotellaceae bacterium | reverse complement strand
CCTGTGTAGCCTTCCTCGCCGTAGCTCGAAATGCGGTGCAGGGCCAGCGAGCGCGGTCCCATCTGGCGGGCATCCCATATCTTGGCGTTGAAGCCCTTCAGTCCGCCGTGCAGGTGGTTGGGGCCGTTGTTGATGGCCAACTGGTAGTCCTTGCCGTTCAGCGTGAACTGTCCCTTGCAGATGCGGTTGCCCCAGCGTCCGATGAGCGTCGAGAGGTAAGGCTCCTCGCCGTTGATGAGCTGCTGGATGTTGGCGTGACCCTCGACGACGTTACCCACGTTGCCGTTCTTGTCGGGCACCATGATGGCGCAGATGGCGCCGCCAAAATTTGAGATTGCTACTTCGTACCCCTTGCGGTTGCGGAGGATGTACAGATCGGTTTTCTTACCATTGATAGTGGCCTGGAAATCTTCCCTTTTCAGGCCACAGAGATTCGCATTTTCAGTGTTTGCCATAACTGTTTGTTTTAAGTTTAAAATTATTTGCCTACAAAGTAACGAAAAATAAACCAAACAAACAAAGGAAAGACCGAAAAAAACGTTTAACGGAATGTTAAAAACACCTAAACGCCTATTTTCATGAAGTCAGCGACCACATAATTGCTGCCTCCGACGAAGATAAAGTCGCTTTTTGCGGCTGCTTTTTTGGCGGCTTCGAAGGCTTCGCTCACCGTCGAGTAGCTCTGGCCCGCAAGCCCCAGCCGGCGTGCCGCCTCTGTCAGTTTGGCGACGGGCAGTGCGCGGTGGGTCGAGGGTTGGGTGAAGTAGTAGGTGGCAGTCTTCGGCGCCAGGGCCAGTACGCTGTTGTAGTCCTTGTCGCCCACCATGCCGAAGACGATGTGCAGGCATCCGCCCTTGAGGGCCTGCAGCTGTCGGCCCAGATTCTGCCAGGCGGCGGTGTTGTGCCCGATGTCGCAGATGACGGTAGGCGCGTCGGCCACCTTCTGCCAGCGTGCCATGAGCCCCGTCAGGCTGCCGACGCTGGCGAAGGCCTCGCCGACGCAGGCCGTCTGCCTGCTGACGATGCCCTGGTGTGCCAGTTCGTCTACGGCGCATAATATGGTACGTGTGTTCCTTATTTGATAGTCGCCCGTCAGCTGTCCCTTGAACGCACCCCAGTGGGCCGTCTCGTAGCTGATGGCGCAGCCGTCGGGGGTGGTGGCAGCCGCGGTCACCTCCTGCTCTTCGTCGGCAAAGCGGATGGGGGCGTGGCGTTCGCGGGCCAGCGACTCAAAGACGGTCCTGGCCTCGGCCGAGGCCTCGCCGATGACTACCGGCGTATGGTCCTTGATGATACCGCCCTTCTCGAAGGCAATCTCGCCGACGGTGTTGCCCAGGATCTGGGTGTGCTCCAGGCTGACGTTGGTAATGACCGACAGCACCGGCCTGATGATGTTGGTGCTGTCGAGCCGTCCGCCCAGGCCCACCTCGATGACGGCGATGTCGACGTGCTCGTCGCTGAAGTACTTCAGCGCCATGGCCGTGGCAATCTCGAAGAACGTGCTGCCGATGGCATCGAAGTGCTTGCGGCCCTCCTCGACGAAGCGCACGACGTAGTCCTTGTCAATAGGGCGGCCGTCGATGCGTATGCGCTCGCTGAAGTCCAGCAGGTGGGGCGAGGTGTAGAGTCCCACCTTGTAGCCGCACTTCTGCAGCACGGCGGCCAGCGTGTGGGACACCGACCCCTTGCCGTTGGTGCCCGTCACGTGGATGCAGCGGTAGCTGCGGTGGGGGTGGCCGTAGAGGTCGTCGAGTCTGAGCATGCTGTCAAGCCCGGGCTTATAGCCCATATTGCCCTGATGCTCGAAGTTCGCCGTCTGGCAGAACATGTAGTCGCAAGTCTCCTGGTATGTCACTTGTTTATTATTGATTTACTGATTATCTACTTGGGCTTCAGTTAAAATAGTTCTTGAAGCGCTGGAAGATGGTCTCCTTCGTCTGCTTGTCGCCCTTGAAGTTGTCGCTGTCCCTGAACTTCTCGATGGCCTCCTTCTCGCTGCGGCTCAAGGTCTTGGGCACGTAGACGCTGATGTTCACCACCAGGTCGCCACGCCCGCTGCCATAGCCCTGCAGGGCGGGCAGCCCCTTGCCGCGCAGGCGGAGGGTCTTGCCGGGCTGCGTGCCGCTCTCAATCTTCACGCGGAGCTTGCTGCCCTCGATGGTGGGAATCTCGACGTCGCCTCCAAGTACTGCGGTAGGGAAGTCGAGCAACAGGTTATAGATAAGGTCGTTACCGTCTCTGACGAAGGCGCTGTGCTTCTCCTCCTCGATGAACACCTGGATGTCGCCGTTGATGCCGTTGCGGCGGCCGGCATTACCCTTGCCGGGCACGTTGACCACCATTCCCTCGGCCACGCCGGCGGGAATCTTAATCTCGACGACCTCCTCGCCCTTGACGATGCCTTCGCCCCCACACTCGCTACACTTGTTCTTGATGACCGTACCCTCGCCGCCGCACGTCGGACAGACGCTCTGGGTCTGCATCATGCCGAAGATGCTCTGCTTCGTGCGCGTGACGACACCCATGCCGTGGCACGTCGGACACTGCTCGGTGCCCGAGCCGTTTTCGGCGCCCGTGCCGTGACAGAGCTGGCAGGGAATGTCCTTGCGCACCTTGAACTTCTTGGTCACGCCCTGGTTGATCTCCTCGAGCGTCAGCTTGACCTTCAGCCTCAGGTCGCTGCCGCGGTGCTGCTGCGGGCGACGCGAACCGCCCCCGCCGAAGCCCCCGAAGCCGTGACCACCGAAGATGTCGCCGAACATCGAGAAGATGTCGTCCATGTTCATCGAGGCACCGCCGAAGCCGCCGAAGCCGCCACCCTGCAGGCCCTCGAATCCAAACTGGTCGTACTGCTGTCGCTTCTGTGGGTCGTGCAGCACGTCGTAGGCCTCGGCCGCCTCCTTGAACTTCTCCTCGGCATCCTTGTCACCGGGGTTACGGTCGGGGTGGTACTTGATGGCTATCTTGCGGTAGGCCTTCTTAATCTCGTCTTCCGAGGCGGTCTTGCTGACGCCCAGGACGTCGTAGTAGTCTCTTTTCATTGTCCAACGGCCACCTTGGCGTGGCGAATCACTTTGTCATTCAGTTTGTAACCCTTCTGCAGGCAGTCAATCACCTTGCCCTTCTTCTCGTCGCCCATGCCCGGCACCATGGCCACGGCCTCGTGGATGTCGGTGTCGAAGTCGGCGTCGTTGGTGTCGATGAGGCTCACGCCCTGGCTCTCGAGCACTTTCATCAGCTTGTGGTAGATGAGCTCCATGCCCTCGCGCAGCACCTGCGGGTCGTCGGTCTTGGCGCCGTTGTCGATGGCACGCTCCATGTCGTCGACGACTGGCAGAATGGCAGTGAGCACCTTCTCGCCGCCGTTCAGTATCAGTTCGGCGCGCTCTTTCAGCGTGCGCTTGCGGTAGTTGTCGAACTCGGCCACCGAGCGCAGGTATTTGTCCTTCAGCTCGGCTATCTGGGCCTCAGCCTGCTCCTCGGGGCTTGGCTCGGCTTTGGCCTCGGCGGTGCTAACTTCCTCTGTCTCAGCGTTGTTCTCTACTTCGGGCTGTGCCTCCTGCTCTTGCTGCAGGCTGTCGCCTTCCTCGATGTTGATATCTTTTTCCTTCATGTTAACTATGTTTTTTATTGTTTTTTATCCCTTTATCAGCAAAAAGTGTGCCAGTCTTGGTCTGCACCTCGAATTTGTCAGTATATGATAGGTAAACGCACAAAACAACCCGCACTTGTGCGGGTTGTTTTGTGTCTTCACTATCACATAGAGGCCTACGCGTAGAGCTCGGCCTTCTTCTCCTTGATCGTC
Organism: uncultured Prevotellaceae bacterium; assembly: GCA_946617675.1. Classification (GTDB taxonomy): domain Bacteria; phylum Bacteroidota; class Bacteroidia; order Bacteroidales; family Bacteroidaceae; genus Prevotella. The sequence continues at coordinate 417 of CAMOKH010000014.1, read as the reverse complement.
TCGTCGTAGATGTAGTCGTCGTAGGTCATCAGCTTGTCGATGGTGCCGTGGGGCGTCAGCTCGATGATGCGGTCGGCCACAGTGTTGATGAACTCATGGTCGTGCGAGGCGAAGAGGATGTTGCCCTTGAACTGTATCAGGTTGTTGTTGAAGGCCTGAATCGACTCCAGGTCCAGGTGGTTCGTGGGCGTGTCGAGTATGAGGCAGTTGGCGTTCTTCAGCTGCATGCGTGCTATCATGCAGCGCATCTTCTCGCCACCCGAGAGCACGTTGACGTGCTTCAGAACGTCCTCCTCCTTGAACAGCATGCGGCCGAGGAACGACTTCATCGTCACCTCGTTGCCCGGACCCCACTGCGAGAGCCAGTCGACGAGGTTCATCTCTGACTGGAAGAACGCGGTGTTGTCGAGCGGCAGG
>CAMOKH010000013.1 GCA_946617675.1 uncultured Prevotellaceae bacterium | reverse complement strand
CATGATAGTTTAGAGTTGATAGTTTAGAGTTGAGAGGCGCCTTCGGCGCGGTTGAGAAGGGTTGAGAGGCGCCTTCGGCGCGGTTGAGAGGCGCCTTCGGCGCGGTTGAGAGAGGGTTTGATGCGCCTTCGGCGCGGTTGAGAGTGGAGAGGGTGAACCCGGCATCGTAGAGGTAGGGGTCGCCGTAGCCGTTGGGCCACCAGAGGTGCATGCGTTGTTCGCGCAGCTGAGGGAAGTCGGCGGGGCTGAAGCTGATTTCCTTTTCTTCGCCTGCTGCCAGCGTGATTTCTTTTTCAAAACGAATGTCGCCAATCCAGCCTGCGAGCAGAGCCGATTGCTGAGAGTCGGCATGGTTCTTCACGATGACGGCCGGCGTCATCGTCACCAGCGTGTCGGTGCCGTTGATGGCAACTCGGCTGCCCACCAGCGGATCGCTCAGCGTCAGGCCATTGGGCGTGGCGGTCAGGTAGACGTCGTCCCAGATGCCGATGTCGCGGCCGCGGATGCTGCTGATCCAGTCCCAACCCACAGTGGCGTGGAACGTGGGATTGTCGGCACCGAGGAGTCCGCCATTATAGTCGGTGGTCTGTTCGTTCTTCAGCTTGGCGGCACCCGGGTGGGCACATTTCTCAATCTGTACCGCCAGCACGTTCACGCCGTCGCGCAGGTAGCGCGTCACGTCGGTCTTGCCGCGCATGAAGGCACCCTCGATGCGGTCTACCTTCTGCCCGTTGAGCCAGACGTCGGCTTTCCAGTTGATGCCGTCGAAGCAGAGGAACACGCGCTGCCCCTGCATCTCGCCGGGCACGCGGAACTCGCGGCGATACCAGAAGTTGCTGTTGAAGAACGACTCGCTCGACACGAGCAGGTTGTCGTCGTAGTTGGGATTGGGCAGTGCGCCCGCGTTGACGTAGGACATGAGCACCGTGGCGGGCACCGTGGCCACCATCCACTGCGAGGCGTTGAAGCCCGGCGAGGAAATCTGCGCGCCACGTGCCGACACCTGCGAAGCCCGCTGCAGTCGCCAGTCGCCGCCGTCGAGCAGGAACTTGCCATCCTGCCAACCAGCCTCGGCATGCGGCTGGGCCACCAGTCCGCCGCGCCCCATCACCTCCACCTCGGAGAGCACAGCGCGCTGCACCTTGCCGGCCGAAGGGATGAAGACGCGCACGTAGCGGGCTTGGCTATTGCTGCCTTTGCGGAAAGAGGCAGGCGCCTTTCGCCAAGTGGCTCCGTCGTCGGAGAGCTGCAACTCAAACCGTTGCGGCTTTTCCAGCCAATGCAGGCGGATGTTGCTGATCTCTGCAGGTGCTCCAAGGTCGATGGAAGCCCATTCGTCGCGGTCGGAGAGCGTCATCCATGCGCTCGTGAAGCCGCTCGAAGGCAACAGGTTTTCGACCTGACGGCCGGCAAGCGTGATGGGATTCTCGGTGAACGTCCAGTAGGCGGCACCTTTCATCTTCAGTTCCACGCGAAGGCGGCTGAACGTCACGGCCTTGCCAAACGGCAGTTGCATGTCGACACGCCGCGTGGGCAGCATGTTGTCGTTGCCGTCGTTCTTGTTCGGGTCGGAGTGCACCATGCCCCACGACCTCTTGCCCAGCAGCTGCGTGCTCTCGTCGCGTGCCACCTCCTGCCAGCGTCGGCCGTCGGCAGAGGCCATGATGCGGATGCAGTAGCCCTCAGTGGCTTCGCCCTCGCGGTAGGCCACCGTTCCTATGAGATGGATGGCGTCGGCCCTGACGGTCATGCCATGCCACGCATACTGCAGCCACGTGTCGTCGCCCATGACGATGCTGCGCGTCCAGTCGTTGCCGTCGATGGTGCTCTCACGCTGTCGCTGCGGCAGCTGGCCTTCGGGTGTGGTCACCTCCAGACGGACGGGCACGGCCCCCGCCTTTTCGATGATGCCGTCGGTGAGCAACTGGGCCGTCATGTTGAAGTCGAACGACGACGACTGGCAGGCCATCCTGCCACGTGCCACATTGCGCAGTTGGCTACTTGCGGTCAGTTGTGGCCCGAAGTATTCCTCGGGTGCGCCAGGATAGATGCCGATGCCCCGCGTGGGTTGCTGGGCTATGGTGGGAAGACAGCCTACCAAACAAATCAGAAAGAGAATCGCCCTTGTCAGGTTATGGACTTTTACATCGGTAATGGTGTTCATGTCTTGCTTGTTTTGTAGATTTTTACTTATAAAATGCCCTACAAAATTAAGAAAAATATCTGAAAACACAAAAAAAACCGATGATATGTCGGCTGATTAGTAAATATTTTGTATTTTTGCAAGTTGATGATGACATCATAGTTTGTAGATATGAAGATTTTTACAGGTGCTCAGATACATGAGCTGGATACTTATACCATAGAGCACGAGCCCATTCGGTCGATAGACCTCATGGAGCGTGCCGCCAAGGCTGTGACCCGCGTCATCACCGAGCGGTGGGACTCGCGTACGCCCGTGGTCGTGTTTGCCGGTCCCGGCAACAACGGTGGCGATGCCTTGGCCGTTGCCCGCATGCTGGGCGAGCAGGGCTACACCGTTTCCGTCTACTTGTTCAATATCCACAACAAGCTTTCTGACGAATGCTCCATCAACAAAAAACGTCTGAGCGACGGTCGCCGCGTGAAGGACTTCATCGAGGTGACGCTCGACTTCGACCCGCCGCGCCTGGGGGCTGAGACACTGGTTGTTGACGGCCTGTTCGGCTCTGGACTCAACAAACCACTGTCGGGTGGTTTTGCTTCGCTTGTGAAGTACATTAACCAGTCGCCTTGCCGTGTGGTGAGCATCGATATTCCGTCGGGACTCATGACCGAGGACAATACCTACAACATTCGTCAGAACATCATCAAAGCCGACCTCACGCTGACCTTCGGACAGAAGAAGCTCTCGATGCTGCTGGCCGACAACCAGCACTTCCTGGGCGAGCTGCGTGTGCTCGACATCCGCCTGTCGCAGGAGTATATTGCCCGCACCGATGCCATGTTTGTCGTGGCCGAGGAGTCGGACATCCGTCAGCGACTGAAACCCCGCAGCGAGTTTGCCCACAAGGGGCAGATGGGCCACGCACTCATCATTGCCGGCAGCTACGGCATGAGCGGTGCCGCCGTGTTGGCTACGAAGGCCTGTCTGCGTTCGGGAGCCGGCAAGGTGACGGTGCGTACGCCGAAGCGCAACTATGCCATCATGCAGATGGCGGTGCCTGAGGCTGTGCTGCAGATGGACCATGAGGACAGCTACTTCTCGGAGCCTGTGGACACGCAGGCCTTCGACGCCGTGGGCATGGGCCCGGGCATCGGCACGCAGGAGCACACTGCCATCGCCCTCATCGCGCAGATCAGGCGGTCGCAGTGCCCCATCCTCATCGATGCCGACGCGCTGAACATCCTGGCCAATCATCGTGCATGGATGCAGCAACTGCCCAAGGGCATCATCATGACGCCCCATCCGGCTGAGTTCGACCGTCTCTCGGGCAGCGTGAGCAATGGCTGCTACGACCGACTGGCCAAGGCGCGCGACATGGCTGAGCGGCTGGGTGCCTATATTATCCTGAAAGGGCACTATTCGGCCCTCTGTCTGCCCGACAGTCGCGTCATCATCAATCCCACCGGCAATGCCGGCATGGCGACGGCGGGCTGCGGCGACGTGTTGGCCGGCATCATCACCGGACTGCTGGCGCGCGGCTACAATCAGGCCGATGCCTGCCTTGTAGGTATGTACCTGCACGGGCTGGCCGGCGATATTGCCGTGCGCGACCTGGGACAGGAGAGCCTTGTGGCCGGCGACCTTATCCGCTATCTGCCCAAGGCGTTTATCAAGGTAACAGAGTAACAAGGTAACA
>CAMOKH010000012.1 GCA_946617675.1 uncultured Prevotellaceae bacterium | reverse complement strand
GTTCTCCCACTGCAGCGGCTTGTGCTGTATGTAGCCCAGGTCGGCAGCATTGCGGTGCTCCACGTGCAGCATGTCGGCCAGCATGTCGAGACGCTCCTGGGTGGTCTGGCGCTCGTAGATGACGATGGCGTTGTCCAGGTCGCCGCCCTTGATGAGGTTAGCCTGCAACAGGGGCTCAATGTCGCGCACGAAGACGAAAGTGCGTGCGCTGGCAATCTCGCTGGTATAGTCGAATGGATTGTCGAGCGTGGCAAACTGCGAGTTGATGAACTTCGACTCGAACGAGCACATGGCCGTGATCGAGAAGTCCTCATCGGGCAGTATGGTGATGCACGACCCCGTCTCCTCGTCCTTCACTTCTATCTTCTTGCGGATGACGTACCAGTCCTTCGGGGCGCTCTGTTCCTCGATGCCGACCTCATTGATCTTGTTGACATACTGGATGGCTGAGCCGTCGAGGATGGGGAACTCCGGGCCGTTGACCTGAATCAGGCAGTTGTCGATGCCCAAGGCGTAGAGAGCCGACAGGGCGTGCTCGACGGTCGAGATGCGCAGGTCGTCACCTTTGCCGAGCACGGTGCCGCGCTTGGTGTCGACGACGTTCTCGGCAACGGCATCGATGGTGGGCATGCCTTCCATGTCGATGCGCTGTATTTTATAGCCAGTGTTCTCAGGGGCAGGATTAAACGTCACCGTCAGGCTCAGGCCCGTATGCAGACCTTTGCCGCAGAGTGAGAAGCTGCCTTTTAATGTTTTCTGTTTCATCTTTATTTTCGATTTACTGATTTTCGTTGTTCGTTTTATCACTGATTTCTTTCAACCGTTCTACCTCCTTACGCAGTGCGCCGAGTTCACGGTACATGTCGGGCAGACGCTTCATGACGGCTTGCGCCTTGAAGAACACCTTCGGGTCGATGGCCGGTGCACCGATGAGCTGCTGGCCGTTGCCCTTGGTATTGCTGATGACGCCGCTCTGAGCACCGACGATGGTGCGGTCGGCAACGGTAATGTGGCCCGAGAAGCCTGCCTGGCCACCCACCATGCACCAGGCGCCCACCTTCGTCGAACCGGCCAGTCCGGCCTGAGCCGACATGACGGTGTTCTCGCCGACTTCGCAGTTGTGGCCCACCTGGATGAGGTTGTCGAGCTTGACGCCGCGGTGGATGACCGTCTGGCCCATCGTCGAGCGGTCTATACAGGTGTTGGCGCCTATCTCGACGTGGTCCTCAATGACGACGATGCCTATCTGCGGTATCTTCTCGTAGCCTTCCTGGTTGGGGGCAAAACCGAAACCGTCGGCTCCGATGACGGCGCCGGCATGGATGGTCACCTCGCGGCCTATGCGGGTGCCGTCGTAGATGGTCACGTTGGGGAAGATGCGCGTGCCGTCGCCAATCTCTACGCCGTCGCCGATGTAGGTGAACGGCCCGATGTAGACGTCCTTGCCAATCTTGGCCGTGGGCGACACGAAGGCCAGCGCGTCGACGCCCGTCTTCTTGGGTTTCATCGACTCGTAGAGCTGCAGCAGCCGGGCTACGCTCTCGTAGGCGTTCTTCACGCGAATGAGTGTGGCCGCAACGGGCTTTTCAAGCTCGACGTCGTCGTTGACGAGAACGACCGACGACTTGGTGTCGTAAAGGAAGTGAGTGTACTTGGGGTTAGAAAGAAAGGAGATTGCCCCCTCGTGGCCTTCCTCGATCTTCGAGAAGGCATTTACAGTGGCATTCTCGTTGCCTTCTATCCGCCCTTGAACTAACTCTGCAATCTGTTTTGCTGTAAATTCCATAAGGTTGTCTTTGAATTTGCTTGCAAAGGTAGCGAAAATTATTCAAACCGCTGAAAACATAGGTAATATTTTCTTATTTTTTTAGAAAGTAACTGCACATTTAGCAATTCGGAAGATTCGGAAATATCCCTCGTAGTACCGTCTTTGTAAAGAATTGTGATACTATCATCCTCCGTGTTGTACATGTCTTTCTGTATGGTGTTGATGCTCATCATGTACTCACGGGCATCATCGGTGCTGATGTCCATCTTAGCGGCTATGGCCTGTGCTATCTCGCTGACGCGGCTGGCGTCGGGTGGTGTCTCGCTCACTTCAACCTTGAAGATATGGCGGTCAAGGATGTCGGTGGCCAGAGTCGAGAGTATCTTATCTTCGCTGTACTTCCAGGCTTTCAGCGCACTCCAGATATCGCTGTCGTCGAGGTCGCCGTACATCTGCAGCGCTTCGTCGTGGCTGTCAAACCAGGCCTTGTCAATCTCGTTCTGCAGGAAATACTTCAGCGCCGGCGAGGCAAAAAGGTCGTATCCCTGACGGGTCAGCGCCTTGGCGCGGTTCAGCGTATTTACCAGAACTTTCTCGCAGGCCACGGTGGTCTTGTGCAGATAGACCTGCCAGTACATGAGCCGCCGTGTTGTCAGGAAATTTTCAAGTGAATAGATTCCTTTCGACTCAACGGCCAGAGAATCGTTAACGACGTTTAACATCTTGATGATGCGCGCTGACCCGATATTGCCCTCGGTGACGCCCGTAAAGAACGAGTCGCGCCTGAGGTAGTCGAGGCGGTCCATGTCTAACTGGCTCGATATGAGTTGATGCAGAAACTGCTTCGGATACTCACCGCGGAAGATGCTGATGGCCAGGTTCAGCTGGCCGCCCGTCTGGCGGTTTATCTTCTCCATCATCATCAGCGAGATGTCCTCGTGGGCGATACCGTGTATCAGGGTGTGCTCAAGCACGTGTGAGAACGGCCCGTGCCCGATGTCGTGCATCAGGATGGCCGTCTGGACGGCCTCGGCCTCTGAGTCGAAGATGAAGTTGCCCTTCTGCTGAAGCGACAGCACAGCCTCGCTCGTCAGGTGGAAGGCACCCAGCGAATGCTGGAAACGGGTGTGGCGTGCGCCGGGATAGACTACAGAGGCCAGCCCTAACTGGTTGATGCGGTTAAGCCGCTGCATCAGCGGATGCTGCACGACGTCGTAGAGCAGTCCGCGCGGAATCTTGATGAACCCGAACACCGGGTCGTTTATTATCTTATGGTCATTCATTGGGATTAACGTTGTTACACCTATCGGTATAAATTCGCTTCAAGTCGGCCCACTTGTAATAGGGCGCGTTGTCGGCGGGCAGCGGCAGGGTGGCCTCTGCACCGTTCAGCAGGCACTTCACGAGTATGTCGTCGGCGTGTTTGCCGCGATAGAAGATGAGCTGAAGGTTGGCTGCCTTGCCCGTCTGCCAGTTCTGGTAGCAGTCCTTCACGGCGTACGGGTCGGCAGGGTCGCGGTCGGCACCATTGATGCCCAGCAGCACGGTAAGCGGCCCCAGACAGGTGTCGTGGCCGAACCGCAGGTCGGCCAGCCGACGGGTCTTCCCGCTGATAACGTTGTCGGCCTTGGCGATAATGTCGCGCAAGACTGGTATCATGTCGTAACGGGGCTCAAACACCCAGTTGTACGAGCCTAAGTTCTCGGCCTCCCAACGGGCTGCAATCTCGTCGTCGGTGATGATGCTGCCCATCATGCCCTCGTGGCCGATGCTTGGCAGCGAGGTGTACAGGTTGATGAGGTTGCTGGCTATGGCGCCCGGATTGCCCGGCAGGCTGTCGGTACTGGTGAAGACGCGGGCGATGACCTTCTCGCGCAGGTGGTCGTCGTACTTAAAATCACCGCGGTGATCGGCGAAGCGAGGCCGCGACTTCGGCCAGGTCTTTCGCAGCGGATTCTGGCGGTCTGTAGGCACGACGCCGTCGAGCGTCGTCCGCGATGACTGCTGCCTGATTTCAATCTTCGGGTTACACTGCGTCAGCTCCTCGCAGAACGAGGCCATGCTGAGCACACAGCGCCCTGAGAGCGACGAGATGGCCAGCACGTCGCCGCCGCGCTTGAAGACGTCCCTGAAGTTATTGTACATCGTCCGTGCTATGCGTTGGTGCTGTTCCCAGCCCAAGTCGCTCAGCTCGCTGACGCAGGCCGCCATCTCGTCCTTGGCCGCCATGAACTTCTGTCTGAAGGCTTCGCCCTCAGCCGTCAGCTGGTGGCGGCGGTGGGCCTTGCTGAGCAGCGAGTCGAGGTCGCGGTAGAGCGTGGCATTCCAGTAGTAGCGCGACCCGTGGCGGCCGTAATGGCTGATGTAGAAGGGCTTGTAGCCTTTAGGGGCCTTCGTCAGCGGTGCCGCCGTTTCGGGGTAAGGATAGTCCGTGCCGTAAGCCCGCCGTGGGTCGGCTTTCACTTGCTCGAGTGCCGGCAAGGGCTGCGCGAGGGCCGTCGCCGTCATGGCGCAGAACAATAGCAGTAACAGTGTCTTCTTCATTTTGCAGTACTTCGTTTGTCGATGTCTCTATTCAGCTACAAAGTTACTCATTTAATTTCAAACAGCCAAATCATCAGCAAAAAAAATTCGTGAATTCAAGTTTCGCATGCTTCACATGGCTAACTTCTTACCTCTTAGCCTCCCACCTCTTACCGCTATTTTTCATGCTATAGTTGCTAATCGCAGGTAATACCCCACACTTCCCGCACTTCCCGCACCACGCCCTCACTGTCAGCCCGTTACGCCGCCGCCAACCCCCAGCTGCCGCCAACCAACCGCCACCCGAGCCTGCACCCGGCCGCTGCGGCCGACATTCATGGGCGGTGAATAATTGTCCCACGGCGTGGGACGTTTGTCCCAGGCCGTGGGAACATCGTGGCGCGCCGCCTTTCGCGCGCCTTCCGCCGCCTCTC
>CAMOKH010000011.1 GCA_946617675.1 uncultured Prevotellaceae bacterium | reverse complement strand
CATCAACACAGCGGACGCAGACGGAAAGCCTGTCACCGACTCCATCCGCCTGGCCTTGCAGGTGGGCGATGGCGTGTGGAAGACATGGACCTACGAGCGCTATCTGTTTCAGCAGCAAAGGGACGAGGAGATAGGCGATGACCACTTTTGGTTCATGCACAATGAGGCGCTGATGCATATCGCCACAACTACGGTTGGCTATCCGGAAGATAAGACCATTTCGCTCGAATTAATTCCGCCACTTCAGTACGAGGTAACTGAAGACACAGAAGCGCCGGCGTGGAATATGGTGGAGGGCAGCGACTCTGTTTGCGGCTATCTGTGCCAGAAAGCAAACGGAAAGTTCCGTGGCAAGACGTGGACTGTACTTTATGCCGAGGACATTCCTACCGCAGCTGGCCCTTGGAAACTACAGGGACTGCCAGGCTTGATAACCTACGCGGCAGACGATGAGGGCATCCATACGTTCAGGCTTGTCGGCATTTATCAGGAAACGGCCCCCATCACCTATTCTGCTGGTTCTGTGGTTTCAAAGTTCTCCATGGAAGAGCGTTGTTTGATAACGACGGTGACACCATACGAGAAAACGACGAGAGAGCAGATGCAGAAACAGAAGAAGAACGTGTTTGGCAATCGCTTATACCTGACCAATCCCATGTTTTATATGACTGGCCCGAAAGAAATCCTGCATTTAGGACAACAGCGTGCAGACTATCAATTCGTGGGAGGATTGTATATACCTGAAAAGGCGCATAAATATCAGCCGCTGGAAAAGGAATAGACCAATATGAAACGATTCCTATACATTATATTATATATAGCACTGGCCATCCATGCCTCGGCGCAGGTACGGGTGACGGGGCGGGTGATTGACCTACGAAACAAGCCCGTGAGCGACGTCATCGTGAAGCTGGTGAGCGGCACGAAGACGCTGGCGTTCACCAGCACGAATGCGAAGGGCGAGTATGCGCTGGAGGTTAAGAGTATGCCGGCGGGAATGGTGACGTTGCAGTTCAATCATATCAGCTATGAGAAGGAGAGCCTCCCCCTGCCCCCTCCAAATGGAGGGGGTAAGCCCATAGTGAAGGACATGGTTCTGACACCCAAAAGCATTTCGCTGAAGGAGGTGACGGTGAAGCCCGACCCGCTGCGACAACGGGGCGACACGCTCACCTACAACCTCGCATCCTTCCTCAAGAAAGGCGATGTGACGCTCGAAGACGGACTGAAGAATCTGCCAGGCATCAGCATCGCGGATAATGGTGCCATCAGCTATATGGGCAAGGATATCTCGAACTTCTACATCGGCGGTCTCGATATGCTTGGCGGTCGCTACAATCTTGCCACGAAGAACATCCCGGCCGAATATGCTACTCAGGTGGACATCATGAAGCGCCACAAGCATCGAAAGATTGACGCTGACGAGGAAAGCGATGCCGTGGCAATCAATATAAAACTGAGCAAAAAGGCACAGTTCAAGCCATTCGGGCAACCAGAGTTTGGCGTTGGCGTGAGGGAGGACAAGGTCTTGTATGCAGCAGGTGCCACAGGGATGATGTTTACCGACAACTTCCAGTTGCTGGCCTCTGCGAAATACAGCAACAGCGGCAACTTTGGCCTCTACGACATGGTCAATCACGCTGGCGGCGACAATTTCGGTTCGCTGGCTACCGATAAGCTGCCGGCATGGGGACAGGCGGGCAGCAGCGTGGGCGAGTCGGTCTATCGCACCAATGGCTATGGCAGCCTCAACGCCATACAGAAGATTGACAGCGGTCGACTGGTCAGGGTCAATGCCGACTACACCTACGAGCGCATGACGAGCAGCGCCACTTCGGAGGCGTACTACTTTGCAGGCGGGGATCACAAATCCCCTCAAACGGACAACATCTACATCTTCGAGTCGGTCAGTCCGCTGGCCAAGGCTCACCGCCCTATGCTGAACGTGAAGTTTGAGAACAATGCCAGCAACCATTATTTCTCTGACACCTTCAGCGCCAAGGCGCAATTCCTCACAAACGAAAGTCCCGTCAAGACTCTCCCCCTCGGGGGAGCAGGAGGGGGGCTTCTCCCCCAGCACCGAGACGCCACCTCCATCAACCTGCACAACAACTTTTGGGGAACCATCCGCATGGCAGGTAAAAAGCTGTCGTTCACCAGCAATGTCGATTTCATCCGCACGCCAGAGGTGCTGATGCTTATAAGCGATATTTCGCAGAGCGGACAGAGCACCCAGCTCAACACGCGCCATAGCACCTCGCTGCAAGTGAAGCTGGGACGCAAATGGAAGATTGACATGCCTATTGACCTCACGGCCAACTACAACTTCATCGAGACGAGATTCCTAAAGCCAGGCTCTGGCGACCAAAGCCAGCGCGTGAGCGGCTGGAAGCTCGTGCCAAGCGTCAACCCCTCCACCTCATGGACATCGGCTGACAGGAAGTTCTATTCGTCGATGGGAGTCAACATCAAGCTGCTGAACCTGAATTACCTTTCCCGGTACAATAACAAGCGCACCACCATGACTGAGGTGTTTGCAGAGCCCCACGTCTCGTTCCGCTACACCTTCAGCGCAACCTCTGACCTGAACCTCAGCAGCGGCTTCAGCAACGCTGCCGGCGACATCATGGACCTCCTTACCACGCCTGTCCAGACCAGCTATCGCAACACTTCGGCAGCATCGGGAGTAATTGCCAAGAGCCAGTCGTGGAGCACCGACCTCCGCTACACCAAGCAAGTGCCGTTCAGCTACTTCACCTTTGGTGCCAATGCAAGCTACAGCCAGGGCAAGCGCAATGTGCTCTCGTCGCGCACGGTGAGCCAGACGGCAACAGAGAGCACGTCGATATTCCGCGACAGCCATTCGCGGTCGGCCAGTGGAGGCGTCAATGCGTCGAAGAACATCCTCTCCATCTTCACGAAGCTATCAGCCAATGCCAACGTGTCGTGGGGCAGCAGCGAGTATATGATGCAGGGCAGTCTCGTCACCTCCTACCATACGGGCTACAGCGTGCGCCTGCAGGCCGACGTCACGCCGGTGCCGTGGCTTGAGACCAACATCAAGGGCGACTATGCGCAGGACTTCATGCGCGCCACGTCCTCACGCCAGTCGTCTGACAATCTCCGCTGTACGGGTTCGGTGGCCGTATTCCCGATACCAACCATTGAGATACGCAGCACCTGTAACTATATGCTGGGCATGGTAGAGCCGGGCAAATACAAGGACGCCTCCATGCTCTCCGCATCGGTGCAGTATAAGGCCAAGTGGGCTGTATGGAGGCTCACAGGAGAAAACCTCCTCGATGTGCGCCAGTACACACGCGCCTCATTCGTGGACACCGACCGCTTCGTGCATACCACCAACCTCATAGGCCGCACCATCATGCTGACATGCAAACTACTTTTGGCAGGAAATATTCACTGGCGGTGAATAAAAAAACGCAGTGGGTTTTGCGGAAAACATACTGAAACTGATTGTTGTTATAGGCCTCAGCTGTTCTTCTTGTAGCTCTGTACGGCCCAGACGGCCATGAAAAGACCAATGGCGAGCAGAGCCAGCAGCTGATGGGCGACGGCAGACAAGCCGCCGCCACGGACAAACACCGTGCGGATGGCCTCGATGAAGTAGTGCATCGGGTTGACATAGGTGGTCAGATAGGCCCACGAGGGCATGGAGCGCGTAGGCGTGAAGAGACCGCTGAGCAGCAAGATGCAGACGATGAAGAACCACATGACGAACATGGCCTGCTGCATGGTGTCGCTGTAGTTGGAGATGATGAGGCCGAAGCTGGAGAAGAACAGCGCCAGCAGCATGGCGAGCAGGTAGACGAGCCAGAGCGGACCGGCGCTGGTGATGCCATAGACGGCCCATGACAACAGCAGGCAGGCGGTGACGACGAACAGGGCGATGAGCCAGTAAGGGATGAGCTTGGCCAGGATGAAGGCCCACTTAGAGACGGGCGTGACATTGATCTGCTCGATGGTGCCGGCCTCCTTCTCGCCTACGATGTTGAGCGTGGGCAGGAAGCCCGTCATCAGCATCATCACGATGGCCAGCAGGGCGGGTATCATGAAGACCTTGTAGTTCTGGTGCTTGTTGTAGAGGAGTGAAGAGTGGAAAGTGAAGCGTGAAGAATCACTTACAATCTGCGAGAGGTAGGCACTGCCCATCGAGCCCTTGGTGCCGTTGACGGCATTGGCGGCGATGAGATAGCGGCCGTTGCGAATCTCAAGGATGATGTCGGCCCGGCCGCTCTCGACGTCCTTTAGGGCCTCGGTATAGGTGGCTTTCTGGCCGTTGTAGATGAAGTAGTTGCTGGCGGCTATCTGCTGGATCAGCCGCTGCGACTCGACGGTATGGTCGGTGTCCACGACCTCCACCACGATGTTCTTCACCTCCATGTTCATCACCCACGGCATGACGCACATGATCATGATGGGGAACATGACGATGAGCCGCGGCAGGAAGGCATTGCGGCGAATCTGCAGGAATTCCTTTTGTATGAGATACCTTATCATAATTGAGAATTGAGAATTGAGAATGACGATTACTCCAGGCGCTGGTTGAACTTCCGCAGCGCAACGGTGAGCAGCAGGGCTGTCATGCCGACGAGGATGACGACCTCCTTCATCACCTCGCCGATGCCCACGCCCATGATCATCAGCTTGCGCATGGCCTCGATATAGTAGCGGGGCGGCACGACGGCGGCTATCCATTGCAGGATTTGCGGCATCGACTCTACGGGGAACATCATGCCCGAGAGCATGACTACGGGCATGAGCAGCACCATGGCAGAGAGGAGCAGGGCCACGAGCTGAGTCTGGGCGACGTTGGAGATGAGCAGACCGAGCGAGAGGGCCAGCAGGATATAGATGATGCTCACCGCGATGATCCAGAACAGCGAACCGACAAGCGGCACGCCCAGCACATAGCGGGCCATGAGCAGGATGACGATGAGAATCACGAAGGCCAGCACCAGATAGGGCACGGCCTTGGCCACAATGACCATCAGCGGGCGCACGGGCGAGACGAGCAGCACCTCCATCGTGCCGCGCTCCTTCTCGCGGACGATTGAGATGGAGGTCATCATGGCGCAGACGAGCATCAGCAGCATGCCCATGATGGCCGGCACGAAGTTATAGGCCGACTTCATCTGGGGGTTGTAGAGAAGCCTCACCCCCAGCCCCTCATTCCCGAGCACGGCTCGCCTACCCGTAGCCTTTCCCACTGGAGAGGGGAGTGAAACCCCCGTAGCCTTTCCCACTGGAGAGGGGAGTGAATTGACTATCCCACCAACGGGCTGTGCGAGAATGGAGGATGCGTAGGTCGTCCACTGCTGCGCCATGTTGGGGTCGCTGCCGTCTACCATAATCTGCCAAGTGCGCCTGCTCCCCTCTCCAGTGGGAGAGGGGCCGGGGGTGAGGCTTATGTCGGCCTTCTGATGGCGAATCAGCAGCTCTGCCTCGCGAGGTGTGCCAACGGTCTGCACGATGTCAAAATATTCCGACTGCGAGAGCCGTTCCACAGCCTGCTGCGTCTGATGATCCATCTGCGACGTGACCACCACCACGCGCACGTTCCTGACGTCGGTGGTGATGGCAAAACCGAAGAGGAGCATCAACACCGTCGGCATACCGAACAGGATGAGCATCGTCCGCTTGTCGCGCAGGATGTGGCGCGCCTCCTTGATGACAAATGACAGAAAGAGACCCACCCCCTTACCCCTCCCTGTATGGAGGGGAGTGGATAGTCTTGCTATATGATTAGTCGTGCTCATGATTCTTTTTATTTAGTAATTACTCCCCTCCAAATAGGGAGGGGCTGGGGGTGGGTCTTAATCTCTCTTAGCCTGACGGGCCAGATAGGTAAACACATGATCCATATCGGGCTGACGGAACCGCTGCTTCAGTTCGGCGGGCGTGCCGATGGCACTGATCTTGCCGTCAACCATGATCGAGATGCGGTCGCAATACTCGGCCTCGTCCATGTAGTGGGTGGTCACGAAGACGGTGATGCCGCGGTGGGCTGCGTCGTAGATGAGCTCCCAGAACTGGCGGCGCGTGGCAGGATCGACACCGCCCGTAGGCTCGTCGAGGAACACCACGCCCGGCTCGTGGAAGATAGAGACCGAGAAGGCCAGCTTCTGCTTCCAGCCCAGTGGCAGCGAGCGCACCAGGTTGTCCTTATGCTCCGAAAAGTTCAGTCGGCGCAACAATTCTTCACTCTTCACTTTTATCTCTTCACTTTTCATGCCGTAGATGCCGGCAAAGAGGCGTATGTTCTCGCTGACGGTCAGGTCCTCGTAGAGCGAGAAGCGCTGCGACATATAGCCGATGTGGCGCTTTATCTGCTCGTACTCCGTGCGTATGTCATAGCCCACGACGCGCCCTGTGCCGCTCGTCGGCTGGTTCAGTCCTGTCAGCATGTGCATGGCGGTGGTCTTGCCGGCACCGTTGGCGCCCAGGAAGCCGAAGATCTCGCCCCGCTTCACCGTGAACGAGATGTCGTCGACGGCATGGAACGACCCGAAGGCCTTCACCAGGTGCTCCACCTCGATGACGTTCTCGGCGGAGGCCCCCCCTACGACCCCCGAGGGGGCTTCTATAGTATTGCAATTCTGGGGAGTTTCTGTTGTGTCCCCCTCGGGGGACGACAGGGGGGCTGGGTTAAACACCTCCCTGAACGCGTCGAGTATCACCTCCGGCGTGTCAATGCCGCGTATCTGGCCGTGGTCGAGGAACGCCACGCGCTCGCAGCAGCGCACCTCGTCGAGGTAGGGTGTTGAGGCCACGATGGTGATGCCGCGCTCCTTCAGTGAGAGCAGCATCTCCCACAGTTCCTTGCGGCTGACGGGGTCGACACCCGTCGTCGGCTCGTCGAGGAAGAGCACGCTCGGCTGGTGTACCAGCGCACACGAGAGGGCCAGCTTCTGCTTCATGCCGCCCGACAGCGCCCCGGCCCGGCGGTCGCGGAAGCGCTCTATCTGGCCGTATATCGCCTTGATGCTGTCGTAGCCCTCGTCCACGGTCGTGCCAAAGAGCGTGGCAAAGAACTGCAGGTTCTCCTCCACCGTCAGGTCCTGATAGAGCGAGAACCGACCGGGCATATAGCCCACGCGGCGGCGAATCTCCTTCATGCCGCTGACCACGTCGAAGCCATCTACCGACGCCTTTCCCTCGTCGGCCAGCAGCAGCGTGCAGAGGATGCGGAACAGCGTGGTTTTGCCCGCACCGTCGGGACCGATGAGGCCGAACACCTCGCCCTTCCCGACGGAGAACGACACGTCGTCGAGTGCACGGACAGACCCTCCCCCCAGCCCCTCCACATGATGGGGGGGAGTGGTTACCTTTCTCCCGTATGTCTTTGATATATGGCTTACTTCTATCGCGTTCATCGCATTTCACAATCAATCGGTTAAACTATTCGCTCCCCTCTCCACTCGG
>CAMOKH010000010.1 GCA_946617675.1 uncultured Prevotellaceae bacterium | reverse complement strand
CTCTCGGCCTGGGCGGTGAGTGCAGCCATCTTCTCCTCGTCGAACATCACCTCGGCCACCTGGGCCTGTACCTCGTCCAGTTTAGCCATCTTCCACCATACCACGCCATAGGAGGCAAGTGAGAGAATCCAGCCTAAGACGCTGAACCACCAGAACTCCGACCGGCGTGCGCGGCCGCTGAACGTTGCGTACTTCTTGAAGCAAGTCTTCAATGCTTCCCCGAACGACATCGAGGGGGTCTTGATCACGTTTTCCATACTTGTTGTTTTTGGGTTAGTAAATAGGGTTTGATTAATTATCGTACTTTCTGTCGTGACTGTAAACGTTGCAAATATAGGGAAATTTACGATACGTTGTATCTTATTAGCAAAAAAGAGGACAGTATTTAAGCTTTTTTAGCTTTCCGGCGCCTGTATCTAAAGAAAAAGAGACGTAAGCTAATGGCGGAACAGTACTTTTTTTGTACCTTTGCGGAGTAAAAGCAACAACTAAAAACAAAGAATGATGAAACGACTATTGTCAACCGTAAGCCTGGTGCTGTCAGTCTTGGCGACGACGGCCCAAAACGCTAATGTGAAACCTGGGGGCGCGTTCGACCCCTTCCGCCGTGTGGAGGCCGAGGCGATGACCTTCTCGCGGACTGTCAAGACCGTGCAGGACAGCGAGGTGGGCGCCTACGTGACCGACATCCACGACGGCGACTATATCAAGCTGCGGAACGTCGGCTTCGGCACCAAGATACCCCGCACGTTCAAGGCCCGCGTGGCCAGCGAACAGAAGGGCGGGCAGATTGAGCTGCGCCTCGGCAGCATCGACGGCCGTCTGCTCGGACGGCTCGACGTGCCCGCCACCGGCGGCGCGCAGAAGTGGCAGACGCTGAACCTCGACCTCGACTACTCCAACATCACCGACCTCAACTCGCCGAAGCGCACCCTGGCCGGCGTCACGCTGCCCCAGACGGCCGACCTCTACCTGGTCTTCAAGGGCAACAAGGCATCAAGCCTCTTCAACCTCGACTGGTGGCAGCTGCAGTCGCTCGAGCAGGTGAACATGCCGCTCTTCCAGACCAAGTACACCGCCGACCCGTCGCCGCTGGTCGTCGGCGACACCTTATTCCTATATACGTCGCACGACGCCTCGCCCGAGGATATCCCCGACCCGAACGAGCGCAATTCGGCCGGCTTCTTCATGTACGACTGGCTGCTCTGGTCGACCACCGACATGGTGAACTGGACCGAGCACGGCGCCGTGGCCTCGCTGAAGGAGTTCAAGTGGCGCTCGCGCGAGAACGGCGCCTGGGCCATCCAGACCGTCGAGCGCGACGGGAAGTACTACCTCTACGCCCCGCTCCACGGTCATGGCATCGGCGTGCTCGTGGCCGACTCGCCCTACGGGCCGTTCCGCGACCCGCTGGGCCAGCCCCTCGTCTGGCAGAAGGAGCACTGGGACGACATCGACCCCTCTGTGTTCACCGACGACGACGGCCAGGCCTACATGTACTGGGGCAATCCCCAGACCTACTGCATCAAGCTCGGCAAGGACATGATCTCTACTCAGGGCGACATCCTCGTGCTCAACCCGAAGGACGGCGTCATGCGCCCCGTCAAGGAGGAGGGCTCGAAGATTGACCTCCGCGTGCCGGGCTCCGAGAAGGCCACGTGGGCCGTGCAGCACTATCAGGAGGGACCGTGGTTCTACAAGCGAAACGGCCATTACTACATGGCCTACGCCACCACCTGCTGTCCCGAGGCCCTCGGCTATGCCATGAGCTCGTCGCCCACCGGCCCCTGGACGTGGAAGAACTACATCATGCGCCCCACCGAGCGCGACCGCGGCAACCACCCCGGCATCTGCGACTTCCGCGGCCACTCCTACGTCTTCGGTCAGGACTACGACCTGATGCACCTCGAGACCTTCGTCCACCACGAGCGGCGCTCAGTCTCGGCACAGGAGATTACCTACAACGCCGACGGCACCATCCAGGAGATTCCCTACTGGCTCGACCAGCAGCCTATGAAACAGCTGCATTGGCTCAATCCCTACACCAGAGTCGAGGCTGAGACCATGAACTGGGGCTTCGGGCTGAAGTCGGCCAAGATGGGTATCGAGAACACCGGCGTCGTGAAGGACATGCCTGAGTCGACGGGTAAGCGCAACATGTACATCTTCGACCTCGACGACGGCGAGTACATCCGCCTGCGCGGCGTCGACTTCTCTGCCGGGCAGAGCGGCAAGGCCGAGCGCGGCAGCAAGGGCGCCAGGTCGTTTGCCATTATGGCCGCCGCCACGGGCCGCGCCACCGTCACCCTGCGCCTCGACAGCCAGGACGGCCCCGTCGTCGGAACGGCTCAGATTGGCTCTACCGGTTCGGTGGAGAAGTACAAGTCCTTCACGGCCAAGGTCAAGGGTGCCACCGGCGTCCACGACCTCTACATCTGCTTCAGCAACACCAGCGGCGACGTGCGTCTCGACTGGTGGCAGTTTAAACAATAAGACGATAGAAACTATGAGAAAGAGACTTTTTGCCATCCTGTCGCTGGCCGCCGTGTGCATGGTCACGGCTGCCCAGCCCCACCGACTCTGGTACAGCAAGCCCGCCAGCCACTGGCTTGAGGCCCTGCCCGTAGGCAACTCTCACCTCGGTGCCATGATCTACGGCGGCACCGATGTCGAGGAAATCCAGCTCAACGAAGAGACCTTCTGGAGCGGCTCGCCACACAACAACAACTCCACCGAGTCGTTCGCGGCGCTGCCCGAGGTGCGCCGCCTCATCTTCGAGGGCCGCGAGAAGGAGGCTGCAAAGCTCATTGACAGCCACTTCGTGAAGGGCCCTCACGGCATGCGCTTCCTGCCCCTCGGCAGTCTGAAGCTGTCGTTAGGCCATAAGGACGTGCAGAACTACGAGCGGGCGCTGAACCTCGGCGATGCCACCGCCACCACCTCCTATATATATAATAAGGTGAAGTACGAGCGTACCGTCTTTGCCTCGCAGGCCGACAACGTCATCATCGTGCAGCTGAAGGCCTCGAAGAAAGGTGAGCTGTCGTTCGACTTAGGCTTCGCGTCACAGTTGAAGAGTAAGCACGTGCTCCTCATCGGGCACATCGGCGGACAGAAAGGCACGAATGAAGCTGAGCTCTTAGCCGAGGTCGATGGCGTGGAGCAGGAGGGCATCAAGGCCGGACTGAAGGCCTTGTGCAGAGTCTCCGTCGAGACGGACGGCAGTGTGGCCGACAACGGGCAGGGAGCTATCGCCGTGGCGAAGGCTACGACAGCCTATCTCATCATCACGGCAGCTACCAACTTCGTGAAATACAATGACATCAGCGGCAATGCGAACGACAAGAATATCAAGACCCTACAGTCGGTTTCTGCGAAGTCGTACAAGCAGTTACTGGCCGACCACGTCAGGAAGTATCAGGAGCAGTACAACCGCGTCAGCCTGACGCTGCCCCGTAATGCCGACTCTGCCCTGCCCACCGACGAGCGTCTGAAAGCCTTCGAGCAGAGCGCCAGCCTAATCGAAAATCGAAAATCCCTCGATCTCGACCTCGTGGCCCTGATGATGCAGTACGGTCGCTACCTCCTCATCTCGTCGAGCCAGCCCGGCGGTCAGGCCGCCAATCTGCAGGGCGTGTGGAACGACAAGCTGAACGCCCCGTGGGACTCGAAGTACACCATCAACATCAACGCCGAGATGAACTACTGGCCCGCACTCATCTCGGGCCTCGCCGAGACGCAGCAGCCGCTGTTCTCGATGATTCGCGACCTCAGCGAGACGGGCGCCGAGACGGCTCGTACGATGTACCACTGCCGTGGCTGGGTGGCCCATCATAACACCGACCTGTGGCGCATCGCCGGCCCCGTCGACGGCACGCCCTGGGGCATGTTCCCCACTGGCGGCGCCTGGCTGACCACCCACCTCTGGCAGCACTACCTCTTTACCGGCGACCGCGACTTCCTGCGTCAGTGGTACCCCGTGATGAAGGGCGCCGCCGAGTTCCTGCTCGACTATATGCAGACCTACCCCGCCGCCGGTGAGGTGAAGCAGGCCGCCGGATGGCTGATGACCGTGCCTACCGTGTCGCCTGAGCATGGGCCCAGTGGCAAGGGTACCAACGTCACCGCAGGCTCTACGATGGACAACCAGATATGCTTCGACGTGCTCTCGCAGACCATGGAGGCCGCCAATATCCTGGGGTGCGACAGCGCGCTGGCCCAACAGTTGCGCTTCGCCCTGCAGAACCTGCCGCCGATGCAGATAGGCCGCCACGGCCAGCTGCAGGAGTGGCTCATCGACGCCGACGACCCTAAAGACGAGCACCGCCACATCTCGCAGCTCTACGGCCTCTACCCGTCGAACCAGGTGTCGCCCTTCAGCCATCCTGACCTCTTCACCGCCTCGGCAAACACGCTGCGCCAGCGCGGCGACATGGCCACGGGCTGGAGCCTCGGCTGGAAGACCAACTTCTGGGCGCGCATGCTCGACGGCAACCACGCCTTCCTGATAATCAAGAACATGCTCCACCTGTTGCCCGACGACCGCGCCGCCCGCCAGTACCCCCAGGGCCGCACCTATCCCAACCTCTTCGACGCCCATCCGCCGTTCCAGATCGACGGTAACTTCGGCGTCTCGGCGGGCATCTGCGAGATGCTCCTCCAGAGCCACGACGGTGCCGTCCACCTGCTGCCCGCCCTGCCCGCCGACTGGACCGAGGGTTCGGTCAGCGGTCTGCGTGCCCGTGGCGGTTTCATCGTCGATGAGGTATGGAGCAGTGCAAAACTTAGCTCCGCAGTGGTGCGCTCCACCATCGGCGGCACGCTGCGCCTGCGCTCCTACGTCCCCCTCCGCTTGGTCAAGGCGCCCAAGGGCGTCACGCTGAAGCCCGCCGCCGGCGACTGTCCCAACCCACTCTTCGCCCCAGCCGCCATCCGCGAGCCCCTCCGCTCTCAGGAGCTGAAGGACTTCCCCCTGCTGTTCCTCCCCCAAGTCTACGAGTACGACCTGGAGACCGTGGCTGGCCAGACTTACCGCTTCGCTTCTGAATAAATAAGCAGCTGAGCCCACTTGTGAAAGAGGACTCAGCTGCTTATTTATTCAGAGAGCACTAAACGAACCCCTGTCAAGGAATTTACCGTTTTTTACCATTTTTTCGAGAAAAATAGGTAGAAAAGAGCGAAAAAACTTGTTAGAATCAAGAAAAAGTCTTATCTTTGCACCCGACAGAGTCCACCAACGCTTCTCTTCTCTTCGGAGAATGTAGCGTACCAGGGTGGAACTTTTTTATTTGTAGCTATATGAAATACAACAAGCAGCCACTCGACATACCCGCCTTATTGGCGATGCTGAAAGCCAGAGGACTCACCATTGGTGATGAGCAACAGGCAGGACGTACATTGGGTCTTATAAGCTATTTCCGTTTGGCAAACTATCTGCGCCCGATGGAATCAGATAAGGAAACGCATCAATACAAGCCGAATAGTTCATTTGAGAATGCTGTTGCGCTATATCGGTTCGATGCTGCCCTACGTGAGATAGTGTTCCGTGCTATCAGCAATATCGAGATTGCCTTACGCTCAAAGATGATCCATCACTTCTCCTTGAAATACGGTGCATTCTGGTTTACAAACATGTCGATATGTAATGACGAGCATCTTTTCCTTGAAAACCTGAATGCCGTAGACCGAGAGGTAAGAAGAAGCAAGGAAGATTATATCAAGGAGCATTTCAGCAAATACAAAGATTCGGCATTCCCTCCAGCATGGAAGGCAATGGAACTACTATCACTTGGCACTTTGGCTAAACTCTTTTTCAACGCCTCTGACAACAAGGTCAAGAAGAAGATTGCGCGTGAGTTTGGCCTTCCCAATCATCTTGCCTTTGAGAGTTGGATGAACAGCATTGCAGCCTTACGGAATTGCTGTGCTCACCATGCCCGCATCTGGAACCGCAACTATCCTGTCACACCAGACCTGCCAAAGCGGTTGCGTAATGCCTGGATAAAGGACACCGACACGCCGTTCAACAAACTCTATGCTCAGTTGTGCTGCATGGCATATTGGTATAATGCTATCGATCCGCAGAACACATTCACGGCTGACATCAAAGCTCTACTATTGAAATATCCTATTGTTGACCCTGCCGCCATGGGGTTTGTGAAGAACTGGCAAGACGAACCGCTGTGGAAGTAATGGCGGGGCATAGTACAGACCACATTAAGGGCGGACCCTACCTATTCTGAATCTCCATAACCAGCTCGTCGACGATATACAGGTCGCTGTAAAGATAGAGGTTGGTCTGTGGGTCATGAAGCTGCTTGCAGACCTCTGACTCATAGAAGATGCGAAGGGCCTCATTGGGTGATATGTGCAGACGCTCGGCCAGGAGCACGACGACATGGCCTATCTTGTTCCATACGGTGATACTCTGCAGCGTGACGCCATCTTCAGCTCGATGTCTGAGGGGTAGGGCATATAGTGCTCTTTGTTTTCCATATCAGCATATATTTCGCCGCAAAGATACACAATTATTTGGTAAC
>CAMOKH010000009.1 GCA_946617675.1 uncultured Prevotellaceae bacterium | reverse complement strand
CGGAAAGGGAAGGATGTATGAAGCATATATCAGGACGGATGACGAATGCCAAGTTCCCCATTTCCATATAAGGAACATTTATACAGAGACGGACACCCCAATACTGTTGCTGTCGAACTGTTACTGTCCACATTCTCATAAGAACTGTAAGTTTTTAACAGATACAGAGTTAAGGCTGTTGGCATGTTTTATGGCAGAACCATGTAGAAACCCGCATTATGCAGACAACTACGAGTATGCGGTTATGATGTGGAACTCAAATAACCAATCGAATTGTCGTTGGCACAAAAACAAAGACGGTTATAGTATCATACCCGATTACAGTCAGACAAACAAATAAAATGAAAATATAATGACCATAATATTAAGATGCATTTTACATAAGGCGGTGACACCACCATGCTATATCCTCTGTCTTGACCATGACGAGTGGCGAACTTTTTTGTATGCCACACCACAGGAACGAAAGAGAATGGCACTTACTAAACTCAACAAAACATATCTGATTGGAGCGACAAGAGAAATGGTATGGATTCCGTATGAAGGCCAAAACAAGATTAAACCCAAATCGGTCGTTAGACTGAAAGAATGTCCTAATTGCGGATGTCCTGCAAGCGAGTGCGAGAAAGTTTCTTTGGATGAGACAAGTACTTCTATCTCTTTCTTCAAGACGGATTGGGCCCATAAACTCTATGAATGTGGCGCATTATTTTGGGATACTCTTACAAAAAGGTATTCTAAATTCAATGGCAGGGCATCAAGACTTGAGTATTGGTCTTTTGTCTTTGTTTCTTGGTGGTTTATTGCTACCACATGGGGACTTGGTGCTATTGTTGTTCTGATTCCTGCATTGGCCGTAGGTGTTCGTAGGTGCCATGACATCAATAGAATTTATAAGGAAGTAGATGCGATTGACAAGCAGTTAGCTCAGGATGGATTGATCAGTTTCTGGGATTTCGGGTTTTGGGACATGGCGCAGGATGATGTGGAGATGGACATTGCTTTGAATGATGTATATAACATTGAAGACAATGAGGCAATGGCAAAAGTGACGTTCAGGTTTACTTCTGGTGGAGATACCGAAACAAAGAATGAAGAGATTAATGTAATTCTTGAAAATGGAAAATGGGTGTTAGACGACGTACATGGCTACAAGAAACAAATGCAGGAGTTTGTTGAAGAAAACGAGGAAGCCAACAATGAAAAAGATTCGAATCAGGTATGAATTGTTCACTTACTTCATAGGGCGACGTATTTTCGACCAGGCGTTTAGACGGTGTATAAACAGGAAACAAATCTCGCAAAAAACTTGCGGGATTTGTTTTTTCTGCGTATCTTTGCCAAAAGTATTCTTTAATTCCTTAAAAGACAAATCAAAACATTATGAAGAAGAAGTTTATCTGCGCCGTTTGTGGATATATCTACGAAGGCGATGCTGCTCCCGAGAAGTGTCCTATCTGTAAGGCTCCCGCCTCAAAATTCTCTGAGATGAAGGAGACCGGCGACGTCACCTATGCCACCGTTCACCGTCTGGGCGACGGCAAGATCGAGGGCGTGCCCGAGGAGATGATCGAGGAACTGCGTAACAACTATCGCGGCGAGTGCGGCGAGGTGGGTATGTATCTGGCCATGGCCCGTCAGGCCGACCGTGAGGGCTATCCCGAGATTGCCGAGGCCTTCAAGCGCTACGGCATGGAGGAGGCCGTCCACGCTGCACAGTTTGCCGAGCTGCTTGGCGAGGTGGTTTTCGACACGAAGACCAATCTTGAGAAGCGTGCTGCCGCCGAGGAGGGTGCCTGCGCCGACAAGTTCGAGCTGGCTAAGCAGGCCAAGGCCATGGGCTTCGACGCCATTCACGACATGGTTCACGAGGCTGCCAAGGACGAGGCTCGCCACGGTGCCGGTTTCGCCGGTCTGCTGAAGCGCTACTTCGGTGAGTAATGACTGCTGATAAAGCGGCCCAGGGCGTTGTCGCTGTTACGCTGGGCCGTTTCGCTGATACGCTGGGAGAGTGTGGAGTAAATCCGCGCTGTCTCGGCGTAGACGTTTCTGGGCGCCAGACTGTCGGCACTGAAGAGTTCGCGTAGCCGGGCGTCGTACTTGCCGACGGTGTCGTTCAGGGCCTGCCACTGGTTGTTTATCTTGCTGCCCGAGACGCGCGAGGCTCCCCTCTCGGCCGAAAGCTCGGCGTAGATGTTGCCCGTCACAAGAAAGAAGAGGAGTCCGCCGTCGGCATGGCCCTTCGGGTAGAGCTTGCAGAACAGTGGTGCATCGTCAGTGGCAGCGCCCTCGCCGCTGAACCTGCCGTCGCTCACTACGAGTGAGTCAAGCACGCGCTGGGTGCCTTCCGCCTCGGCAAGGTAGACGACGGTGCCGTCGGCCAGTCCCTGCGCTTCACCTTTTATATAATATGTGTCGGACTGGCAGGCGGCAAAACACAGAGCCGCCAATGCCAGTCCGACGTAATTCTCAATTCTCAATTTTCAATTCTCAATTTCAGACAATATACAGGTCGCTGATGCTCTTGTTGTCAATCACGCGGCGGATAGCCTCGGCAAACATGTCGGCCACAGAGAGCTGCTTCACCTTGGCGCAGCGCTGGGTGTAGGGTATCGAGTCGGTGAAGACAATCTCCTCGAGGGCCGACTCCTGGACGCGGTCGCTGGCGGGGCCGCTCATGACGCAGTGTGAGGCGCAGGCCCTGACGGTCTTTGCGCCGGCCTCCTTCATCAGGTCGGCAGCCTTCGTGATGGTGCCGGCGGTGTCGACCATGTCGTCGATGATGACGACGTTCTTGTTCTCCACGTCGCCGATAATCTGCATCGTGGCGACGACGTTGGCGCGGGCGCGGGTCTTGTTGCACAGCACCAGCGGACAGCCGAAGAACTTGGCATAGGTGTTGGCGCGCTTCGAGCCGCCTACGTCGGGCGAGGCGATGACCATGTCCTCAAGCTGCAGGCTGTGGAGATAGGGCATGATGACTCCCGAGGCGTAGAGATGGTCGACGGGGACGTCGAAGAATCCTTGTATCTGGTCGGCATGCAGGTCCATCGTGATGACGCGGTTGACCCCTGCGACGCTGAGCAGGTCGGCCACGAGCTTGGCGCCGATCGAGACGCGCGGCTTGTCCTTACGGTCCTGACGTGCCCACCCGAAGTAGGGTATGACGGCGTTGATGGTACGTGCCGATGCGCGCTTGGCGGCGTCGATCATCAGCAGCAGTTCCATCAGGTTGTCGCTGTTGGGGAACGTACTCTGGACGAGGAAGATGTCACGCCCGCGGATAGACTCTTCGTAGCTGACGGCAAACTCGCCGTCAGAGAACTTCGTGATTTGCAGTTGTCCTAAAGGGCAACCCAAGCTTTGGCAGATTTTCTCTGCCAGGTATCTCGTGGCCGTACCCGAGAAGACCATGTAGCTATTTTCCATATATTCCTGTGTATTATTCTGTTAGCTTACTGCTTTCCTTAATTTCTCGAAGTGGCTGATCAGCTCCTTGTAGTCGAGCCCGCCCAGGATGTCGAAGCGGTTCCAGAGGTCGCCGCAGATGACGACGCCGCCGAAGCCGAGGTCCTTGGCCAGGCTGATGTTGCCCAGGTTCATGCCGCCCATGGCGTAGACGCGCTTGTCGATGAGTCCGCGCCGTGAGGCCTCCTTCAGCTCGTCGAGCGTGAGTGTCGATTTGTCGGCCGGGTTACTCTGGCTGTCGAAGATGGTCTTCAGGAAGACGTAGTTTGAGCGTTTCTTGGTGTCCTTCAGCTCGTCAATGCGCTTGCATGTGCGGCTGATGTTGCCCCTGTAGCCCTGTGGTGGCTGTGCCTGTGTATTGTTGATGTGGATGCCTTTCAGTCCGAATTCCTCTTTGAGGTAGAAATGGTCGTGTACGGTGATGCGGCCATAGTAGTCGTCGGGCAGCAGTGTCAGCAGACGTTCCGACAGCACGGGCTCCGATCCTGGCTTGTAGAGGTGCAGGTTGTCGAGCCCTGCTTCAAAGAGCGTGGTCAGTATCTTGTCTTCTTCCACGAAGAACGTGGATTTAGTCATGATGATAAGCTTCATGCGCCATATTGTTTTTCAACTGCAAAGGTAGGCATTTTTTGGGTAATCAGCAAATAATTACCCATCTTTTTGCCTAATTGAAGAAATTCCATGAGACGCCGAGGTGCATGACCATGTTGTTCGTGGGGTAGTGGGGGGTCAGGAACTGCCGCTTGTTGCCGGCTCGGCCCACCACGTTGTTCCACATGATGAAGAAGCGGGCATGCTTCAGGTGCAGGTTGGCGTAGACGTTGACGAAGGGGTAGTTGCCCAGCTTCACGCGGACGTCCGGGTTTTCCTGAATGGCATACTGGTTCAGGTGGGGGCAGAAGTCGGGCGCGTCGTACTCGGTGAAGTATGTGGCGTTGCCGCCGAGCTCTACAGCCAGCACCTTTGCAATCTTGAAGTCGAGATAGAGGTTCGAGAAGATGTTCAGCGCCGGTACGGGCAGCACCTCGGTGTTCGAGCTGTTCTGGTAGGTGATGATGTTCTCCCAGTTCAGGATGCCCAGCCTGAGGTGCTGTTTCAGCTGAGCCGTCATCAGGTTGATGTTGCCCGAGTGCTGGTTGACAGCCGCCGTCATGTACCTGCGGAGGTTGTTGTCGCCGATGACGTAGTTCATGCCGAGGTACGTGTAGTTCTGAATCTCCTCGACGGCGACGCGCAGCGTAGTCTTGGTCTTGCGGTAGTTGAACAGGCCCTCAATGCGTGTGCGTGTCTCCTTCGACAGGTCGTCGTTGTTCCACCAGAAGTGCTTCGAGTGGTACTGCCGCTGGTAGAACGTGGGGTTCAGCCGGTAGAGGTGTGCGTGGGCGGCGAGAGTGAGCGTGTCGCCGAAGAGACGGAAGTTGAGGTCGGTGTTGAAGTCGAGCTTCATTTGGCCGGCGTCCTCGCCCACCATCCACAGTTCGCCTGTAGCGTTGTAGTGGAGCGTCCGGCCCTGGCTCTTGATGAGCTGTCCGCCTATGCTGATGTTGTGCTCGTTGGTCTTCTTCATCACGGGCATTTCGCCTACGGTGTCGGCCATTTCAAACGTGCGCAGCTCGTGGGTGGCAAACGCCTTGAGTCCGGCCTTGGCCCACTTGTTGAAGCCCTCGAGCAGTGCCAGTGCCACGGTGTTCTTTATCTGCGTGTAGTTCGTCTGGTCGTCCAGCGAGTCCCTGGCTCCCGTCTTGTCCTTCAGGAAGTAGGTGTTGCCGAAGTAGTCGGCGCTCGAGCCGTAGGCGAGGTAGTTGCGCTCAAACCTGTTCAGCTCGAGCGTATGGATGATGCTCGTCACGGGCACGAACTCGCGCTTCATCGCCGAGTCCTCGGGCTCGGCGCCCACCACCGATAATGATGCCGTCTCCAGGCTGTCGGCGCTCATCCGCTCACGTTTCGACTCGGCGGCAAAGCGGCGTGCCCGCAGCTCCTCCTCGGTCATCTTCGTCTTCTGGTAGAAGCCCAGGCTGTAGCGGTGTGACAGAAACAGGTGGTGGTGGTCCGTGCGGTTCCAGTTCTGGGTCAGCACCGTCGGTATCTCGCTCTCCGTGTAGCTCTGCTCGTACGACTCGGGGTGGGTGATGTAGTTGTCGTTCAGTATGCCGCCGTTCTCCGACGCCTTCTCGTGGTAGGTCGCCACGGTCAGGTGAGCCTTGTACTGGTCGCCGATGTACGATGTGTAGAAGGTGGCGCCGAAGTGCGACGTCGCCTGACTGCTGAAGTAGCCGCGGGCGTAGGCATAGTCGACGTCGAAGCCCAGTCCGAGCCGTTTGCCGGCGTTGACGGCAAACTTCGCGTCGAGGTGGTCTTCGCCGTTCAGCTTGTCGCCGCAGTTGTCGTAGGTCAGGTTGGTAATGGGCGAGAGCGTGTTGGTGAAGTGCAGCCTGTCAGGCGCCTTGTAGAAGAAGTCGTAAGGCTGAGTAAAGATAAACTGCTCGCCCAGGGGCCGGTCAATGACGATGCGGTTCAGGCGTGCCGTGTAGTTGCTGCCCAGCGTCTGGTACTCGCCGTACTTGCCGACGGTCAGCGTGGTGTTGGGGAAGAGGTGGGGCAGCGTGTCGGGCTCCGTCCTCGTGATGTCGCCAAACCTGCGGTCGATGGTCCAGACGTATAGTCCCTTGGGTATCTCCTTGCCGCGGCTTGTCGTGTCGTTGTCGTGTGGGTTGAAGCGGCGGTTCTGCTCGTTTTCGATGTTGCCCTCCTCGTCGATGTACTCTTGCGCGCTGGCGGTGGCCAGCCCGACTATCATCATGAGCAGGGTTAACAGGTGTTTCCTCATACGCGGTTACAGCTTGGCTATTCTTAGTGACAGCTCAATAAACTTCAGCACGCCGGCACCAATCATGATGTAGATGCCGGTGTCGTGGTCGCGCCACGTAAACCACGCCATGCCCGCGATGGCACCGATGATGAACAGCAGGTTCAGCCACTGGCGCAGCTTGCGTGTGCGCCCCGTGTCCTCGAAGGGCTTCAGGTGGTGGTATTTGCTCATTTCAGCAGTTCTGCAAATTTGTTGAACAGGTAGTCCTTGCGGTCAATGGTCTTGCGGCGGAACTTGCCTGCCACCCTCGACAGCTTCTGCTTGCTCCTGGTCAGTCCCTCCTCGTCGGTTATCCACTCCTCGGCTTTCAGCGTCTGCGGGTCGCGCTCCTCCTCGTAGAGGTAGTAGATTCGCGTCATGGTGATGTCGGCCTTGCCGTCGTGGCAGTCGGCTATTAAATTATAGAACAGGCGCGTGCGGTCGAGCACGAGGGCGGTTGACTTAAACACGAGCCATTCCTGGTAAGTGCCTACTATCTGGTGAGTTACGCTGTCGTCGAGTGCTATGCGGCTCTGCTCAAACTGCCCCGGCTCCTTGGTCATCTTCTCCATGTAGGCCCTGATGATGCTGGCCACCTGAGCGGCACTCTTGCCCGGAGCCTCTACCGTCGTCTTGAACGTCACTCTGCCGTCAACCACGGGGACGGCGCCTACCAGGTACTTGGCGTCGGGGTTTGTCGTCGTCGAGTTCTCGGGCATCTCCCATGTGTTCTGAGCCGCCCCTGCCAAGGGCAGGCACAGCATCATTGCGATTATCAGTTTTTTCATGTCAATCAGCTGTTACTTGGTTTCAACCGTGCAAAATTACTGCATTTCTTTCTTTCTGCCAAGAAAATAGCCTTAAAGTTTCAAAAAAAGCCCCTCTGCCGCCTATCGTGGGGGCAGAGGGGCTGTTTCCCTAAAGTTGCGCGCGTTCCTATTTCTTGTTGTCAACGGCACACTGCTCTATGGGCAGGCAGCTCTTGTAGTTGGCAATGTATTTCTCGAAGCCCGCCACGTCCTCGGCAGTGGGAGCGATTGAGACGCCCGTGTTGCCGGCGAAGACCACGTCCTCCAGGTAGTCGGCCAGCGTCTTGCCGTTCTTGTTGATGAGGTAGCCTGCCAGCAGGGCGATGCCCCAGGCGCCGCCTTCGCCAGCCGTCTCCATCACCGAGATGGGCGAGTTCAGGGCTGCGGCCAGCATGCGCTGTCCCACGCCCGGCGTCTTGAAGTAGCCGCCGTGGCCGGTGATGCGGTCTACGCGTATCATCTCGTCCTTGAACAGGATGTCGTTACCGATTTTCAGCACGCCGATGGCACCATAGAGGTGGGCACGCATGAAGTTGGCCAGGTTGAACCGGTCGCCCGCCGAGCGCACGAACATCGGCCGGCCCTCGGCCAGTCCCGTCACGGGCTCGCCGCTGACGTAGTTGTAGGCCATCAGGCCGCCGCAGTCGGCGTCGCCCTCAAGGGCCTTGTTGAACAGCTTGCCGTAGAGCTCGTTCATGTCGACGGGCACGCCCAGCAGCTGCTGGTACTCCTTGAACAGTCCCACCCAGGCGTTGATGTCGCTCGTGCAGTTGTTGCAGTGCACCATGGCCACCAGACTGCCGTCGGGCGTGGTCACCATGTCAATCATCTCGTAAGGCTTCGACAGGGGCTTCTCAAGCACAATCATCGAGAACGAGCTGGTGCCGGCCGAGACGTTACCCGTGCGCTGCTTCACGGCGTTGGTGGCCACCATGCCCGTGCCGGCGTCGCCCTCAGGCGGACAGACGGGGATGCCGGCCTTCAGGTGGCCCGAGACGTCGAGCCGCTTGGCACCCTCCGGCGTCAGGAATCCGGCGTTGTCACCGGCATTGAGCGACTTGGGCAGAATGTCGAGCAGCTTCCATGCGAATCCCCTCGGTGCAATCAGCTCGTCGAACTTCTTCACCATCTCGGCGTCGTAGGTCTTCGTGGCGGGGTCGACGGGAATCATGCCCGAGGCGTCGCCCACGCCGAGTACGAATTGTCCCGTCACCTGCCAGTGTACATAGCCTGCCAGCGTCGTCAGGTACTTGATGTCGGCCACGTGCTCCTCGTTGTCGAGGATAGCCTCGTAGAGGTGGCTGATGCTCCAGCGCAGGGGGATGTTGTAGTTGAACAGCTTCGACAGCTCGGCGGCAGCCTTGCCCGTGTTGGTGTTACGCCAGGTGCGGAAGGGCACCAGGATCTGCTGCTGCTCGTTGAAGGCCATGTAGCCGTGCATCATGGCCGAGAAGCCGATGGCGGCCAGCGACTCTATCTCGCAGTCATACTGTTTCTGAACGTCCTTGCGCAGTTCGGCATAGCAGTCTTGCAGTCCGTACCAGATGGCCTCTATGCTGTAGGTCCAGAGTCCGTCAACGAGCTGGTTCTCCCACTCGTGGCTGCCCTGGGCTATGGGCTTGTTTTCCTGGTCGATGAGCACTGCCTTGATTCTTGTGGAACCGAATTCGATTCCGAGGATGGCCTTTCCGGCCTCGATAGTTTGTTTTGCGGTCATTGTAAATTGGTTTTGGGTTATATTCTGCAAAAGTAACCTTTTTCCTGCAAACCGCCAAATATTTCACTCCTTTTTTAAGGAACATTCGTAGTGTTTAGCCAAAATTAGGGGACGCCCCGCCGTGAAACTTCACGGTGAAGCGCCCCCCCATGCAATGAGTGTGAAAAGCCGTCAGCTTAAGGTTTGTTCGCCAGCATCTTGATGATCGTTGTCAGGTCAACAATGTTCACCATGCCGTCTTTGTTGACATCGGCTGCTATTCTAATGAATTTGTCGACAGGAAGTCCCATGATGACGTTTATGACGGTATTGACATCATCATAGCTTACTTCACCGTTTCCGTCGGCATCGCCTAACAGAAATGCCGATTCTGGATTAGCCTTGAAATGTGCCACATAATGGTATTGTCCTTTAATGAAGTCAGTTGTTGACTGTTCAGATGAGAATGGCTGCCCGTTCTTCGTCCATCCGTCGAAAAGGAAACCTGGCAGAGGCTGTACAGCAAGCAGGATTTCTTCACCGTATTTATAGACTCCAGAAGTGTAGCCTTTCTGAAGACCTTCATCACCACATTCTATGCTGACATTGAATGTTTGGGGAGCAAAATGAGCAGTCAATGTCCGGGCTTTCCATACATCGATTGTCAGCTTTGGTTCAGTGGATATAGGCGCGTCACTGCCAGATTCGGTCCATTTAACAAATTCATACCCTTCAGCAGGTTTAGCCTCAATCTAGTTCCGAGTGAAGGTCCTGAGAAACCTGTAATAAGAAAATGGAGACACAGCCCCACGCATATACGTGGAAGCCGTTCTGCCCTCATGCCTATTACAGTCTTGCTTTTGAAAGTTCTCAGGTTTTCACTCGCAAGTTTGGAGCATAACGCTTCTTCTGCCGAGCGAGTCCTTCCCGCTTCAGTCGCAAAGTTAGCGATTATTTTTGAACTGACAAAAGAAATTAGAAAAAATTTTTTTAAGTTTCTCTACGTTTCACATGGCCCACCTCTTACCTCTGTTTTTCATGCTATAGTTGCTAATCGCAGTTAACACCTCGCACTTCCCGCACTTCGCGCACCACGCCCTCACTGTCAGACGGTTACGGCGCCGCAACCCCCGACTGCCGCCAACCAACCGCCACCAGAACCTGCACCCAGCCGCCGCGGCCGACATTCATGGGCGGTGAATAATTGTCCCACGGCCTGGGACGTTTGTCCCAGGCCGTGGGAACATCGTGGCGCGCCGC
>CAMOKH010000008.1 GCA_946617675.1 uncultured Prevotellaceae bacterium | reverse complement strand
CGGCCTGGGACAAACGTCCCACGCCGTGGGACAATTATTCACCGCCCATGAATGTCGGCCGCGGCGGCCGGGTGCCAGTTCGGGTGGCGGTTGGTTGGCGGCAGTCAAGGGTTGGCGACGGTGTAACTGGCTGACAGTGAGGGCGTGGTGCGTGAAGTGCAGGAAGTGCGGGGTATTACCTGCGATTAGCAACTATAGCATGAAAAAACAGAGGTGAGAGGTGGGAGGTTTACGCTTAATGTCACTTGTTACCTGTTACCACTGCTCACCCTCAACGCCATGTATTAAAAACATATAATTCTTTGGCCGGAACCATCCGTTTTTCATAAAAATTGCGTAACTTTGTAGGGTAAAACATAATATTATGAGAATTAAGATCGCAATCACACTCCTGGCAGGCTTGCTCGCCTTACCGGTAACAGCCCAGAAGCGGAAGACACCTGCCCGCAAGAAGGCGGCTCCCGTCGTCGTGGAACCATCGCGCGAGGAGCAGCTCTTTGACGATATGCTCGAGGCCACCCAGCAGGTCATGTTCATCGACAGCGTCGTCGTCGACAAGCAGACGTTCCTCGAGGCTTATCGGCTGAGCTCTGAGGCAGGCAACGTCAGCACCTACGGCAGCTTCTTCCGCAATGACGAGCAGCCCTACTCCACCGTCTACGTCAACCAACTCGGCAACAAATGCTGGTTCTCGAAGAGCGGACAGCTCTTCACCGCCGACCTCCTGGGCAACCAGTGGAGCGAGCCCGCACCGCTTGAAGGACTCGGCCGCTACCAGCGCACGAACTATCCCTTCATGCTCGCCGACGGCACCACGCTCTACTTCGCCGCTATCAGCGACGAGGGGCTCGGCGGACTCGATATCTACGTGTCGCGCTACGACTCTGACACGGGCAAGTATCTGCTCGCCGAGAACGTCGGGCTGCCCTTCAATTCGAGTGCCAACGACTATATGTATGCCGTCGACGAGATGAACGGCATCGGCTATTTTGCCACCGACCGCCGCCAGCCCGAAGGCAAGGTGTGTATCTACACATTCATTCCCAACCAGAAGCGCATCGTCTACCGGACCGAAGAACTCGATGCTGATGCCATACGCAGCAGAGCAAGGATTGACCGAATTGCCGATACCTGGGGCGACGGACAACTGCGCGCTGAGACGCTCGACCGGCTGAACAATGCCGGAAGGCGACCTAAAGAGGAGCGCTCGAAAAAGTCGGACTTCAAGTTTGTGGTCAACGACGACATCGTCTACGACGAACTGACTGATTTCCAGGATGCCACCAACAGCAAGCGTGCCGCTCGGCTGAAGGAGATGCGCAAGTCGTTCGACGAACTGGGGGGCAACCTCGAGAAGATGCGTCGTTACTACGCCACCAAGGCCAACATAGCCGAGCGCAGCACCCTGCAGGCCGAGATTCTTGGCTGCGAGCAGGAGTACTACCAGTTGGAGAAGGACATCAGACAACTGGAGAAAGACATTCGCAGTGCTGAAATTAAAACTATTCATTAACAATAAAACCTGGTCAAATTATGAAAACAAAAAGAATTTTCCCGGAGTCTGAGCTCATCATCAACAGCGATGGGTCGTGCTTCCATCTGCACCTGAAGCCAGAACAGTTGGCCGACCGCGTTATACTTGTTGGCGACCCGGCACGCGTGACGACCGTTGCCAACCACTTCGACTCACGCGAGTGCGAGGTCAGCAGCCGTGAGTTCCACACCATAACCGGCGAGTATAAAGGTAAGCGCATCACGGTACAGAGCCACGGCATCGGCTGCGACAATATTGACATCGTGGTCAACGAACTCGACACGCTGGCCAACATTGATTACATGACGCGCGAAGAACGCGACGAGCACCGCACGCTGACCATGGTGCGCATCGGCACGTGCGGCGGACTACAGCCCTTCACACCCACGGGATGCTTCGTAGCCTCCGTCAAGAGCATCGGCTTCGACGGTCTGCTGAACTACTACGCCGGCCGCAACGTCGTCTGCGACATACCGATGGAGAAGGCTTTCTGCGAGCACATGCAGTGGGACCCCATCAAGGGCGCTCCCTACGTAGCAGTGGCCGACGAGCAACTCGTCGAACAGATTGCCGCTGACGACATGGTGCGCGGATACACCATCTCGTGCGGCGGATTCTATGGCCCGCAGGGCCGCGTGCTGCGTGCAGACATTGCCGATCCACGGCAGAACGAGAAGATAGAGTCCTTCGATTACGAGGGCATGAAAGTCTGCAACTTCGAGATGGAAAGCTCGGCACTGGCTGGCATGGCATCACTCCTCGGGCATCGCGCCATGACCTGCTGCATGGTCATCGCCAACCGCTATGCTCAGAAAATGAATACCGAATACAAGAACTCAATCGACACACTCATCGAGAAAGTCCTCGAACGTATCTAACCATTTAATCTTTAAGCTATTATGGATCCAATCACACTTTACACGCTCATCATCGTAGCTCTCATCCTGCTCGTCGTCTTTGTGTTCATCTCCTACGTCAAGGCACCGCCCTCGTTTGCCTACATCATCTCGGGCCTGTCGTCACAGCCCCGTGTGCTCATCGGTAAGGGTGGATTCCGCATTCCCTTCCTCGAGCGGCTCGACAAGGTCTACCTGGGACAGATTACCGTAGACATCAAGACCGAGGAGAGCGTGCCTACCAACGACTTCATCAACGTCGATGTCGATGCAGTGGCAAAAATACGCGTCACGCCCAACAACGAGGGCACGCGACTGGCTGCCAAGAACTTCCTGAATATGCTGCCCGACGAGATTGCCAAACAGCTGCAGGACTCGTTGCAGGGTAACATGCGCGAAATCATCGGCACGCTCGACCTGCGCTCGCTCAATACCGACCGCGACGGATTCTCAGACCAGGTGATGCAGAAAGCTCAGCCCGACATGGCCAAGCTGGGCATCGAAATCATTTCGTGCAACATTCAGAACGTGACCGACCGCGAGGGACTCATCAAGGACCTCGGTGCTGACAACACGGCCAAAATCAAGAAAGACGCCGCCATCAACCGTGCCGTGGCTGAGCGCGACGTGAAAATCGAGGTGTCGAAGGCCGACAAGGACGCTAACGACGCACGCGTGGACGCCGACACGGCCATAGCCGTGAAGAACAACGAACTGGCACTGAAGCGCGCCGCCCTGAAACAGCAGGCCGACACGGCTCAGGCTGATGCTGACGCCGCCTACTCTATTCAGCAGCAGGAACAGCAGAAAACCATCAACATCAAGACCGTAGAGGCTGAAATCGAGAAGACCAAGCGCGAGCAAATACTGTCGAAAGAGCAAATTGAAATCAAAATGAACCAACTGGCCGCCGAGGTCGAGAAACAAGCCGACGCCGACAAGTATAAGGTGGAAATCGACGCTCAGGCCGACCTTGAACAGCGCAAGCGCGTGGCCGAAGCCCAAAAGTACGAGGCCGAGCAGCGTGCCCTGGCTCAGAATGCCGAGTCGGACGCTGCACGCTACCGGCTGGAGCAGGAGGCCATTGGTATCAAGGCCAAGGGTGAGGCTGAGGCCTACGCCATACAGAAGAAGGGCGAAGCCGAGGCTCTGGCTATGGACAAGAAGGCTGAGGCCTACAAGAAGTACAACAATGCAGCTATCGCTCAGATGATGATCGAGATTCTGCCACAAATTGTCGAGAACGTTGCCAAGCCCATCTCGGCCATCAAGGATGTCAACATCTACAGCGCCGACGGCAGCGGCGTATCGTCGCTGAGCGGCAATGTGCCCGTGGCCATCAAGCAAGCCTTCGATGTGCTGAAGTCGGCCACAGGCGTCGACATGGCCGACATCATGAAGGCCGGCAGCATTGAGGCTGTCACCACACGTAATGTCAACCTGAACGACAAAGCTGCCGATGCGCTCTCAGGTATTGTCAAAGACAAAGGATAAATGAATAATCCCGACGCTCATCACCTTTCACACGCCATAAGTGAAACCGACACCATCTGCGCCCCCGCCACAGCTACCGGGGGCGCTCTTGCCATCATCCGTGTCAGCGGCCCAAAAGCCCTGTCCATAGTCTCTTCCGTATGTTGCGGTATCACCACAACCACCCCCGCCAATACCATCCACTTCACCCGCATCACAGCCCCCGTTCCTGACGGTACTCCGTCAGGCGCTCAAGTCGAAGTTATCGACGAAGCCCTTGTCAGCATCTTCCATGCCCCCCACAGCTACACCGGCGAAGACAGCACCGAAATCTACTGTCACGGTTCGCAATATATTATCAATAAGGTGTTGCAGCTGCTCGTCAGTAACGGCTGCCGAATGGCCACACCCGGCGAATACACCATGCGCGCCTTTCTCAACGGAAAGATGGACCTTGCGCAGGCAGAGGCCGTGGCCGACCTCATAGCTGCCTCTAACCGTGCCACCCATCAGATGGCCATGAGTCAGTTGCGCGGCGGTGTTTCAACCGAACTCGGCAAGCTGAGGGAGCAGCTGCTCCACCTGACGTCGCTGCTTGAACTCGAGCTGGATTTCTCCGACCACGAAGACCTCGAATTTGCCGACCGCAAGGAACTACTCCTGCTTGCCCGGCAGATCGACAGCCACATCAGCCGACTGGCTGACTCTTTCCAGCAGGGCAACGCGCTCAAGCAAGGCATTCCAGTTGCCATCGTCGGGGCCCCCAACGTCGGCAAGAGCACACTCCTGAACCAACTTCTCGGCGAAGAGCGGGCCATTGTCAGCGACATCCAGGGCACCACCCGCGACGCCATAGAAGACACTATCACACTCGACGGCACCTTATTCCGTTTCATCGACACAGCCGGCATCCGCCACACGTCTGACCAGATAGAGCAGATGGGTATCGAGCGCTCGCTTGCCGCAGCCCACCGAGCCCGCATCATCATTATGGTGACCGAGCCTGGAGTCCCCTACCCTAACCTCGAAGCTCGTCCCGACCAGACCATCATCCGCATCGAGAACAAGACCGACTCCTTCCAGGCCAAATACGGCATAGGCATCGACGAACTTCGCAAACGGCTTATCGCCGCCACTCCCAAACTCTCCGATAGTAACATCGTAATAACCAACGCCCGCCACCACGATGCCCTCTGCCGTGCTCACGAAGCCCTCCTCCGCGTCCTCGAAGGTCTCTCCTGCAATCTCAGCGGCGACCTCCTCGCCGAAGACCTCCACGACGTCCTCAGCATTCTTGCCGAAATCACCGGTGGTCAGATCACCCCCCAAGAAACCCTCAACAACATCTTCCGTCACTTCTGCGTGGGCAAGTGATTGATTATCAACAACTTAGAACAATTTGAATAAACTATTACTAAAGCTCTCATTTTGAGGGCTTTTGTTGTGTTAAGTGTTCTTAATTGCTCTTTGTTATTCCAAGTTATTTTAGCTATTTTTGTACCCTATTTCTACCCCGAGGCTAAAATTGGGGTCGATTTTAGGGAAAAATCTCGCTATTTAAGACACTGGTGTGAGACGCTGTGAGAATCAGCAAAACGCTATATAAGATACCAACGTGAGACACAGTGAGAAAATGCGAGACGGTATGAGACAAAAAGTAGGCGAATTAAAGATTCATAATGACAGACAGAATATGGAATACAAGAAGCGATGCCAATGGTGCGGGAAACCTTTTATTGCGCACAAAATGACGACTCTGTACTGCTCTAAGATATGTATTGAGAGAGCATACAAGGCAAAAGAGAAGCAGAAAAAAATTGACGCTGTAGAAGCTGAACAATCTTCTCAACTGCCCATTGTTGAGAGTGTTGGGAACAAACCATTCCTGACACCCTCTGAAGCCGCAATACTTTTAGGTCTGAGTAAAGCTACACTATATAGGTATCTGGCCCAAGGTCTGCTCAAAGCTCTTCAAACTCCAGCACGTACTATTATAAGACGAAGTGACATTGAGCGCATGTTTGACACTTGCCATGAATACAAGAAACGTAGCTACCATATTAATAAGGTTAGCGACACAATGACAATGAAAGAGATAATGGAGAAATACAATATTACAAAAAAATGTGCAATGCGGAGGATTGACAAGTTCCAAATTCCCAAAATATACGAAGGCCGGAACGTATTCTACTCGAAGGCTTCTATTGATAAGTACTTTGCAGAATTGGCAGATGAAATCAATCTGGAGCAATATTATACTCCTGATCAGATGATGGAGAAGTTTAACATGACGCGCTCCGCTGTCGTATCATATGCTCTCCGCCATAAGATTCCAAGAATCAACAGACACCATCAGGTTTACTACTCGAAAATACATGTGGACAGCCTGAAAGGTGGAAGTGGATTTGATCCCTTTTACTATACCTATGAGGAAATCCAATACATATATGGATTCAATTTGGATCAGGCAAAATATTATGTCAAGACATATCATGTTGAGAAGAAGAAACGCGGTAAGTTTACTTTGATACGTCGTGAAGACTTTGACCGTATTATTAAGGAACGCATGAACGGCAGCCTATCTATTGAAGAAATCAATGCAAAGATTAAGAACGAACAGGAGGTAAGGGCTGAAGAAGAAATAATAGATGCTCCTATCGAGATAGCGGAATATCCCGATGATGACACTGTAGAGGATGATGGAAACTACGGTAAGATTCCCGGTTATATCAGTGCCGAGGAGATTGCCGAACGATATAAGCAGAACAAGAAGTGGGTTCACTACCTGACCCGAACCAAGCGTGTTCCTCGTGTTCAGAAGGCCGGATTCCTGTTCTATGACGAAAAGGTGGTGGATGAACTCTTCAGCAAATACACATCTGTGGATAATATCACAGAGTGGTACACCTGCGACGATATAGAACAGAAGTATAACATGACAGCTGTAGCCCGAAGGAGCTTTACCCATCGACATAACATCCCCACCAAGAAGGAGTACGGTATCACCTATTACTCCAAGGTTCATGTGGATTATGCAAAGAATCCAGGAATCCAGTATGCTGACGAATACTATACTGTCGATCAGATAGTGGACATCTATCGTGTTGGGAAGAACACCGTGTATAACGCTATCAGGCATTACAAGGTGCCAAGTCTTAAAGATGGCAATTTCGGAGTGTATCTGAAGACGGCCATCGACAAGATCTTCAAGGACAAAAAGCGGCCTGAACAGCAGTAATTACACATTATGGATAATGTTAGGATAATATTAGGATAATATTAGGATAATGTTAGGATGAAGTTATTCTCGTGTTATTTTCAAGTTATAATAAGTTATGATTAAGTTATGGAAAGTTATGATTCAAGTTAGAAAATGGCCTCAGACATATCAGGAATATGCTGGGATTAAGCCTATTTGGAATGATTTTCAAATGATGTCCAAATTATTTGCTGCTGACAGATATCAGCATGTAATAATCGGATAATTTTGCAACCAATTTAAAATATTTAGAACTATGCAGATTTGTAAGACTGTTACGTTGAGAACAAAAAAGCTGAAGAACGGAATGCTCTCGTGCTATTTGGATTACTATCCCGGACTCCGTGATAATATCACCATGAAGATAGTGCGCCATGAGTTTATCGGGATTTACATCTATCCAGATCCCAAGACGAAGGAAGAAATCCTGTACAACAAGGAAATGGCAAAGAAGGCCGAGGTTATCCGATGTCGGCGTTACGAGGATGTTGTCAGCCAGAGACTCGGCATCCTCGATGAACGGAGGCTGAAGGGCGACTTCCTCGCCTACTACCGCCAAATCCTGAAGAACAAGAACCAGAAATGGGAATATGTATATCAGCACTTCGAAAAGTTCGTGGAAGGCAAATGCCGCTTCATAGATGTGGATCTGGAGCTATGCAAGAAATTCCACGACTACCTTCTGAACGCCAAGGGACTGAAGACGGGCTTGCCTCTGGCCAGGAACTCGGTCGCCGGTTACTGGTCAACCTTCCGTGGATTCCTGAATGTGGCCTATAGAGACAGGCTTATCAAAGAGAATGTCAACGACTATCTTGACCGTATCAACACGGTGGCCACACGCAGGGAGAGCCTGACGGTTGCAAAGATTAAGAAATTATATGAAACCCCGTGCGAGTACGACGTTCTGAGACGAGCTTCCATTTTCTCTTGTCTGACAGGCCTCCGTCGCAGTGACATTATGGCCCTGACGTGGAACAATGTGCAGGAATATACGGATGGCGGCCATTACCTTGACTTTATCTCCGTAAAGACCCAGGCGGACAACCTCATTCCTATCAGTGAAGAAGCCTATATGCTGCTTGGCGAGAAAAAAGACGGTCTGATTTTTGAGGGTCTGAAGAAAGAAATGACCAATCATCCGTTAAACCCAAATCGGTCGTTAGACTGAATTTGAGCCTTTTCTAATGGCCGCCATTAGAAAGTAGTCTTTGTATTTGGTTGTTATTCAGTTATTTA
>CAMOKH010000007.1 GCA_946617675.1 uncultured Prevotellaceae bacterium | reverse complement strand
GCAGGATGTCGGGGGTGCGCTTCAGTGCAATGGCGAGGTCGCCGTCGTGCTTCTTCATCTTCTGGTCGGCACGCGTGGCAGGCATATAGTCGGCCACGGCACTGCACATGACGATGATGTCGCTCTCAGCACTGCGCCCGGTGACGGCATCGAACATCTCGCAGGCACTCGTCACCGAGACCAGTTCAACGCCAGCAAAGGGTTTGATGCCGACAGGGCCGGAGACCAGCGTCACCTCTGCACCGCGGAGGGCGGCCATCTTGGCCAGGGCGTAGCCCATCTTGCCCGACGAGTGGTTGGTGATGAAGCGCACGGGGTCGATGGCCTCGCGCGTCGGACCGGCAGTAACCAGCACCCGCCGCCCCCTAAGGTCCTTCTCGCGGGCTACGGCGAGCAGGATATGCTCGACGAGCAGCTCCTCGGGCGGCATCTTGCCACTACCCACGTCACCACAAGCTAGACGACCTACGGCGGGCTGTACTACCTTGTAGCCATAGCCCTGGAGCGTCTGCAGGTTGTGCTGCAGGATGGGGTTCTCCCACATGCCCGTGTTCATGGCCGGAGCCAGCAACTTCGGGGCCTTGGTAGCCAGGAGCGTGGTAGTCAGCATGTCGTCGCAGATGCCTGCGGCCAGCTTGCCGATGACGTTCGCCGTGCAGGGGGCCACCATAAACAGGTCGCCCCGCTTGGCCAGCGAGACGTGCTTCACGTCGAACGAGAAGTTGCGGTCGAAGGTGTCGACAATGCACTTGTTCGATGTCAGCGTCTCGAAGGTCATCGGGGTGATGAACTGCGTGGCGTTGCGGGTCATGATGACGTGGACGTCGGCCCCCAGCTTCACCAGCATCGAGGCGAGGTTGGCGGTCTTGTAGGCCGCGATGCTGCCCGTCACGCCGAGCACAATGGTTTTTCCTGTTAACATCGGCGGCGGCGTTTACTGCTGGCTGAGCAGTCCGTGGTGCTCGTAGCTGGCTTTACGGATAATCTTGTTGTTCTCGTCGACGAAGAGCACCGCGGGCTTGAACGTCTGAGCCTCCTCGGGCGTCATGTCGGCGTAGGCCATGATGATGACCTTGTCGCCGGTAGAGACGCAGCGGGCGGCAGCACCGTTGAGGCAGATGATGCCGGAGTCCTCCTCGCCGGTGATGACGTAGGTCTCGAAGCGGTTGCCGTTGTCGATGTCGGCAATGGCCACCTTCTCGTATTCAACGATACCGGCCTCGCGCATCAACCGGGCGTCGATGGTGACGCTGCCTACGTAGTTGAGGTCCGACTGGGTCACCACGGCACGGTGAATCTTCGACTTTAGAAGTGTTATGTTCATCTGTTACAACGGTTTACACGTTTACGATAAAGTTATCGATGAGGCGCGTACGCCCAATGTAGACGGCAATGGCCACCAGCACCTCGCCCTCAATACGCGGCGTGCGCTGGATGTTCTCGAAGTCGACGACCTCGACATAGTCGATGCGGGCCAGGGGCTCGGTCTTCAGACTCTCGGTGATGATGCCGATGACGGTCTGGGCGTCGCGCTCGCCGGCTTCGATGGCCTCCCTACCCTTCTTCAGGCTCTTCGACAGGATGAGGGCGGCCTGGCGCTCCTCTTTATTAAGATAGGTGTTGCGGCTCGACTTAGCCAGACCGTCAGCCTCGCGGACGATGGGGCAGGCCACAATCTCGAGCGGGAAGTTCAGGTCACGCGCGAAGCGGCGGATGGTGGCCAGTTGCTGGGCGTCCTTCTGCCCGAAGTAGGCGCGATCGGGACCGACGATGTTGAACAGTTTGCCTACCACGGTGCAGACACCGCGGAAGTGGACGGGACGTACGGCACCGCAGAGCAGCTCCGTGGTCTCCGTCGTGTCAATGAACGAGGTGAAGTGCGGAGGATACATCTCCTCAGGCTCGGGGTTGAAGATCAGGTCGCCACCGGCTTCCTCGACGGCCTTCTTGTCGCGCTCAAGGTCGCGAGGATAGGTCTCGAGGTCCTCGTTGGGACCGAACTGTATGGGATTGACAAACACCGAGACGACCGTGCGGTCGTTCTGTGCGGCCGATGTGCTGATGAGGCTCTGATGGCCCTCATGCAGGAAACCCATGGTAGGAACCAGCCCGACGCTGAGTCCCTCTTTTCTCCATGCCGTAACAATCTCTCTGACTTCTCTTACTGTCTTGACTACCTTCATTTCAAGTTTATATTAAAATGGTAAATCTATTTTCTGCTCTAACTCTTTCAGCACGTCCTCGTCAATGCCGAACGAAAGGCTGTCATCGGGGAACGTGCGCTGCTCGCACTCCTGCT
Organism: uncultured Prevotellaceae bacterium; assembly: GCA_946617675.1. Classification (GTDB taxonomy): domain Bacteria; phylum Bacteroidota; class Bacteroidia; order Bacteroidales; family Bacteroidaceae; genus Prevotella. The sequence goes on along the minus strand of CAMOKH010000007.1, from coordinate 986 downwards.
TGTACTGGCGGAAGGCGTCGAGCATGACGCTGTGCAGGTCGGCATACTTCTTGGCGAACTTCGGCGTGAAGCCGTTGGTGAAGCCCAGCATGTCCTGATAGACCAGCACCTGACCGTCGCAGCCATTACCAGCACCGATGCCGATGGTCAGCATCGACGTGCGCCCAGTGATGAGGGTGGCCAGCGGGGCGGGCACGCACTCCAGCGTGACGGCAAAGGCTCCGGCCTGCTCCACGGCCCTGGCGTCGCTGAACAGCTTCAGGCCCTTCGAGAGCGTCTTGCCCTGAACCTTAAAGCCGCCGAGGGCATTGACCGACTGGGGCGTCAGTCCGATATGTGCCACGACGGGGATGCCGGCATCGACGATGGCTGCAATGCGGTCGGCATACTCCCTGCCGCCCTCCAGCTTCACGGCCTGGCAGCCGGTCTCCTTCATGATGCGCCCGGCGTTGCGGACGGCATCCTCAACGGAAGGCTGGTACGACATGAACGGCATGTCGATGACCACGAAGGCCTCCTTGACGCCGCGGCAGACGGCCTTGCCATGGTGAATCATGTCGTCGACGGTCACGGCCAGCGTGTTCTCGTAACCCAGCATGACGTTACCCAGCGAGTCGCCCACCAGAACCATGTCTACACCGGCCTCGTCGATGGTACGGGCGGTGTTGTAATCGTAGGCCGTGAGCATGCTCACGGGCGTGTGGCCTTTGCGGCCAAGCAAGTCGATAATTGTCTTCCTCATTCTCTTCGTTTCTTGTTTGAGCCTGCAAAGTTAGGGCATTATTTTAACACTGGCAAATATTTTAGGGAAAATAAACAAATCAGGCCGGAATGAGGAAATTGACAACCTCCTGCTCGATGCTGACGCGGAACGGGCCGACGGGCGTCTTCATCAGCCGACCGTCGATGCCCACCAGCGCATGACGAGCCTCGTCGGCGAAGACTTCAGTCGTGCGGAAGGGATGGACATTGCGGTGGTTCAGGAA
>CAMOKH010000006.1 GCA_946617675.1 uncultured Prevotellaceae bacterium | reverse complement strand
AGCCGATGACTTCGCCCAGGTGCTCGTAGGGATTCATGGTCGTCGAGTCGTAGAGCGAAGTGCAGTCGACGACCGTCAGCCGGTGGCTGGGAAGTGCTATCTTGGCCAGAGCGTCGAGGATGTCGCTTCCGATGTCGTTGTTCATGGTGTAGATGGTCAGGTCGTTGCTGTTTGCCAGCGTGCCGTAGCCAATGTCTGAGCAGTAGCGGTTGTAGAGGTCGTGCCGCACGGCCTTGATGGCATATTGCCGCAGCTGTGCCGCGCCGGGTTGGACCGCCAGTCGCTGCCAGGGTGAGTCGCTCGCCTCCAGACAGCTCCAGTGCACGTCTTCCGGTCCGAAGAAGAGGCAGTCGCGCCGTTTGGGCACCGAGGACTTCAGGTGCTTGCCGACGGTGAAGTCGAAGCGCGCCATGGCGTCCCTCTTGTCGTGGATCATCAGGAAGTAGCGGCCCGGCATCCAGGGTCGGTGGCAGGGAATGGTGACGTAGCTCTTGCCCGTCGTCAGCTGCCAGCGGGTGGCGCTGTCGTCGCTGTTGCACATCGGGTAGAAGTCGTCGGTGTAGATGTAGCACCTCAGCCGTTCGTTGTCCAGCTGCGTCCCCCGGCGGGTTGAGAGCGTGATTCCCACGGGGCCCAGTGCGAAGCCCGCCTTGGCGTACTCGTTGCCCAGGGTCAGTCTCACGCCGGTGATGCTGCCGCCAAACTTTTGCTGTGGTGCGCTGTCGTTCTTGTGTAAGTCGTAGTTGTCGGCTGGCGCCTTGTCCTTCTCATCTTCCTCCGTGTCGTCGTCATCGTCAAAATCCAGGTCGCCGAAGATGTCCCTGAATTCCTCGTCGGTCATTTCGTCGTCGTCGTCATTGTGCTGGTAGGTCTCATTGAAGTCGTCAAATTCGTCTGCAATCTCTAAGTCTTTGGTCATAAACAATGTGTTCTTGAGTGTGTTTGAAAAAAATAAGTAGCAGAAAGTCAGAGAACACCTGGCTGTGCCAAGTGCATAAATGTTGTTTGCTCGATTTTAAGTTTGTGATAGATGATTAATGTGATTTACGGTGCAAAGGTAAGCAAAAAACCTGTAAGCGCACAAGAAAACCCGGCGGTTTTTTCTCGTCGGGGCTCATTTTTAACATTTCGCCGACGGGGTGCCGTGGGGCGGCTGACAGACGAAATGTAAGCGCAAAGCGAAAATTTCTTGCAAAATATTTGCGTGGTTCGCAGAAAAGTGTTACTTTTGCAGCCGAAACTAAAAAAGAGAAGACAAATGTTGAACCACAACGCTTACTTTTACGGCTATTACTTTTACTTTGCAAGTACTTGTGAAGCGGTAAGCCGTATGTAAGAATTGAAAATTGAAGAATTGAAAAATTGAAATAAGGCTCCGCTTCACGACAAGGTGAAAGCGGAGTTTGTTTTAAATAGTAAATCGAAAATACTGTAAATCGAAAATAACAGAGATGAAGAGAATAGCCATTCAAGGACTGATAGGGTCGTTTCACGACATTGCCGCCCACCTCTACTTCGAGGGCGAGCAGGTGCAGCTGACGTGCTGCTCGACGTTCGAGCAGGTGTTCGACGCCATGCGCCAGGATCCCACCTCCATCGGCATGCTGGCCATCGAGAACACCATTGCCGGCAGCCTGCTGCACAACTACGAGCTGCTGCGCGACTCGGGAGCCACCATCGTCGGCGAGCATAAACTGCACATCACCCACTGCATCTGCTGTCTGCCTGACGACTCGTGGGACACCATCCAGGAGGTACACTCTCATCCCGTGGCTCTGATGCAGTGCCGCCAGTTCCTCAGCCAGCACCCGCAGCTGAAGAATGTCGAGGCCGAGGACACGGCAGGGTCGGCCAAGATGATTGCCGAGGGCAACCACCGCGGCTGGGCGGCCATCTGCCACGCTGAGGCCGCACGGCTCTACGGACTGAAGGTGCTCGAGGACCACATCGAGGACAACAAGCACAACTTCACCCGCTTCCTCGTCGTCTCGAACCCCAACAAGGCCGACCTGCTGCGCCCCCTGACCGAGGCCAACAAGGCGAGCATCGTCTTCTCGCTGCCCCACGAGCAGGGCTCGCTGGCCCACGTGCTGGCCATACTGTCGTTCTACCACATCAACCTGACGAAGATACAGTCGCTGCCCATCATCGGCCGCGAGTGGGAGTACCTGTTCTACGTCGATGTGATGTACGACGACCTGACGCGCTACCGCCAGTCGATAGACGCCATTATTCCGCTGACGAAAGACCTGAAGATACTCGGGGAGTACAAGGACGGGCGCCAGACCAACTGAACTACGAATTACACGAATTAGACGAATTGATTGAATATGGTACAACCAGCAGAAAGATTAAGTTTAGTACAAGAGTATTACTTCAGCCGCAAGCTGAAGGAGGTGGCACAGCTCAACGCCGAGGGCCGCGACATCATCAGTCTCGCCATCGGCTCGCCTGACATGCCGCCGTCGCCGCAGACCATCAACAAGCTCTGCGAGGTGGCCCGACAGCCCGGAGCCCACGGCTACCAACCCACTCAGGGCACGGCCGAACTGCGCCAGGCCATGACCGACTTCTACCGGCGCTGGTACGGCGTCGACCTCGACCCGGCGGCCGAGGTGCTGCCGCTCATCGGCTCGAAGGAGGGCATACTGCACATCACACTGGCCTTCGTCAATCCCGGCGATGCCGTGCTCGTGCCAAACCCTGGCTATCCGACGTACACGTCGCTGTCGAAAATCCTAGGGGCAGAGATCGTCAACTACGACCTCGACGAGCAGAACGGCTGGCAGCCCGACTTCGACCAGCTGGAGAGGATGGACCTCTCGCGTGTGAAACTGATGTGGACCAACTATCCCAACATGCCCACCGGAGGCCGGGCCCGCCGCGAGACCTACGAGCGGCTGGTGCAGTTCGCACAAGACCACGACATTGTCGTCGTCAACGACAATCCCTACTCGTTCATACTCAGCGAGGAGCACCTCTCGCTGCTCCAGGTGCCGGGCGCCAAGGACTGCTGCATTGAGCTGAACTCCATGTCGAAGAGCCACAACATGCCCGGCTGGCGTGTGGGCCTCTGTGCCTCCAACCCGCAGTTCATACAGTGGATACTGAAGGTGCAGTCGAACATCGAGAGCGGCACCTTCCGCGGCATTCAGCTGGCCGCCGCCGAGGCCTATCGCAACACGGCCGAGTGGCACCGCGAGGCTAACATCGAGACCTACGCCCGCCGCCGCCGCTACGCCGAGCAGATTATGGACGCCCTGGGCTGCACTTACGACCGCAGCCAGGTGGGTATGTTCCTCTGGGGGCGCATTCCCGACGGCATCGGGAACGTCGAGGACCTGACCGAGCACGTGCTCCACGAGGCCCGCGTCTTCATCACCCCGGGCTTCATCTTCGGCAGCAACGGCGAGCGCTACATCCGCATCTCTCTCTGTGCCAAGGAGGAGAAGATAAAAGAGGCTCTTCGTAGAATTGAAGAATTGAAGGATTGAAGGATTGAAGTTGTTGGGCAATGAAAGAGATTGTAATAGCAAACTTGAGTTTGGATTTCGCGTTGCGGATCGTCAATATCTACAAGTATTTATGCAAAGAGAAGAGCGAATTCGTAATGTCTAAGCAATTGCTTCGCTGTGGTACGAGTATAGGAGCAAATATAGCTGAAAGTGAGCATGCTCAGAGTACAGCAGATTTTATCGCAAAATTATACATCTCCTTGAAAGAGGCAAATGAGACTAAATATTGGTTGACACTGTTGTGCAAGGCGGAATACCTGACTGTGAATGAGACGGAATCAATGCAAAAAGATTTGCGCATTATTATAGGAACATTAGTTAATACAATAAAGAAAATAAAGCAGTAATAAGGATTGCGGAGCAGAAGAACTTCAATTCTTCAATTCTTCAATTCTTCAATTTTGTCTGTTATGGAATTAGACTTACAACCACTGAATTTACCGAGTGACAACGAACGCCCCTTTGTCATAGCAGGCCCTTGCAGTGCCGAGACCGAGGAGCAAGTGATGGAAACCGCACGACAGCTGGCCATGAAGGGCTGCCACAACTTCCGTGCCGGCGTATGGAAGCCGCGCACCAAGCCCGGCGGATTCGAGGGCAACGGCGAGAAGGCCCTGCCCTGGATGAAGCAGGTGAAGGAGGAGACCCACATGCTCATAGCTACCGAGGTGGCCACGCCCGAGCATGTAGAACTGGCCCTGAAGTACGACATGGACATCCTCTGGGTAGGCGCCCGCACCACGGCCAATCCCTTTGCCGTGCAGGCCTTGGCCGATTCGCTGCGGGGTGTCGACGTGCCCGTCTTCGTGAAGAACCCCGTCAACCCCGACATCGAGCTGTGGATTGGTGCCCTTGAGCGCATCAATCAGGCCGGCGTCAAGCGGATGGCA
>CAMOKH010000005.1 GCA_946617675.1 uncultured Prevotellaceae bacterium | reverse complement strand
GAGCCGCTGGAAACGTCTGGAGCAGATTGAGCAGGCTGGCCGTCAGGCCGAGGCCGCCGTGCCGGGCACCACGTTCTGGACTCAGAACTGGCGCAAGGGCGGGCTGCAGGAGCGGCGTACGGCGCTGCTGCGCCAGTATGGCTTCTATAACCAGCAGTACTGCGGCTGCGAGTTCTCGGCACGCGGGGCGGGAGCTCTGACGAAGCCCCTGCTGCGCGAGCAGATGCGGCAGGCCAAGCGACAGCATGCCGCACGGCTCGACGACTGGTCGCAGGCGGCAGTCGCGGCCCTCGCCGGGCGGATAGGCGACAGCAAGACGGTGATGGCCTACTGGCCGCTGAGCGACGAGGTCGACATTCGCCCGCTGATTGACCGACTCGTGGCCGAGGGCAAGACGGTCGTGCTGCCCAAGGTGACGGGCGACACGACGATGACGCTCCACCGCTATACGTCGCGCGCCGACCTCCGTGAAGGGGCGTTCCACATTATGGAACCCTCGGGCGAGCCGTTCACCGACTATGCCGCCATCGACGTGGCCCTCATTCCCGGCGTCGCCTTCGATGCCGCCGGCCGGCGCTTGGGGCGCGGCCGTGGCTATTACGACCGCTTTCTCCGACAGCTGCCCCGTGCGCGCAGGGTGGGGGTGTGCTTCCCTTTCCAGCGGGTGGCCGAGGTGCCTGCCGAGCCCCACGACGTCAGCGTCGACGAGGTGGTTTAGCGCCGTCGGCGAAAAATAAAAAGACCGAAACCTTTGGCGTTTCAGAAATTATTCGTATCTTTGTAGCCAGAATGTAAACTAACCCATAAAAACAGGAAAACTATGAAACATTTCGTACTCATTTTGGCGGCAATGGCCGTCATGGGCAGCCAGAGCGCTACGGCCCAGAACAGAGTGAAGAACCTCTCGGCAGAGTCGGCGACGATGAACGTGGCCCAGGCTGCAGGTACCGACCAGACGGTGCGCCTCTCGCGCTATCTCTATGCCGGCTATAATACCATATGCCTGCCCGCCTCGCTCACGGCCGAACAGCTGCAGCAGGCCCTGCCCGGAGCCAAGATTGAGCGGCTGGCCGCCATCGGCCAGGAGGGGCAGACGCTGAACCTCTATTTCGTCGACTGCACCAGTGAGGGCATCGAGGCCGGCATGCCTTACCTCATCTTCTCGCCGACGAAGAAGTATGTGCACGTGAGCGGCATCGACGCCGGCGAACTCAGCGACAACCTGAGCACCGTGCGCATGAACGACGGTCAGGGCAACCAGGTGAGCTTCAGCAGCAGCTGGTCGACGCGCGCGGTTGACGGCCTCTACGGCATTCCCGCCAAGCAGAACGTCGAGATCCTGGAGAGCGTGCTCGTGCGCACCACGGCCGACCTGGCTTTCCGTCCTACGCGCTGCGGCTTCAGCTGGGAGAACCGGTCGGCCACGGCCACTGCCCTGGAGATTAAGCACGTCAGCAGCGTCGAAGGCGTTACCGGCGTGGCTGCCGTCAAGGGCGGCGCCGCTGCTGCTGACGTCTACGACCTGAAGGGCAACCTGGTGCTGAAGCAGGCCACGGCCGCCGATGCCAAGTCGCAGCTGCCCGCCGGCGTCTACATCATTGGCGGCCAGAAGGTGACGGTGAAGTGACGAAGACGCAAAAAGAACATAAAAACGAGACCCAATGCTTGTGGGTCTCGTTTTTTCTTTGTACCTTTGTGCCCCAAATAGTAAATAGTAAGTCGAAAATCGTTTAATCGTAAATTAGTTTAAGGTGTTTGAGAATTTATCAGAGAGACTTGAACGGTCGTTCAAGATACTGAAGGGTGAAGGGAAAATCACCGAGATCAATGTTGCCGAGACCTTGAAGGACGTGCGCCGGGCACTGCTCGACGCCGACGTAAACTACAAGGTGGCTAAGTCGTTTACCGACACCGTGAAGCAGAAGGCACTGGGCATGAATGTGCTTACAGCCGTGAAACCCAGTCAGCTGATGGTGAAGATCGTCCACGACGAGTTGACTGAGCTCATGGGCGGCAAGGCCGTAGGGCTCAACCTGGAGTCGCGCCCTGCCATCATCCTGATGTCGGGCCTGCAGGGCTCGGGTAAGACGACGTTCACCGGCAAGCTGGCCAACATGCTCAAGACGCGCCAGCACAAGAACCCGCTGCTCGTGGCCTGCGACGTCTACCGTCCTGCTGCCATCGAACAGCTGAAGGTCGTCGGCCAGACCGTGGGCTGCGACGTCTACACCGAGGAGGGCAACATGAACGTCGTCGAGATAGCACAGAACGCCATCCGCAAGGCCAAGCAGGAGGCCTACAACGTCGTCATCGTCGATACCGCCGGCCGACTGGCCGTCGACGAGGAGATGATGGACGAGATAAGCCGGCTGAAGAAGGCCGTCAACCCCGACGAGACGCTCTTCGTGGTCGACGCCATGACGGGTCAGGACGCCGTGAACACGGCCAAGGAGTTCAACGACCGTCTGGACTTCGACGGCGTGGTGCTGACCAAGCTCGACGGCGACACCCGTGGCGGTGCTGCCCTCTCGATACGCACCGTCGTCACCAAGCCCATCAAGTTTGTCGGTACAGGCGAGAAGATGGAGGCCATCGACGTGTTCCACCCCGAGCGCATGGCCGACCGCATCCTGGGCATGGGCGACGTCGTCTCGCTCGTTGAGCGTGCTCAGATGCAGTTCGACGAGGAGGAGGCTAAGAAGCTCGAGAAGAAGATCCGCAAGAACAAGTTCGACTTCGACGACTTCATGGGTCAGATTCAGCAAATCAAGAAGATGGGTAACATCAAGGAACTGGCGTCGATGATTCCCGGTGTGGGCAAGCAGATCAAGGATCTCGACATCGACGATAACGCCTTCAAGGGCATCGAGGCCATCATCAACTCGATGACGCCGAAGGAGCGTCAGAACCCCGACATCATCAACCAGAGCCGGCGTCAGCGCATAGCCCGCGGCTCGGGTACGAAGATCGAGGACGTCAACCGCCTGATGAAGCAGTTCGACCAGACACGCAAGATGATGAAGATGGTGTCGGGCATGGACCGCAGCCGCATGGCACAGATGGCTGCGGCGATGAAAGCCCACCCCCAGCCCCTCCCCAAGGGAGGGGGGATTTAGGCGATTGCGAGATGAGACATAAATATCAGACTGCAGCCTCAAACTATACGTTGTTGGAGGAGTTCGCTGTTAGGAACAGAAAGAATCCGACGGAGGCAGAGCGGATGCTGTGGGAGTGAGGTCCTGACAGATATTGACACTGTATTAGAAACCATTCAAAAAGAGATAAACAATGAATAAATCAGTAAACGAACAAACCTGTCCCCCCTCCCTTGGGGAGGGGTCGGGGGTGGGCTTGATAGACGGAAAGGCTACCGCTGCCCAAATAAAGGCTGAGATTGCCGAGGAAGTGAAGGAAATCGTGGCCAGGGGCGGCAAGCAGCCCCATCTGGCCGCAGTGTTGGTAGGCCACGACGGTGGCTCGGAGACATATGTTAAAAATAAGGTACTCGCGTGCGAGGCCTGCGGCTTCAAGTCGACCCTTATCCGCTACGAGGCCGACGTCACCGAGGAGGAACTCCTTGACTGTGTGTCGCGATTGAATCGCGACGACGACGTCGACGGCTTCATCGTACAGCTGCCCCTGCCGAAGCACATCGACGAGCAGAAGATTATCGAGGCCATCGACTACCGCAAGGACGTCGACGGCTTCCACCCCATCAACGTCGGTCGCATGGCCATCGGACTGCCCTGTTTCATCTCGGCCACGCCGCTCGGCATACTGACGCTGCTGCAGCGCTTCAAGATTGAGACCTCGGGCAAGAAGTGCGTCATCCTGGGCCGCTCTAACATCGTGGGCAAGCCCATGGCGCAGCTCATGATGCAGAAGCAGTGGGGCGACGCCACCGTGACCGTCTGCCACTCGCGCTCGAAGACGCTGAAGGAGGAGTGCCGCCAGGCCGACATCATCATCGCCGCCATCGGGCAGCCCGAGTTCGTCACTGCCGACATGGTGAAGCCCGGAGCCGTCGTCATCGACGTGGGCACCACCCGCGTGCCCGACGCCTCGCGCAAGAGCGGCTTCCGACTCACGGGCGACGTGAAGTTCGACGAGGTGGCTCCCAAGTGCTCTTATATCACGCCCGTTCCCGGCGGCGTGGGTCCCATGACCATCTGTTCGCTGATGAAGAACACGCTGGCCGCCGGCAAGAAAGAGTATTATAAGTGAAAAGTGAAGAGTGAAAAGTGATGAGTGACGTGGTTGTTTCAGCCGACGAGTGGTATCAGCGGGGCAACGATTTCCGCAGGCAGAGCCAGTGGCACGAAGCCATCAACTGCTATATCCGAGCCATTGAGCTTGACCCCGACAGCCCCGCTGTCGAGGCCAAGCGTATGCTCGACGACATCATGGCCTTCTACTGTAAGGACATGTATAACCCATAAACCCCTTACAACCAATAACTAATTTAATTACAACTCATTATGAAAAAAATCTTTTTACCTCTTCTGCTTCTGTTGGCAGTGTCTGCAAGTGCTGCAGAGAACCCCGTGTTAACTATTGAAGGTGGTCAGGTGAAAGGCGTCTTGGCCGACGACCATCCCGATGTGTTTGTCTATCGTGGCATTCCCTACGCCGCACCTCCTATCCGCGAGAACCGCTGGAAGGCTCCGCAGCCCGTCGTGCCCTGGAAGGGCGTGAAGATCTGCGACACGTTCGGTCGCCCCAGCTATCAGGCTATCCAGTACACCGGTGGCTACTACACCGAGTGGGGCTATGGCAAGGAGGCCGCCTTCAGCGAGGACTGTCTCTATCTGAATGTATGGACGAAGGCTCCCGGTCAGGTTAATAAGAAACTGCCCGTTGCCCTGTGGATTCACGGCGGCGGCTATCGCGAGGGCTTCGGCTCAGAGCCTGAGTTCGACGGACAGGAGTGGGGCGCCAAGGACGTGGTGCTCGTCAGCATCAACTACCGTCTCGGCATCTTCGGATTCCTCTGTCATCCTGCATTGGCTGAGGAGAGCCCCAACAAGGTCTCTGGCAACTACGGTATTCTCGACCAAATTGAAGCCCTGAAGTGGATTAAGAAGAATATCGCCCAGTTTGGTGGCGACCCCAACAACGTGACCATCTTCGGACAGAGTGCCGGTGGTGGTAGCGTCCGTACGCTGTGCGAGTCGCCGCTGGCTCGTGGTCTGTTCCACAAGGCTGTCATCATGAGTGCCCAGGGACTGGCCATTCCCAATCCTAATGGTGGCGGCATGATGGGTGGCCGTTATGGTGGTGGGAGCATCGAGGATGCAGCTAATAACGCCAAGAAGATGTTTGACTGGGCTGGCATGACCGACCTGCAGAAGATGCGCCAGGCCTCGACAGAGACCGTCTTCGCACTGCCCACCATCTATCAGCAGGTGAACAGCGCCGGACAACAGCAGCAGGGCGGCTTCGGCGGTATGATGCGCATGGGCATGGGCTTCATGCCGATGCTCGACGGCTATGTCAGCAAGAAGAACTTCGACGATGCCACCCGTGAGGGCACGCTGGCCGACGTACCATATATGATTGGCTTCACCCTCAACGATATGGGCAATATGGCTCCCAACATTGCCGAGTTCTGTAAGGTTCGTGCTGAGAAGGGCGGCAAGGCCTGGGCTTACGAGTTTGCCCGTCCGTTGCCCGACGACGGCAGCCATCCTGAGGTGACGCAG
>CAMOKH010000004.1 GCA_946617675.1 uncultured Prevotellaceae bacterium | reverse complement strand
CCGCTACGCCAAGCGCATGGACGAGCGCATCAGCCGCGAGCAGGCCGAGAAGGAGAACCGCATGCGCCGCGAACTGACGCAGAACATCGCCCACGAGCTGAAGACGCCCGTGGCCAGCATCCTCGGCTACACCGACACCATTCTCGACAGCCCCGCCATGACCGACGAGGTGAAAAGCCAGTTCATAGCGCGAACCAACGCCCAGGCCCACCGCCTCGCCACTCTCCTCGAGGACATCTCGACACTGAACCGCATGGACTACGCCCGCGACCTGATAACCAAGGAGCGCGTCGACGTCTCGGAACTCGTGGCCGACATCGCCCAGGAGACGGCCATCGCCCTCGACAGCCGCCAGATGACGCTGCGCAACTATCTGCCCCAGAGCATCATCATCACCGGCAACTACTCGCTGCTCTACAGCATCTTCCGCAACCTGATGGACAACGCCGTCAACTATGCCGGACGGGGAACCACCGTCGAGATCTCGGCCACACAGCAGTCCGACGGCTGGCTTTTCTGTTTCAAGGACAACGGTGTGGGCATTCCCGCCATCCACCAGGCGCGCATCTTCGAACGCTTCTATCGCATCGACAAAGGCCGCAGCCGCGACATGGGCGGCACGGGGCTCGGCCTCTCCATCGTCAAGAACGCCGTGCTGCTGCATGGCGGCACCATCGACGTGAGCACCCCTCCGGCGGGCGGCCTCGCCTTCGAGTTTACGCTGCGGCAGCAATAAAAAAAATTGCGAGAACCGCAGTTATTACGAATAATTATTGTAACTTTGCACCCATGAAACGGCTTTTAACACCTCTTGCACTGACGCTCTGCATGGCCCTCACGGCCTGCCGCAACAACAGCAGCAGCAATACCACTGTCCAGCAGCAGAAGGCTGAGACTTTCTACGACAACAGCAGTAACGCTGCGGAGAACACCCGCAGCAATGTGACCGAATACGAGCGCCCCGCACAGCTCAACGACAGGCCTGAGCAGATTCTCAGGCGCACGGGCTACATCACCTCGTACAACAGCGAGACGCGTAACCCCAACTGGGTGGCCTGGCACCTGACGAAGAACCATACCTACGGCAAGAACCAGCGCTCGGCCGAGGTCTTCACCGAGGACCAGGACGTCAAGCCCCGCGCCACCGACAACGACTACTACTCGTCGCGCTACGACCGCGGCCACATGTGCCCGGCGGGCGACAACAAGTGGGACGCCACGGCCATGCGCCAGTCGTTCCTCTTCACCAACATCTGTCCCCAGAACCACGCCCTTAACAAATACGAGTGGAACGACCTGGAGATGCTCTGCCGCGAGTGGGCCCGCAAGTACGGCGCCATCGACATCGTCTGCGGACCGGTCTACGACTCGCCCACCCCAACCCGCACCATCGGTCGCGGCCACGTCTGGGTGCCCGACGCCTTCTTCAAGGTCGTCATGTGCCGTAAGGGCCAGCCCAAGGCCATCGGCTTCGTCTTCCGCAACGACGGCAAGAAGGTGAGCCTGCAGAGCGTTGCCTGCACCGTCGACGACGTTGAGCGCCTGACGGGCATCGACTTCTACCCCGCCCTCGACGACAAGCTGGAGAACCACATTGAAGCGCATGCCGACTTCGGCGAGTGGTAAGTGGAGGTGGAGGCAAATAATTGTTCCATATTTATTTGTTTATTCAGTTTTTATTCGTAACTTTGTGGCGGAAATCATTAGAAATGTGATTATGACAACAAATAGTAATACTCCCAAATGGACCCGTGAGGATTTCCTTGCATTGGTGGAACGTGGACGTCAGATTAAAGCAAGGCGCCAAAAAGAAGCACAAGAAAAGTTTGCTGAGCGTCAGCGTCGTAAGAAAGAGGCTGCTGAGTCTGGATATTATGACCTTGAATGGATATGAGCCATGAATAGGCTTGATATTGAGAGTATCAATAATCGTGCACCATACGATGTAGCTTATGCCGAAGATGGTGAAATCGTATTCCTTACAGATCATGGGATAAACTATTCCGTAACTTTCGATGATGATTCAAATCCATATTATACTGCGTATTGGTTTAACTTGACGAATTTGAATAACATTCCTTCGCCAAGTGACAAGAAGATAGCTCAAACCGTTATCTGCATCATTGAAGAGTTTTTCCGCAAGAATCCAGACATTTTACTCTATATGTGCAGCACCGATGGAGAACAGCAGGCTCAGCGGGCGAGGCTTTTCTTGCGATGGTTTAATGGCGCTGAACAGCAGAAGCACTATTACATTCGTACTGCGGAAGTAAAAGGCGATGGAAGTCTTGACTATGTTGCGCTTATTATTCAACGCAACAACCCACATCTTGACGAAATCATTCAGTTGTTTGATTCCGACATTACCATGTTCAATGACATGAAGCCCTGACAAACGTTTCACTTCTCCGCCAAAATGGTGCTCACCGCCATTTTTCGAATATTCCTATATAGGATTTTTCGCGTTTTAGGGTGCACGGGTGTCACAATGCCGATGTACAAAGGGCGTGCACCCTGTTTTAGAGGGTGTCACGGGTGACACAAGGGTGTAACGGGCGTAACGAGGATGTAACGGGCGTAACGAGGATGACAAACAGGCGGCGGGAGGGGTGACACACTGCGGCAGAGAAATAAATTCTCGAGAGAATTTGTCGGCAAGGCGGCACCTTTCGGAAGGAAAGGCGGCGGATAGCTTACAAATTCTCTCGAGAATTGAGCAGGAATGTGTCACCCTTGTGTCACCCGTGACACCCTATGAAACAGGGTGCACGCCCAGTGTTTATCGGCGTTGTGACACCCGTGCACCCTATTTTGCGAAATTCTCAGTATAGCGTCGTGCTACTTCACCTCCTGGATGATCTTCGCACCCTCTTCCACGGCCTGCATGTTCAGGGGGATGAGGTCGTGGTGGCGCTCGGGCAGCGTCTTCTTCAGGGCCTTCTCGACGCCCTGGTTGCTGACGACGGGAGCCACGTGGAGCAGTCCGCCGAGGACGATCATGTTAAAGACCTTGCCGTTCTTCATCTCGGCGGCCTTGTCCATGGCGTCAATGCGGTAGACGGTGATGTCCTTGCGCGTCGGCGGGTTGATGATGCCGAAGCCGTCGTAGATGAGTATGCCGCCGGGCTTGATCTTCGGCTCGAACTTCTCGAGCGAAGGCTGGTTGAGCACTACGGCGATGTCGTAGCGGCTGAGGATGGGCGACGATATGCGCTCGTCGCTAACGATGACGGTGACGTTAGCCGTGCCGCCGCGCTGTTCGGGTCCGTAGGCGGGCATCCACGTCACTTCCTTATCCTCCATCAGTCCGCTATAGGCCAGGATCTTACCCATCGAGAGCACGCCCTGACCGCCGAAACCTGAAATTATGATCTCTTTCTTCATACTATTCTTTTCTTTCGACTACGAATGTCACGAATCATACTAATTATCTTAGCTCTGACACTTCGTTTAATTCGTATAATTCGTAGTGATTACTTATTTGTCGTGTCCTTGAGGTCTCCTTTGGGATAGAAGGGGAACATATTCTCCTTCATCCACTCGTTAGCCTTGGCGGGCGACATCTTCCAGCCGCTGTTGCAGGTGGACACGAACTCCACGAGCGAGGAGCCCTTGCCGTCCATCGAGGCCTGGAAAGCCTTCTTGAGCGCCTTCTTGGCCTTGAGAATGCTGCCCACCGACTCTACCGACTGGCGGGTGACGTAGCACGTGCCCTCGAGCTGGGCGGCGATGTCGGCAATCTTCAGCGGGTAGCCATGCAGCTGCGGGTCGCGGCCGTAGGGGCAGGTCGACGTCTTCTGCCCGATGAGCGTCGTGGGCGCCATCTGTCCGCCGGTCATGCCGTAGATGGCATTGTTGACGAAGACGATGACGATGTTCTCGCCGCGGTTCAGGGCGTGAATCGTCTCACAGGTGCCTATGCAGGCCAGGTCGCCGTCGCCCTGATAGGTGAAGACCAGTCGGTCGGGCCACGTGCGCTTGATACCGGTGGCCAGTGCGGGAGCACGTCCGTGGGCGGCCTCCTGCCAGTCGATGTCAATATAGTTGTAAGCGAAGACGGCACAGCCCACGGGCGACACGCCCACGGCCTTGTCCTCCATGCCCATCTCCTCGATGACTTCGGCAATCAGCTTATGCACCACACCGTGCGAGCAGCCCGGGCAGTAGTGCATGTTGTTGTCGTTCATCAGCGAAGGCTTCTTGCAGACGATGTTTTCCGGTTGAACTATCTGATTTCTATCCATTGCTTATTCTTTTTTTGCAACGGACGACAGGACTTCAGGACTTTTTCTCATTGAGAGTCCTGAGCGTCCTGTAGTCCGCTGCTACATTATTTTCTCTTTTAAGGCATTCACTATTTCCTCCGGTTCGGGCACGATGCCGCCGAGGCGGCCGAACTGCTCGACGGGAATCAGTCCGTTGACGGCCAGGCGCACGTCCTGCACCATCTGGCCAGCGTTGATCTCGACCACGAGGATGCCCTTCACCTGCTTGGCCAGCTCGGCTATCTGCTTCGTGGGGAAGGGGAAGAGCGTGATGGGGCGGAACAGACCCACCTTCAGGCCCTGCTCACGGGCAATCTCGATGGCCTTCTCCGACAGGCGGGCAGCCGAGCCGAAGGCCACGATGGCGTAGTCGGCGTCGTCCATCTGCTGCTGCTCGTAGCGTACCTCGTTCTCCTCAATCTTGCGGTATTTCTCCTGCAGGGCAATGTTGCGCTGCTCCATAATCTCGGGCTTCAGCTCCAGCGAGGTGATAACCACACGCTCGCGGCCACCCTTGGGCTTACCTGTAGAAGCCCACGGGCACTGACGGATAACCTCCTCGTCGGTACGGCGGGGCTTATAGGGCGGCAGCACCACCTTCTCCATCATCTGACCGATAACACCATCGCTCAGGATCATGGCCGGATTGCGGTACTTGAAGGCCAGCTCGAAAGCCAGGTCAACGAAGTCGGCCATCTCCTGAACAGAGTTGGGGGCCAGCACGATGACCTTGTAGTCGCCGTTACCGCCGCCACGCGTAGCCTGGAAGTAGTCGCCCTGCGAGGGCTGAATGGTACCCAGTCCGGGACCGCCGCGCTGGACGTTGACAAACACGCCCGGCACCTCGGCACCGGCCATATACGTGATGCCCTCCTGCATCAGGGCCACACCGGGGCTCGAGCTGGAGGTCATGGCACGCTTACCGGCTCCGGCAGCACCATAGACCATATAAATCGACGCCAACTCGCTCTCAGCCTGCACCACCTGCATGCCGGTGGTCTCCCAGGGCTTCAGCTCGGCCAGCGTCTCAATAACTTCACTCTGCGGAGTAATGGGATAGCCGAAATAGCCGTCGCATCCGCAACGAATGGCAGCGTGGGCTATCGCCTCGTTACCTTTCATGAGGACGACTTCGGGCCCACCCCCTTCCCCTCCCGAAGGGAGGGGCGACTGATTGCTTTTACTTTCTGTTGTCATTTTCTCTCTCTTTGATTAGTGTGACTTAACTCCCCTCCCTTGGGGAGGGGCTGGGGGTGGGCTTTACTCCACCTTCTTACGATACACGGTGATGCACCCGTCGGGGCAGACGATGCCGCACGAGGCACAGCCCACACAGGCTTCCTCGTTGACTGCTGCCACGTAGGGGTAGCCGTGCAAGTTCACTTTACCGGCCATTGCAATGACGTTCTGCGGGCAGGCTATGATGCACAATTGGCATCCCTTGCACCGCTCAGTATCGACCACAATAGCACCTTTCATCTTTGCCATTTTTATCCTGTAATTAATGCATTAATTCTAAAATTGGGTGCAAAGGTACGAATAAGTGAGCAAAATGCAAAAGAAAAATCGCTTTTTCTTTGCATTTTCGAGCGAAAGTACCTTCGGCGATAGTCAAAGGTACGTATAATTATGCAAAATGCAAAGAAAACCGCGGTTTTCTTTGCATTTTGTCTTGTATACTTAATGATTACCTTCTGGCTGGGGCACCGGCACCACCGGGACGGCCACCACCGGGGAAGCCACCGAAGCCGCCGAAGCCTTGCTGGGGTGCAATCTCGGGCTCGCCGTAGACAGAAGCCTCAGCGTCCTTGTCGTTGAGTTTGAACACCATGAACTTGGGATTCTTCTCCGTGCAGGGAGCCCACACACCACCCTTCGGGCCGTTGGGGTCGCTGTACTTGGCAAAGTTGGTCCAGGCGGTCAGCATCTTCTCTGAGAGGTCCCAGTCGCCCTTGGTCCAGGGGCGCCAGCAGTGCTTTAGGCTCTTGAACACGAACCAGAGATCGCTGGAATGGAAAGCACCACGCAGACGCTGCGTCACCTCAGGATGGCTGCCGTCGTCGGGCAACGGACGGGCAAACTCGTAAGCCCAGGCCTTGCCGCCCTTCTCAGCACGAACCTT
>CAMOKH010000003.1 GCA_946617675.1 uncultured Prevotellaceae bacterium | reverse complement strand
TCCCTGATGTTGCTGGAGCGGGACGTCTGTGCGCTGCATGCAATAGCAATCAGCAATGCCACGATGGCAGTAAAAAGTCTATTCTTCATCTTCTTCTGTTTTTACGTTATACATGTTGTCTGCCGTCTGGGGTCGGCCCTCATTGTCGAGGGTGTGAAGGATATAACTGTTGACGATGCGCTGCAGTCGCTCGTCAGCACGTATCACCTTGTTCATCCGCTCTATGTAAAGGCTCTCGTCCACTTGGGCCAGTTCGCGTTCGATCTTGTCAATATAGTAATCCAGACTGTCGGTAGCCGGAATGGTTGTAGAAACCTTATGAGCAACGACTGTTGCTGTGCGACGCTGACGTGTTGTTGAGCGAATGCGAAAAATGGTTGCTCTGGTTTTATCCGTAGCAGGCTTCTCCTGGGCAATCATCGGCTTCAGTTCCTTTATTTCAGCTTTTAACGAACTGTCCTTTTGCTCCGTCTGCTGCATTACCACTGGCTGCACTTGTTTCGGATCTACGTGATTATCATTACGATGCAGTGTCAGCAACAGCAGTACACTGGCGGCAATGGCAGCTATGGTTGGATACAACCACACCCAACGGCGTTTCGACTGAAAAGCTGACGGCTGTTCCTTTATCCGTTTCATCACCCGCTCAGTAAAGTCTGTGGGTGCTTGTGGCTGCGTAGCCTCAAAGGCTGCTTTCAGCTTGCTGTATTTCTTATTTTCCATGTTCTCTCGTTTTGATGTATTGATAGAGTTTCTTGCGAATACGATGCAGACGGGTGGCCAGCGTGCCGGCATCAGTGTCGGTGACTTCGGCTATGACGGTGAGTGGCTGCTGCTCAAAGTAATGCTGCTGTACGAGCAGGCGCTCCGTGGGCGGCAGTCGGTGGATGGCCTCAATGAGCAACCGTATGCGCTGGTCATCGTCCGTATCCAGCACGCTGTCGGCCTCGTCGTCTGGGATGGCCTGTAGCGTTTGTTCGTCAGTTTCAAACCATACGCCAGGATGCCGGTGTATATGGTCAAGACAAAGCCGATAGGCGATACAGCGAAGCCATGTATAGAACTTGCCTGCCTGCGAGTCATACTGTGCCAACCGTGCGTATGCTTTCACGAAGCAGTCCTGTGCCAGTTCCTCGGCATCTTCGCGGCATGTCACCATCGTAGCAACGAAGGCGAAGAGCCGCGCCCTGTAGCAGTCAACCAACAGAGCATAGTCCGCCTGCTGACCGTCGTGTAGCACCCGGTCTATAATCTGCTGGTCTTTCTCGTCTTGCTGTTTCATCACTATTATATACGCATCAATCAAGGAGAGATCACATTGCATCAAGTTTCTTCTTGAACTCCGCCAGGTTTTCGTCGTCGAGCCAGTTGAGGTGATGCATACGGCCTTGCTTGTCGAAAAGGCGGTAGGTGGGATAGCCGGTCAGCCCCACGTACTGCTCAACGGCATGCTGCTGGTCAGATGGCAGATTATAGTGAACGCAATTAGGCTCCGTGAGATTGTACTCGGCGATGACATTCTTCCACGACTTTTCAGGCGAACGGTTGGCTAAGTAGAGATACACGATGTCGTACCCCTCAAGTTCGGCCTTGAGCTTGTGCGACTCGCTCAACTTGCGCTTGCATGGAGAGCACCACGTGCCCCAGATGTCAAGATACACAATCTTACCCCGATAGGGCTCGATGATCTTGTCGAGGATAGCCTTGCCGTCGGTCAGTCCCTCTACATCCGATGACGGATGAATCACCGCATTCACTGCCTCCTGCTTTTCACTCATCAACCGCTTAAAGTACTCATTCTTATCAGTAATGACTTTCCTGAAGTAAGGCTCCTTGATGAGTGCGATGTAAGGCTCCAGCTCCTCCGGTAGCGCACATCTCTCATGGTCAATATACTCGTTGAGTATCTGCGCATGGTAGATGCTGCCCACGAGCGGGTCGGTGCAAAGCGAGTCGATGATGGCATTGGCAAAACCCTGCTCACCGCCAATGCACAGTGTGTTCAGTGCCTTCTGGTAGTCAGCACTCTCTTGGATTTCATTAACCGCATCGACATACTCAAGATATTTCTCCGCAACACCACTGATGGAGTCATTGAGCACGCTGCGGTCTTTTATCCGGGTATAAAGAGCGAAGAACTCCCTGTTCATCTGCTCAACCTGGCTGATGGCGACATGGTCCTCGTCGCTGAGACGAAGCATACCTTTCGATTCAAGCCAAGGCAGGGCAGAGGCCCTTCTCCACAGCACATTGATTCGTGGGTCGGCCCAAGTATAGCACTCGCGCTTGTATCTCAGCATCGATGCCAGTCCGCTAATGAGGTTGACGGGCAGTGAAGTATCGACAGCCGAGTGCTCTTCTACCCACTGCATGATGTTGGTTGGCAATAGGCGACTATAGGTTTCATAGTGCATTATCAGTATATAACGGCATACATCGATGCGCTGGCTCTCGCGGATAAAGTCACGAAAACGCTTGCTCAGGTTGGGGTGCTGAGCCAGGAAGTCCTTGGTCTTTGCCAAGCATCGCTCATAGCTGTGTATCCACTGCTGAGCCATGACGCTTACGGAGTCATCGCTCACCGGGTTGTCGAGAAAGCCGACATTGTCCATGCCAGGACCATCTGTCTGTAGCTCATTCTGCAGTCGGGCGTCGTCGCCCATAAAGAGCGTCTGCGACGATTTGAAGTCTTTCAGCATGAAATACTTCTCGCCTGGCGTCAGTACGACGCCGACACCGTCAACCATCTCATTCTCTCTGGTCCGTATAATCAGGGAGGCTCCCTGTGTGCCAACCAGCGGCACACTCAACTCGAACCGGCCGAGAGAGTCAACGGGGGTAGAGACGTGTGCATAGTCGTCGGTGGCGATGTTGCCGTATGTAGCCTCGATGGTCAAACTGTTTTGCAGCATCTCCTTGGGGAACCTCAGCCAACCGCTCACAATGGCGTTGCCCTCTTTCAGCTCGGCGCTGAAGGCAGTGCTGTCGGCCACAGGGTAGTCGCTGATAGCGTCGGTGGTAATGGCAGAGAGCGTCAGCTTCTTGCCGCCGATATTGAACGTGCGCTTGCCGTCTTTCTCCTTGCCGACAGAGACGGCTATCTTTTCATTTCCAGAAGACAGCACCAGCTTCTTGTCCGCCTTCTTGCCATACTGCCACACCTTATTATTATATATGGCATTGTCATTGAAGAGACTGATAACCCATTCGCCCGTCTCCACGTTGCGCCAACTGCTGCCAAAGAGCGACGCCTGCTGCTTGTAGGCAGGGTCGGTGATGTCCCATATCTTAAAGAAGTTGCGGGCGTAACCTTCTACAAGGTCGAACTGCCTGACGTCCTGGGGCAACGGCTGGAAGTGCAGGGCCACGTCGGTCTTGCCAGATACGGGAATGGGTATATGCGTGTCAAGTGCAAGGTCTGTCTCGCCGTCGCGTGTCTTCTTCGCGCTGGTGATGGTGTACGACTGCCCATCCTCGGTCTTCAGTACGGTGCACTTCCCGAAGGAGAACTTGGCGTTAGGGCGGTTCCTGACGGTGATGTGCAGCACCGTCTCGTCAGGCCGGAACTCCACCTCGTTGACATCAAACTGGAATCCGTGCGGTTCGTTACGATAGCCGGGGGCGGTCCATACCTTCTGTGCCCACCCGTTGACAGCGGTGAGCAAGAGCAGAAAGGCTACGGGTAGGCGACGGTAATCGCGAAGCGCTTGCAACCGACAGGGACGCAAGTAATCGCGAAGCGCTTGCAACCGACAGGGACGCAAGAGCGTCGGGAATAGGGTGATGATGCTTTGTCTCATGTGCATTTTGTTGATTGCTTTACTCTATTTATTATATACGATGAAATTGCGGAGATATTAACTCTACGAGCGTTAAATTATCCTAATTCACCTTCAGTTTCTCCTTGCCTTTGTACTTCGTCATGTCGCTGACGATGACCCGCTCGCCAGATTCCAGGCCGCTGATGACCTCGATGTAGTCGTAGTTACACTCGCCGAGGCGCACCTGGCGGGGGTGGAGTACGTCGCCGTCTAATATAAATAAGGTGTAGTCGCCAGGACCGCTGTAGAACGAGCCGTTGCGGATGCGGAGCACGTCGTCCTTGATGCTGGTGATGACGAAGACTTCCGTTCTGAGGCCGGAGCGCAGGCGCGGATGGCTCATGTCGTCGGGCACGACGGTGAAGGTGATGGCACCGCTCTGGCTCAGCGGCGTGACGGTGTTGATGATGCCCGGGAGGCGCTCCTTGCCGATGCGCAGGATGACCTGACCGCCGACGCGGACGCGCTCGCTGTGGCTGTCGGAGATTTCACACTCGGCCTTGAAGTGCGAGAGGTCGCTGACGACGGCAATCTTCTGGCCTGCGCCGATGGTGCTACCCACCTCGCTGTTGATGTAGGTCAGCGTGGCGCGGCGCGGTGAGCGGATCTTCGCGTCGTCGAGCGTGCGACGCTTCTCGTCGAGGCCCTTGTCGAAGATGCCGTTCTGCAGCTGCTGCATACGCAGGTCGGCCTGGCGCACGCGCTGCTCGTTGCGGTACTGCTGGCGCAACTGCTGCAGTTGCAGCTGGGCGGTGCGCAGGGTGGTCTCGGCCTGGCGCACACGGTCGCGGGTACCGCTGCCGAGGCTGTCGAGGTAGAGCTCGTTGCGCAGCTGGGCCTCGAGCTGCGAGAGTTTCATC
Organism: uncultured Prevotellaceae bacterium; assembly: GCA_946617675.1. Taxonomy (GTDB): domain Bacteria; phylum Bacteroidota; class Bacteroidia; order Bacteroidales; family Bacteroidaceae; genus Prevotella. The sequence continues at coordinate 320 of CAMOKH010000003.1, read as the reverse complement.
TCCTCCACCTCTATCTGCATACGGCGGTCGGCGAGCTGGGTCTCGACGTTGGCGCGGAGCTGGGCCGTCTGCTGCTGGCGTATCTCGCGCTCGTCGAGGGCCTTGGCGTAGTCGGTCTCGGCCGACTGGAGATCCAGTCGGCACAGGGGCGTACCTGCGTCGACGCTGTCGCCGCTGTGGGCGTAGACCTCGAGGATCTGGGTGCTGATGGGCGACACAATGACCTCCTCGAAGGCGGGCACGATGCGCCCCGTGGCCGAGACGCTGACGTCGATGGTGCCGCGGTCCACCTCGGAGATGATGAGCGCCTTGCGGTCGAG
>CAMOKH010000002.1 GCA_946617675.1 uncultured Prevotellaceae bacterium | reverse complement strand
CCCGCTAACAGGACAATGGCGAAAAGCAGGAAACAGACCCTATGCAGCATTCCGGCTGCAAAGGTACGAAATCTTTTCGAGACCTGCAAATAAACCGTGTCACCGCTTGATGTACTTACGCCCGTTCTTGATGTAGACACCGGGCGACAGCGCGCCCTGCACGACCTGACCCTTCAGGTTGTAGACCGGGGAGGTGTCGGCTTGGCGGGCCATAATGTCGCTGATGCCTGTCTGCACGGGCTGGGCCACGGCTTCGGCGTAGCTCGACGTGAGGTTGGCGCGGGCGATGGTGGGAAGGTTTATCGTGTAGACCTCGTCGGCACCGTCGGGGTAGCGGGCGGCGGTCTGGTCGGCCTTCATCTCGGCGTAGACGAAGCGGTCGGTCCACGACTCGTCGGCGGCCGTCAGCTGGAGCTCGTCGCCCTCGGCAGCGAGCTTGAACGGGGCGTGCAGCTGGTCGCGGGTCTCCAGCTTATCGCACCAGATGATGAGGTAGCCGTGAGGCGGGATGACGGTGTTGGCGCTGGTCGACTCCTTGCTGATCTGATACTTCGTCGGCTTCTCGGGGTTGTCGGTCAAGTACATGCCCTCGACGTCGACGGGGTCGTCGGTGGTGTTGTAGAGCTCTACCCAGTCGTTGCGCTTGAAGTATTCGTTGACGTAGATGCCGTTCTGGGCGCTCACCTCATTGATGCGCACGGGCGGTACCTGGTTGTCGGCTCCGGTGAGCGGGGTGAAGGTGGCGGTCAGGGCGACGGTGGCACCGGCGGGCAGGCTGACGGTGGCTTCGGTGGAGTAGGGCGCGCCGCCCTTCTTCCATCCTGCGAAGCGGTAGCCGGCGGGCGCCTTGGCCGTGAGCTGGACGGGGGCGAAGAGGTGGCCGTTGAAGTCGGCGTAGGGCACTTCCAGACCGTTGATGAAGAGGGTGGCGCCCTCGGTGTCGGCGGTCAGTGTGACGGCCTGGGCCGTGGTGCTGAGCTGGGCGTATGAGAAGTTCTTCAGGTGGCCAGCCATCTTCTTCGAGCGTCCCTTCAATTTATTCTTGATAGTGTTGGCGGCGCGGTTAGGCTCGGAGCCGTCGTTGATGCCCTGCTGGCGCATGAGCTGGCACATGGGCTGTACGACGGCCAGCAGCTCGTCGACGATATTGCCGGCACGTGTCGGCTCGAAGACGCTGCCGGCGACGATGCAGAACGTGTCGATGAACTTGCGGCGGTAGTCGTCGCGGCCCATGAGGTTGAGCAGCAGGCGCACGATTTCGCGGTTGACGTTGCCCTCGCCGTAGACCTGGGTGGCGTCCTTGAAGCGTAGGAAGTAGGCGAAGGGGTCGTCGCCGTCATTGTTGAAGTTGCGCAGAGCGAAGGCGTAGTCGAGGTCGAAGCTGACGAAGCGGTAGCGGCCGTCGAGCCGGCTGCGGTAGGCCTTGACGTTGTTGTTGGGCCAGTCGTCATTGTCGAGGAACATGGTGACGGCCATGTAGTTGGTGAACTCGTCGATGTCGAGCAGCGACTTCAGCTCCTCGTAGGCAGCGTCGTCGGCACAGTTGCGGCCCAGCTCGAAGATGCGGTTGAGGGCCGCGTCGTCGCCGTTCTTGATGACCATGTTCTCGAAGGCGTCGAGCTCCTCGTCGTCGTAGCCCCAGTTGGCGTAGGCAAACTTGTCGTTGTTAGGCTCGCGGAGGTTCAGCACGCCGCGCAGCTCGCCGTTGACATACTCGACGACGGGGACGTAGGACTGCACGTCGACGTCCAGTCCCGAGCGCTGGATGATGGTCTCCAGTGCGGGGTCCATGAAGCGGGCGTTGTGGGTCCAGATGTCGTTGCCGCCGTTGCGGACGAGCAGCACCTTGCTGCGGATGTAGGGCTTCTGTGGGAAGAAGGGGTAGTCAAACCGGTTCTGCCCGTCGAAGATCTTGTTGGACTTCAGCTTGAACGAGCGGAAGCGCTGAGAGCGCGTCCAGCCGCCCGAGACGCTGATGTTGACATCCTGATTGAAGAGCATCTCGCCGTCGGGGCTGAGATAGCTGAAGTTGACGGGGCGGTCCCAGTCCATGTTGTAGTTGCGCGGCCAGTCCTGGCCGTTGCCGGTCTTGCCGTTGGTGCCGTCGCCGTCGCAGTCGAAGCCGATCTTCGGGTCGGTGAAGTAGCGCTGGTCGCCCACGATTGAGATAATGGGCAGCGTGTACTTGTTAGAGGTCTGGATATAGGAGCGGGTGACGGGCACGCTGGGCAGGTAGCCATCCTGGTAGAGACGGACGGTGAGATTAGTGGTCCACGAGAAGTCGAAGACGCCGTCCATGCTCTCCTTTGTAGGCTCCTCGCCATAGCCCTCGGGGAGCGACTCCCACGAGATGTCGTCGAAGTAGTAGTTGTTTTCCAGTTTACTGTCCTCGTTCAGGTTAAAGGCAATACACTTCAGCGCATAAGAGGTTCCGCCGCCCCACCAGTCATACTGTTCCCCGGACTGTTCGTAGGTAATCACATCCTCGCATACGATTTCGGTCCACTCCGTGGTGACGTTGTAGGTGCCTTTCAGCATGGTAACCGGCGTAGATGAGCCTCCGCCCCAGCCCCATTCCTGTATGACGATGTCCTCGCCGGGCTTCTTCTGGGCATAAGCCTTGATCTTGGCAGCCTTGTCGGCACGCACTTTCATACGGAAACGGTAACGCACGTCTGTCTTCCACGTGAAGTCGGGGGTGTAGACATAGAACTGCGTCTGTGAAGCCTTGCTGGCATTGGCGACGGCATGAACCTTGATGCCACGGGAGTCGTCAGTGCCGACACCGGCGGTTATTCGCTTGACGATACTGTTGCTCTCGCCGTTCTTGTATTGCAGACAGCTGACGTCAGTGCCTTCGCAGTTGCCGTTCTTGACTTGTTGCTGCCAGGGTACCACCACCTCGCCTTCCACGGGTGCCTTCGGCAAACTGCCGTCCAGGGTGTACATCAGCCGGCATCCCTCCGGGATTTCGACTTTGACATTGAGTGAGCCGGTGAACAGCTTGCTGTCTTGACTGACCTTGGGAGCATCCAACCGCTTCTCGGCGAACTTCGCCGTGGCGTTTGTAGCCCCGGGCGTACAGTCGGCCGTCCATCCCCACTCGTCGCCGCCGTCGGTCTTGCGGGCCCAGGCGGTGTGGCTGAGGGCCTCGGGGTAGGTCTGACTGGCAATGATGTTGCCACTGCCGTCGCTCAGGATGATGGTGCCGCCGTCGCAGTTGAGCTTGAAGGGAGCCTGGTCGGCGCGAATCTCGTCGGAGCCGAGCCAGACAACCTTGAAGCCCTTGGCGGGCACCTCACCGATGTCGGCCGGCAACTGCCAGCGCTTCAGGTTGTCTGGGTCGTCACTCAGATACATTCCGGCCAGGCTGACTGCCTGGTCGGAGGGGTTATACAGCTCAATCCAGCTGTCGAAATTGATGGCGGGGCTCATGGCTTCGCCCGCATTGGCGGCCATCAGCTCGTTGATGGCCAAAACTGCTGACAGGAGTGCAGATAACATCTTTTTCCTAAATACTTATTTTACTGTGAAGTCGAAGCTCTTCAAGTCCTTGTCGAGCGACGACGTTCCGTAGAGGATTTTGTATTGTCCGGGCTTCACGCTCAGCTCGTCGATGGCCTCGTCGTAGTACTCGAAGGCCTCGCCGTCGAGGGCGATGGTGGCCGTCTTGGTCTCGCCGGGCTTGAGGCTGAGCTTCTGGAAGCCCTTCAGGGCCTTGATGGGCGCACCCTCGTCGCCGAGACGCTTCACGTAGACCTGGACGGTCTCCGTGCCTTCGCGCTTGCCGGTATTGGTCACGGGCACGGTGACGGTCACCTTGCCGTTCTTCTTCATCGACTTGGCCGACAGCTTGCCCTGGCCCACGCTGAACGTCGTGTAGCTCAGGCCGTAGCCGAAGGCATACTGCGGCTCGCCGG
>CAMOKH010000001.1 GCA_946617675.1 uncultured Prevotellaceae bacterium | reverse complement strand
CCCCCGACCCCTCCCCAAGGGAGGGGAAGCCCACCCCCAGCCCCTCCCCAAGGGAGGGGAGCTTATATAGTTATTAAGAACGGCATTTATCAACAGCAACAATATGGAAACAAACAGTAACAAGACTAACTATACCCCTCCCTTGGGGAGGGGCAAGGGGTGGGCCTTCACCACCGTGTCGCAGACCATCCTGGCCGACCTCTACACCCCGGTCGGCGTCTACATGCGGCTGCGCGACCTCTACCCTCAGTCGGCACTGATGGAGTGCGCCGACTACCACGACGCAGCCAGCTCGCGCTCGTTCATCGGCATCAGTCCCATGGCCAGCGTGGCCATCGGGCACGGCACCGTAACCGTCAACTATCCCGACGGGACGACGCTGGAGCGCCAGCTCGCCGCCGACTTCGGCTCTGCCGAAGCCATCCACGCCCTTATCGACAGGATTGAGGTGACGGGCGACGATGCCTCGGTCTGCGGACTGTTCGGCTACACCAGCTTCAACGCCGTGCGCTACTTCGAGGACATCGACGTGAAGGACGAGACGCAGCAGAAGAACGACGCCCCCGACCTGCTCTATATATTATATAAGGTGGTCATCGTCTTCGACCACCATAACAACACGCTGAAGGTGGTGACGATGGGCGACGCCGACGACATCGACAGCGTACTGAAGGCCATGAAACGCGGCAACGTCCGCGAGTTCGGCTTCCAAGCCGTCGGCGACGTCAGCTCGACGCTGACCGACGATGAGCACAAGGCCAACATCCGCCGCGGCATACAGCACTGCCTGCGCGGCGACGTGTTCCAGATCGTGCTCTCGCGCCGCTTCATCCAGCACTACGAGGGCGACGACTTCAAGCTCTACCGCACGCTGCGCAGCATCAACCCCTCGCCCTACCTCTTCTACTTCGACTTCGGCGGCTTCCGCATCTTCGGCTCAAGTCCCGAGACGCACTGCCGCATTGAAGGACGCAAAGCCTACATCGACCCCATTGCCGGTACGACGAAGCGCACGGGCGACGCCGACGCCGACCGCCGCGGAGCGGAGTTCCTGCGTAACGACCCGAAGGAGAATGCCGAGCACGTCATGCTGGTCGACCTGGCCCGCAACGATCTGAGCCGCAACTGCCACGACGTGAAGGTCGACTACTACAAGGACATACAGTACTACTCGCACGTCATCCACCTCGTCTCGCGCGTCAGCGGCGAGCTCGACGAGGGTGCCGACCCCATCAAGGCGTTTATCGACACCTTCCCCGCCGGCACGCTCTCAGGAGCGCCGAAGGTGCGGGCCATGCAGCTCATCTCGGCGTACGAGCCCCACAACCGCGGCGCCTACGGCGGCTGCATCGGCGTCATCGGGCTCGACGGTTCGCTCAACCAGGCCATCACCATCCGCACGTTCGTCTCGCGGGGTGGCGAACTGTGGTTCCAGGCCGGCGGCGGCATCGTGGCCAAGAGCAACGAGGAATACGAGCTGCAGGAAGTGAACAATAAACTCGGTGCGCTGCGCCGCGCCATTCTCATGGCAGAAAAGATGTAGACCACGACTAACACGAACAACACGAATTATGAAGATAGTAATCATCGACAACTACGACTCGTTTACCTACAACCTGAGTCATCTGGTCAAGGAGTTAGGCGCAGAGGTCACCGTTCTGCGCAACGACCAGTTCGAGCTTGAACAGCTGCAGCAGTTTAGCAAGATCATCCTCTCGCCAGGCCCGGGCATCCCCTCGGAGGCCGGCCTGCTGCTCGACGTCATCCGCACCTACGCCGGCCGCAAGCCCATCCTCGGCGTCTGCCTGGGCCACCAGGCCATCGGCGAGGTCTTCGGCGCCCGGCTTGAGAACCTGAGCGACGTGTTCCACGGCGTGGCCACGCCCTGCCACATCGTGAGCGACGACCCCATCTTCTACGGTCTCGACCGCGACATCACCGTCGGCCGCTACCACTCGTGGGTGGTCTCGCGCGTAGCACTGCCCACGTGCCTTGAAGTGACGGCCACCAGCGACGAAGGCCAGATCATGGCGCTGCGCCACCGCGAGCTAAACGTCCGCGGCATACAGTTCCACCCCGAGAGCGTGCTCACCCCCGACGGCAAGAAGATGCTGCAGAACTGGCTCTACCAGTAACACTCCACACCAAACAATTAACACAAAACAAACAATATGGCACAGACAATGAAAGACATCCTCAACAGGATGCTCAACCACGAGGAGCTCTCTCGTGAGGAAATGAAACAGATTCTCGTCGGCATCACCCACAGCGACTACCCGACGGAGCAAATCACCGCACTGCTGACGGCACTGCAGATGCGCGGCGTGACGGTCGACGAGCTGCTCGGGTTCCGCGACGGCATACTCGAGACGGGCGTACCCGTGCCCCTCGACTGCGACCGCTATATCGACGTCGTCGGCACCGGTGGCGACCGCAAGAACACCTTTAACATCTCGACCACCAGCTGCTTCGTCATCGCCGGCGCTGGCTATAAGGTGGCCAAGCACGGCAACTACGCCGCCACGTCGACCTCGGGGGCATCGAACGTCATCGCCCAGCACGGCGTCGTCTTCACCGACGACATCGACAAGCTGAACCGCTGTCTCGACGAGTGCGGCATCGTCTATCTGCACGCCCAGCTCTTCGCCCGCGCCATGAAGTTCGTGGGGCCCATCCGCAAGGCCCTGCAGTTTCCCACCATCTTCAACCTCCTGGGACCGCTGGTCAACCCAAGCCAGCCCAGCTGCCAGCTGCTGGGCGTGGCCAATCTCGACCAGATGCGGCTCTACCACCAGGTCTACCAGCGCTTGGGCATCGACTACGGCATCGTCAACAGCATCGACGGCTATGACGAGATTTCGCTGACGGGCGACTTCAAGGTGACCACCAACCACTACGAGCGCATCTTCACGCCCGCCGAACTGGGCTTCGCCCCGGCCAAGCCCGAGGAGCTCGTCGCCGGAGCCACCGAGCAGGAGGCCAAGGAAATCTTCGACGCCGTGCTCGAGAACCGTGCCCTCGAGGCCCAGAAGAACATCGTCCTGGCCAACGCTGCCTTCGGCATCCAGGTGCTCGAGCGCGGCCAGAAGCCCATCGAGGAGTGTATAGCCATTGCCCGCGAGTCGATTGACAGCGGCAGTGCCCTGCGCACGTTCACGAAGTTTGTCGAGCTGAACAGCTGATCGTTCTACTACGGATTATACGAATTATACGAATAATAGAATCCCGGAACTTAAATACGAATTTATATGGCTAAAGACGTATTGCAAGAGATTGTGGCGCACAAGCGCGAGGAACTGGAGCTGATGCGCCGGAAGAAGCCGTCGCTCCGCGAGGCCCTGCTCGCCAGCCCGACGGGCATCATCGCCGAGTTCAAGCGCCGCTCGCCGTCGAAGGGCTGGATCAAGGAGGAGGGCCGCGCCACGGAGATACCCCTCAGTTACCAGCAGAACGGCGCCGCCGCCATCAGTATTTTGACCGACAAACAATATTTCGGCGGTCACGACCGTTTTATAGTTGAGGCGCGGCAGTCGGGAGTCACCATCCCCGTGCTCTACAAGAACTTCGTCATCGACGAGCTCCAGCTCTACGAGGCGTTGCTCTCAGGAGCGTCGGCGGTGCTGCTCATCGCGGCCTGTCTCACGAAGGAGAAGCTGCGGGCACTCATGCTCAAGGCCCACGAGCTGGGCCTTGAGGTGCTGCTCGAGATGCACAGCGAGAGCGAGCTGGACTACTGCGAACTGCAGCCCGACGTCTACGGTATCAACAACCGCAACCTGGGCTCATTCGTCACCGATGTCGAGAACTCGTTCCGGCTGGCCGAGCGTCTGCCCAAGGACGCGGTGAAGGTCAGCGAGAGCGGCATCTCGCGCCCCGAGACCATCCGCCAGCTGCGCCAGGCCGGCTTCCGTGGATTTCTCATCGGCGAGACGTTCATGCGCGAGCCCGACCCAGGAAAGACGTTAAAACAATTTATAGAACAGATATGATCATTAAAGTTTGTGGTATGCGCGAGGGCGAGAACATCCGCCAGGTCGCTGAGTTAGGAGTCAACTGGATTGGTATGATATTCTGGGACAAGTCGCCGCGAAACGTGACGATGATTCCCACCCACGCCGGGATTATCCCCGACAGGAGCAGTCTCTCACCTCTCACCTCTCATCTCTCACCTCGCAGGGTGGGCGTCTTCGTCGACGAAATGGCCCAGAACATCATCACCCGGGTGGTGAACTATAAGCTCGACCTCGTCCAGCTGCACGGCCACGAGACGCCGACACTCATACGCAACCTGCGCCACACGCTCGACCCCGACATCCGGCCCGGCATACAGTTCATCAAGGCCATCAGCGTTGAAAGCCGCAATGATATTGCAGCATACAAGGACTATGCCGACTGCGTCGACTACTTCCTCTTCGACACGAAGTGCCCGACGGTGGGCGGCAGCGGCAGCCAGTTCGACTGGTCGGTGCTCGACGCCTACGACGGCGACGTGCCGTTCCTGCTGAGCGGCGGCATCGGTCCCGACGACGCTGCGCGCGTCAGCGACTTCCATCACCCCAAGTGCATCGGCATCGACCTCAACTCGCGCTTCGAGACCGAGCCGGGCGTTAAAGACATCACCAAACTCAAACAATTCTTAGAACAACTATGAACAAGATAAACCAAGTTTTTTCAGACCGGGGCGACCGCAAGCTGCTGAGCCTGTACTTCTGCGCCGGCACGCCGGCCCTCGACGCCACCGGCCAGGTCATCAAGACGATGGAGCGGCGGGGCATCGACTTCGTCGAGGTGGGCATACCCTTCAGCGACCCTCTGGCCGACGGCCCCGTCATACAGACGGCCGCCACGAAGGCCCTCAGGAACGGCATGAGCGTGAAGCTGCTTTTCGAGCAGCTGAAGGCCATTAAGGACGAAGTGAACATCCCGCTGATACTGATGGGCTACCTCAACCCCATCCTGCACTACGGCATCGAGCGGTTCTGCCAGTCATGCACCGAGAGCGGCGTCTCGGGCATGATCATTCCCGACCTGCCCTTCAGCGACTACCTCAGCACCGTGAAGCCCGCCGCCGACAAGTACGACCTGCGCGTCATCATGCTCATCACGCCCGAGACGAGCGAGGAGCGCATACGCTTCATCGACCAGCACACCGACGGCTTCATCTACATGGTCTCGTCGGCCGCCATCACCGGGGCCCAGCGCTCGTTCGACGAGCAGAAGCAGGAGTACTTCCGCCGCATCGACCAGATGCAGCTGCGCAATCCGCGCATGATCGGCTTCGGCATCAGCAACGCCCAGACGCTGAAGGCCGCCCAGGACAACGCCGCCGGAGCCATCATCGGTTCGAAGTTCGTCACCCTGCTCGACGAGGCCGGCGGCGACGCCGACCAGGCGCTCGACCGGCTCTTCGAAGCCCTGGCCCACTAAAACGATTACGTGATAAAAAAACTTAATTAGTTCGTAGTCTCGTGCTTTTTCCTTATCTTTGCACGAAACTACGAACTAATCGCATTTAGACATGAAAAAGTTACTACAACTGATGCTCCTCTGCCTGCTCTTCCCCATGCTCAGCCATGCCGACAGCTGGGACGAGGCACTGTACAAGCAGATTGAGCAGAGCATCCGCCAGCCACAAATCAGCGGCAAGGACTACCCCATCACCAAGTTCGGCGCCAAGCCCGACGCTACGGCAGCCGTTAACCAGAAGGCCATCCAGAAGGCCATTGACCGCTGCTCGAAGAAGGGCGGCGGCCGCGTCGTCGTGCCCGCCGGACAGAAGTTCCTCACGGCAGCCATCGAGTTGAAGTCGGGCGTCAACCTCTGTGTCGAGGAGGGCGCCGTGCTCGAGTTCGTCTTCCAGCCCGAGCTCTACCCCATCGTCGAGACGTCGTGGGAGGGTCTGGAGTGCTTCAACCTCTCGCCCTGCGTCTATGCCTTCAAGGCCCACGACATCGCCATCACGGGCCGCGGCACCATCGACGGCGGCGGCTCTAACGACACGTGGTGGCCCTGGTGCGGCTCGCCCCGTTACGGCTGGAAGGAGGGCACCGTCAGCCAGAAGACCGAGGCCCGCCCGCGCCTGCTGAAGAACGGCGAGGACGGCATACCGATGTACAACGAGCAGGGCCAGCGCTCGCCCGAGCGCGTGTTCGGCCCGAAGGACGGCCTGCGCCCGCAGCTCGTCTCGTTCAACAAGTGCGAGCGCATCCTGCTCGAGGATGTCACGCTGCTGCGCTCGCCCTTCTGGGTCATCCACCCCCTTCACTCCACCGACATCACCGTGCGCCGCGTGAAGATGATCAACGACGGCCCCAACGGCGACGGCTGCGACCCCGAGTGCTGCGACCGCGTGCTGATAGAGGACTGCTTCTTCAACACCGGCGACGACTGCATCGCCATCAAGAGCGGGCGCAACCGCGACGGCCGTGAGCGCAACATGCCCTCGAAGAACATCATCGTGCGCCGCTGCGAGATGAAGAACGGCCACGGCGGCGTCGTCGTAGGCTCCGAGATTTCGGGCGGCTGCCAGAACGTCTTCGCCCACGACTGCGTGATGGACTCGCCCAACCTGGAGCGCGTGCTGCGCATCAAGACAAACTCCTGCCGAGGCGGCATCATCGAGAACATCAACATGCGCGACATCAAGGTGGGCCAGTGCAAGGAGGCCGTGCTGAAGATCAACCTCGACTACGAGCACAACGAGGTCTGCTGCCGGGGCTTCAACCCCACCGTGCGCGACATCTACATGGAGAACGTCACGAGCCAGAAGTCGAAGTACGGCGTGCTCGTCATCGGACTCGACACCGTCTGCAACGTCTACGACGTGAAGGTCAAGAACTGCCAATTCAACGGCGTGGCCCAGGGCAACAAGATCACCGGCCAGACGCGCAACATCAGCTACGACAACTACCTCTGCAACGGCTCGCTCTGCCTCACGGAGATGCCCTACAAGCACTACTCTGAGTGGATGACCTACTCTGAGATGAAGCGCGTGCCCCGCTCCTACCTCCTCGACTTCTCGACCAAGCCCAAGTGGAGCTACGTCATGGGCATCGAGCTCGAGGGCATGCTCGACACCTACCTGCGCTACGGCGGCGAGGACATACGCCGCTACTGCCAGGAGTACACCGACACGATGATCAACCAGCGGGGCGACATCCGCGGCTACGACATCCTCGACTACAACCTCGACAACATCCGCACCGGACACTTCGTCACGCGTATGTACCAGCAGTGGCCCGAGGCCAAGAACCTGAAGGCCATGCAGACCATGATGCGCCAGCTGCAGCAGCAGCCCCGCACGAAGGCCGACCGTGTGTACTGGCACAAAGCCATCTACGCCTACCAGGTGTGGCTCGACGGCATCTTCATGGGCCTGCCCTACCGCTGCCTGACCGCCCCCATCACCGACAAGAAGAACGCCACCAAGATCTACGACGACGCCGTAGACCAGCTGAAGGTGACCTACGAGCGTACCCTCGACCCGAAGACGGGCCTGAACCGCCACGCCTACGACGAGACGCGCAAGGCCTTCTGGGCCGACCCGACGACGGGACTCTCGCAGCACTGCTGGGGCCGCGCCCAGGGCTGGTACACGATGGCCCTCGTCGAGGTGCTCGACGCTCTGCCCGAGACCTACAGCCGCCGCTCGGAGGTCATCGACCTGCTGCGCCGCGACTTCGACGCCATCCTGAAGTGGCAGGACAAGCAGACAGGCACCTGGTACCAGGTGATGGACTCGCCGGGCCGCGAAGGTAACTATCTGGAATCCACCTGTTCAGCCATGTTCACTTACGCATTACTGAAAGCCTATCGCAAGGGCTACGTCGGCACCAAGTACCGCGACGCCGGCATCCGTGCCTACCGGGGCATGATCAACAACTTCATCCGCGTGAACCAGGACAAGACCATCTCGCTGACCAACTGCTGCTCGGTGGCCGGACTCGGCCCGGCTGCCACCGACGAGGTGATAGCCGCCATGAAGAAGGTCAACCCAAAGGGTACGGTCAAGGAGAACCGCCGGCGCGACGGCAGCTACGACTACTACCTCTCTGAGAAGATACGCGACAACGACGCCAAGGGCCTCGGCCCCTTCATCTGGGCCAGCCTCGAGATGGAGATGCTGGGCTACGACACCAGCAACACCACGGCCGAGATTAACCGCCAGGCCGTCGTCACACGCAACAACCCCGTCAGCACCGAGGCCAACACGCTGGCCTCGCTGACCGTGGGCAACGGACACTTTGCAACGACGGTCGACGTCACCGGCCTGCAGTCGTTCCCTTTTGATTATGAGGCAGGTGTGCCTCTGACAGCCATGTCCGACTGGGGATGGCATAAGTTCGAAAACACCGCCGGCCTGACCGCCCAGGAGAGCGAGAAGACGTTCGACCTGGGCCACGGCCACCCCGAGGTCTACGCCGTGGAGTATAAAGCCCCCTCCAGCTCCCCCCGAGGGGGAGTGACTGAGCGCAATGTTCAGGCTACACAGTATTTCCGCGTGAACCCCCACCGTCTGAACCTCGGCGCCATCGGCTTGGAGATGAAGACCGCCGGCGGCGAGAAGGTGGCGCTGAACGACCTCAGCGCCATCCGCCAGGAGCTGAAGCTCTACGACGGCGTCATCGAGAGCAGCTTCCGCGCCGACGGCACGCCCGTCGACGTCACCACCGCCGCCCTGCAGAACGAGGATGCCGTCATCTACCGCATCAAGACGCCCATGCTCAGCGACGGCCGCGCCAGCGTCGCCATCCGCCTGCCCTACCCCACCGGCAAGCATGCCGACGCCGCCGCCGACTTCACCAAGCCCGAGCGCCACACCAGCCGCATACTTGCCAAGGGCAGCAACGGCGCCGTCATCGAGCACCAGCTCGACTCCACCCGCTACTACCTGACCCTCACCTGGCAGGGCGATGCCACCATCAGCGAGCGCGCCCCCCACCACTTCGAACTGACGACCACCGCCGACATCCTCGCCTTCAAAGCCGCCTACAGTTCGCTGTACAGCGGCGGTGCCGCTGTCCCCGCCCTCGTCTTCGACGAGCAGCTCCGCGCCGTCATGCGCTCGTGGAACCGCTGGTGGCAGGAGGGCGCCATCGTCGACTTCAGCCAGTGCACCGACCCGCGCGCCCGCGAACTGGAGCGCCGCGTCGTCCTCTCGCAATACCTGACGCAGGTGAACTGCGCCAATAGTCTGCCTCCGCAGGAGACCGGGCTGACCTACAACTCATGGTTCGGCCGCCCGCACTTGGAAATGACCTGGTGGCACATGGTCGACTTCGCCCTGTGGAACCGGCCGCAGACCGTGGCCACGGTGCTCGACTGGTATAACGACGTGGCCTACCCCGTAGCCCGCCAGATAGCCCGCCGACAGGGTTTCCGCGGCATTCGCTGGATGAAGATGACCGACCCCTGGGCCGGCGAGGCCCCGTCGAACACGGGCTCGTTCCTCATCTGGCAGCAGCCACATTATATATATATGGCCGAGGATATGTACCGTGCCAAGCCCACCGCTGAGACTCTAAAGAAATATGCCAAGCAGGTGGAAGAGACCGCCGAGTTTATGGCCGACTTCGTCAGCTACGACGCCAAGACCAAGTGTTACTACCTGCAGGGCGAGACGGCCATGCAGGAGTCGATGTCGAAGGACTTCAGCTATAACCACCCCTTCGAACTGGCCTACTGGCAGTACGGCCTCAGCGTAGCCAACCAGTGGCGCGAGCGTCAGGGCAAGTCCCGCAACGCCGACTGGGACAGAATCATCAATGGCCTCTCGCCCCTGCCGATGACCAAGGACGGCATCTACACCGCCGGTCTGCCGAAAGGCAAGACCGATAACCTGAAGAGCTTCGACCCCTTCGACGCCGTAGCCTCGGGAGCCGCCCCCGTCGTCTCCACCGAGACCTTCGCTGAGAAGTGCCGCAACGACCACCCCGCCGTGCTCGGCCCCTTGGGCATGCTTCCCTCTGTCCCCCTATGCTGCAACAGTGTTGCAGCAAAGAAGACACTTGGCTGGGTAATGCAGAACTGGAACTGGCCCACCACCTGGGGCTGGGACTACGGCATGACGGCCATGGCCGCCGCCCGCCTCGGCCAGCCCGAAACCGCCCTGCAGGCCCTTCTCATCGACACGCAGAAGAACACCTACCTCAAGAACGGCCACAACTTCCAGACCGCCGACCGTCTGCGCATCTACCTGCCCGGCAACGGCGCACTGCTGACGGCCATCGCCATGATGTGCGCCGGCTGGGACGGCTGCACCACGCCCAACAACCCCGGTTTCCCGCAGGACGGCAAGTGGAACGTGCGCTGGGAAGGACTACAACGAATGCAATAACCAAACTATAATGAAAAGACTAATTACAACACTCATGATGGCCGCCATAACGGCAGCCACACAAGCCCAGGCACCGGCCTTCCCCGGAGCTGAAGGCCACGGGCGCTACACCACCGGCGGACGCGGCGGCAAGATTGTCCACGTCACCAACCTCAACGACTCGGGCACCGGCTCGTTCCGGGCTGCCGTCAGCGGTTCCGACAAGAAGACGGTCGTCTTCGACGTAGGCGGCGTCATCGCCCTGAGGAGCAATGTCAACATCGGTGCCAACACCACCATCTTAGGCCAGACGGCCCCGGCACCAGGCATCACCCTGCGCTACTACAACGTCAATCCCGCCGGCAACAACATCGTGATGCGCTTCATCCGCATACGCCGCGGACAGGAGAAGGACATCAACGACGGTGCCGACGCCTCGACCGCCCGCCACTATACGGGCATCCTGATTGACCACTGCTCGTTCTCGTGGTCGATCGACGAGGTGGCCTCGTTCTACGACAACAACAACTTCACCATGCAGTGGTGCACCATCGGCGAGAGTCTGGTGAACGCCGGCCACGGCAAGGGTGCCCACGGCTACGGCGGCATCTGGGGCGGCAAACTGGCCTCGTTCCACCACAACCTGCTCATCCACCACAGCAACCGCACGCCGCGCTTCAACGGTGCCCGCTACGACTGGACGGGCTACACGGGCAACAAGCTCTACCCCCAGTACAAATGGCAGAACGCCGTGCAGGCCGAGAACGTCGACTTCCGCAACTGCGTTGTCTACAACTGCGGCAACGGCTGCTACGGCGGTCCCGGCGGCGGCAAGGTCAACATGGTTGGCAACTACTACAAGACGGGACCTGCTGCTGCCACCACGCGTCTGACCACCGTCACCGTCGGTGCCAACGGCAACTCCGAGGGCTATCCCACCTACTGGACGATGACCAGCCGCTACTATCTCAGCGGCAATCAGATTAACAACAACGCCAACGCAGGCTGGTCGGACATGTCGTACGACGACGGCACCTACATCATCAGCGGCAAGCGCTACAGCCCCGACCCCAAGCACTACAACGGCGACGACGTGGACTACGTCAAGAACCCGGCAGGCACCGACTGCGTCTGCATTCAGCTCGACGAGCCCGGCCCCACGGGCGAGGTGACCACCCATAGCGCCGCCACGGCCTTCGACAAGGTGCTCGGCCTGGCCGGTGCATCGCTCAACAGCGACGAGGTAGACCTGCGCTACTTCGACGAGGCCCGCAACGGCACGGCCACCTACAACGGCTCAGTCACCAAGAAGCCGGGACGCATCGACGTGGTCAGCGACGTCAGGGGCTACACCGAGGCCAACTTCGGCAAAGGCAGTCGCGAGGCAGGCTTTGACACCGACAAGGACGGCATACCCGACGCCTGGGAGACAGCCAACGGACTGAACCCGAACAGTGCTGCTGACGCCAACGCCTATACCCTCGACCCGGCGAAGTACTACACCAACATAGAGGTCTACGCCAACTCGCTGGTGCAGGACATCATGCTCAGCGGCAATGCCGACACCGAGGATGCCGCCAAGGAGTATTATCCCGCCTACACCAAGACCGACGGCACCAAGTCGGAGGTCATCAACACGCTGGGCCTTGACCTCAGCGACAACGGCCCGACGCCGTCGACGGAGGGCAGCACCTACACCGTCTCGTTCAACGGCTCCGACATCGAGTCGCCCACCGGTTTTTTTACGTATGGTGACGGCAAGCACAACTTCAACTCGAAGTTTACAGGCACATACGACGGTCTGCAGTTCAACCAAGGCCTGAAGATGGAGGGCACCACCGTCATTGCCTTCACGACCACGGCCACGGCTACCGTCACCATTGTCCAGTCTGTCTGGAGCACCCACTCGCTGAAGTTCGACGACCAGGAACTGACCGCCGCCTCGGCCACCACGCCGACAGGCAGCCAGGACGTGCGCGTCTATACCCTCGCCGGTGTGGCCCCCGGCAGTCACGAGATCAGGCGCGGCTCCGGCGAGAGCGGTGTCTTCTACGTCACCGTCGTCACCGACGGTGCCACGGGCATCAGTGCCGCCACAACCGACACCCGAACCAACACCCGAACCAACACCCTGCGCAGTCTGGGCGGCCGGCCCGTGACTGCAGGCTACAAGGGCGTTGTCATCAAGGACGGCCGGAAGGTGATGGTGAGACCTTGATGATTTCACCCGCGCGCGTAATGTATAGCTAATCACAGAAAACAACCTACACTTCCGACACTTCCTACACCTACGCCCCCTGACGGCAGGTGTAGGAAGTGTCGGAAGTGTAGGTTCGACGTTTTTTTCGGCTATATAACGCGCACGCGCGAAAGGGGCCGCGTTTTGTCCGAAAGGCGGGGGTTTACAAGCAAAAGGCGGCGGGTTTTGCCAAAAAGGCGCCGGGTTTTGGACGAAAGGCACCGGGTTTTTCATAAAAAAACGCAAACGTTTGCGAAAAAATAGTCACTCAATTTATCGTTTTATCAAATATTTCTTGTATCTTTGCACCATAAATTTACTAAAAACGTACATAGCTGACAAGTTCTGATGGAAATAACCTTATAATATTCATTAAACTACTAAAAAATTTATGTCTGTTAAATTGAAGAGTATCTTTCGGACAACACTCTTGTTGTGTCTGCTCTTGGTAGCCGGGCGTGCAGCTGCACAGACCACAGCCAAGGGAACGGTTACAGACTCCACCGGCGAGCCCGTCATCGGCGCCACCGTCGTAGAGAAAGGTAACCCCAAGAACGCTGCCGTGACCGACTTCGACGGCAACTTCACCCTGAAACTGCAAAAGGGCAAGACCGTCACCATCTCCTACATCGGCATGGTGGCACAGGACGTCGCTGCCTCGCAGAACATGCAGGTGGTGCTGCAGGACGACAACGCCGCCCTTGAGGAGGTCGTCGTCGTGGGTTATACCAGCAAGGCCCGCAAGGACCTGACCGGTTCGGTCGGATCCATCTCGGGTAAGAAACTGGAGGTCGTGCCCGTCACCTCGGCCGCCGTAGCCCTGCAAGGTAAAATTTCTGGTGTGCAGGTGACGACCGTCGACGGTCAGCCCGGTGCCGACGTCAACATCCGCGTACGCGGCGGCACGTCGATTACCCAGACCAACGAGCCGCTCTATATTGTAGACGGTTTCCAGGTTGATAACATCAACGATATTCCCCCGACCGACATCCAGTCGATCGACGTGCTGAAGGACGCCTCGCTGACCGCCATCTACGGTGCGAAGGGTGGTAACGGCGTTGTGGTGGTGACTACCAAGTCGGCTCAGGCCGGCAAGGTAGAGGTGAAGTTCAACGGCAGCCTCTCCATCAGCCATCTGTCGAAGAAGCTCGATCTGATGAACGGCGAGGAGTTTGCCAAGTACCAGTACCAGTGGCACGCCGCCAATGGTATGCGCTCGTCGAACGCCAAGTTCTTCCGCGCCAACTTCGGCAACCCCTACGACCTCGACATGTACTCCACGCTGCCCGAATACGACTGGCAGGACGAAGTGATGGGCGAGACCCCCGTGAACTACTCGACCAACGTCAACATCGGCGGCGGCTCCGACAAGGTGAAGTTCAACCTGTCGATTACCCAGTCAGAGGACAAGGGTATCATCCTCGGCTCGGGCGTGCGCCGCACCAACGTCAACTTCAAGACCAACGTGCAGATTACCGACAAGCTGAGCCTGCAGTTCAACCCGAAGTTCTCGTTCCGCCGCGACGAGGGTGCCGGCGGTTCGCACATCGGCACCGGCGGTCTCATCGACGTGCTGCAGTACCGTCCGACGAACGGTCTGCGCGAGTTCGGCTACGTGGACAGCCGCTATGCCGACCCCAACGAAGAGGAGCTGTTCACATTTACCAACCCGCGCAACGACATTGCCATCAACCAGCTCATCAAGCACTCGTACAACTACTCCAACGGCCTGGCTCTCGACTGGAAGCCCATCAAGGGGCTGACGCTGCGCTCGGAGGCTACCATCGGCCTGCGCTGGATAGACCAGAGCCGATTCTACGGCGCACTGACAAACGTGGGCAAGAGCAACAACAACCTGCCCGTAGCCCAGCTCACCGACCGCAACGGCCTGAACTACGTATGGACCAATACCGCCGTCTATAACATGACTGTCAAGGACGACCACAACCTGTCGTTCCTCCTCGGACAGGAGATATACCACTCGCAGTCGCGCCAGACCTACATGGCCAACCGCTACTTCCCGCGCGCCTTCACGGCCGCCGAGGCCTGGGACAACATGGCCTTCGGTACGCCATACGAGGCTACGTCGAACCGCTCAACCCCCGACCGCACGGCATCGTTCTTCGGTCAGGCCAACTACAACTACAAGCACAAGTACCTGGTCAGCGGAACGTTCCGCGCCGACGGTTCGTCGAAGTTTGCCTCCAGCAACCAGTGGGGCTACTTCCCCTCGATCAGCGGTGCCTGGGTCATGAGCGAAGAGCCGTTCATGAAGGGCATCAAGTGGATTTCGAACCTGAAAATCCGCGCCGCCTTCGGTCTGTCGGGTAACAACCGCATCGACAACGACCTCTGGCGCGTGCTCTACAACATACGTTCCACCGGTGGTCCGGGCCTCAGCGAGACCACGCAGTACGGTGAGAAATACTACGGAAACAGCAGCGGTTCAAAGTTCTCGAATAAGGACATCAAGTGGGAGACCACCATCACCCGCAACTTAGCCGCCGACATTTCTCTCTTCGCAGGCCGCGTCACCATCACCCCCGAGGTCTACTGGTACACCACCCGCGACCTGCTCTACGACTCCGACCTGGCAGCCGTCCTCGGCTACACCAGTCAGATGCAGAACGTGGGACAGGTCACCAACAAGGGCTTCGAGCTGACCATCCAGGGCGACATTCTTCAGGGTAAGGACTACGTGCTGTCGGCCAACCTGAACTTCGGCTTCAACAAGAAGAAGGTTGACAAGCTGAACGGCACCGACAAGGAGATATGGATGCACCACGACAGCTGGAAGTCGAGCTACGACGACTACTGTCTGCGCGAGGGCGACGAGGTGGGACTCATCTACGGCTTCGTCTATGACGGACTGTACCAGTTCGACGAGTTCTACTTCGACCAGCTGGACAGCTACCGCGCCGTGCCCT
This sequence comes from uncultured Prevotellaceae bacterium, assembly GCA_946617675.1. Lineage (GTDB taxonomy): Bacteria > Bacteroidota > Bacteroidia > Bacteroidales > Bacteroidaceae > Prevotella. The sequence continues at coordinate 31,509 of CAMOKH010000001.1, read as the reverse complement.
GGGGCTCAAGTGCCACAGACAACGGCACAGCCCGCGACTGTGCACCCCGTGAGGACGGCTATATCACCGTCATCAACGACATCTCTGGCACCAGCAACGTCGGTAACGCCACCCTTCCCGGCAAAATCAAGTTCAAGGACCTCGACGGCGACGGCCGCATCACCGAGAACGACCGAACCATCATCGGTAATACGAACCCGAAGATCCAGGGCGGCTTCGGCCTGAGCGGACAGTGGAAGGACTTCGACTTCACGGCCAACTTCACGTACATGCTCGACTTCGACATCAACAACGCCACAGCCTACACGCTGTCGGCCTCAGAAGGCAACGGCCGTGACAAGGACAAGAAGTTCTACAACGTGCTGGCCAAGTTCACCGACGGTTGGCAGTACAACGACGTCGACGGTTCGCTGACAGGCACCAAGGGCGACGTGCTCTATATGCTGAAGCACATCGACGGCAGCGTGGAGAGCATCTACAAGCCCGCCAACGCCGACCGCTCGCTGTGGAACCCCGCCGACGTGTCGAAGAAGATTACCCACAGTTACTTCATTGAGGACGGCTCGTTCCTGCGCTGCTCGGACATCACCTTAGGCTATACGCTTCCCAAGAAACTTGTCCAGAAGGTCGGCATCAACAAGGCCCGCTTCTACGCCTCGGCCTCGAACCTCTTCATCATCACGGGCTATACAGGCTACGACCCCGAGGTGGACATCCAGACGGGCCTGAAGCCAAACATGGACTACAACCGTTATCCACGCGCACGTACTTTTGTGTTTGGTACTAACATCACGTTCTAAATTGAGGATTGATAACTGATTATTGAAAATTGAAGATTATGAAGATCAAGAATATACTTTTTACCGGAATGGCCGTGCTGACGCTGACCGCCTGCAACGACTACCTGGACGTGGAGGCACCATCGGCCAATACCGAGGAGTTCGTCTTCAGCATGAAGAGCGAGGTAGAACGTGCACTCAACGGTGTCTATGCACAGGCACTCTCAGGCGACCTGTACGGCAACCTGTACCAGCGGCAGTTCGTGCTCAACAGCGACGTGGACTTCCAACAGAGCAATGCCAGCGCCCACTCTCACACCACCTACGCCCGCTTCGACTGCGACGACCAGGGTGGCGACATCTATAAGTTCTGGACGGCTGCCTACAACCTGATTGAATACTGCAACAAGTTCGTCACATCGGCCGAGGCAAGCCCCGTCTATTACATGACCGACTCCAGCGGTGAATACGTCACCGACACGAATGGCAACCGCCAGCTCGACCTCGACATGCAGCAGTGGATTGGCGAGGCCAAGTGTCTGCGCGCCATGGTCTATCACGACCTGGTGGTCATGTTCGGCGACGTACCATTCAAGTTTGTTCCCACCACCATCTCCGGCACCACGCAGCCACCCGTGACTGACCGTGAGGAGATTCAGAAGATGCTCATCGAAGACCTGCAGAAGACGGCTCCCTACATGTCGTCGACCAACAACGTCACCGTCGAGCGCTGCTCGAAGGAGTTCGCCCAAGGCCTCATCGCCCGCATCGCGCTGACCGCCGGCGGCTACTCACTGCGCCCCAACAAGGAGGATGCGCGCAGCTACGGCACCATGAAGCGCCCCGCCAACTATCAGGACTTCTACCGCACGGCCATGCTCTATGCCGACTCGGTCATCTCAGCCGGAACCCACCAGCTGGCAAAAAGCTATCAGGACGTGTTTGTGGCCGAGTGCAACTACCAGCTGCTGAACAACGACGACCCCATCTTCGAGATTCCTTTCGCCAAGGAGTCGACAGGCAACACCGGCTATCTGCAGGGACCTACCTACACCGCCAACGAAGGTAAGACCATCGGGCCGTGGGGTGCCTGCAGCGGCAATACCCGCCTGAACGCTTTCTACCGGTTCCTGTTCCGCGAGGGTGACCAGCGCCGCGAGTTTGTCAACGGCTTATGGTACTACGCCCTGCACACCGAGACCGACGGCTCGTTTACCGACTCGGTGGTCGTTCGCAACGACTATTCGGTGCATAACAACAAGTGGTCGAAGCTCTGGACAAGCGAAGGCTCTGCCTTAGGCAACATCACCGAGGGGTCCACGGGCATCAATTACCCGTATATGCGCTACGCCGACATCCTGCTGATGTACGCCGAAGCCGCCAACGAACTGAACGACGGCCCGACGGAGAAAGCCATCGACTGTCTGACACAGGTTCACAAGCGTGCCTTCGACGACGGCGACCCCGACTTCATTGCTGCCGCCTCAGCCTCGAAGGAGGCCTTCCAGAAAGCCGTACTCGACGAGCGCAAATGGGAGTTTGCCGGCGAGAATTCACGCTGGCGCGACCTGGTGCGCACCAACACCTACGGTGAAGAAATTGTCTATAGCTTCCTGCGCTACCACGCCGCCGGTATGCGCAATGCCGGTAGCCCCATTGAGCAGGAGAGCGACATCAACCAGCACGACGGCAACCTGTACAACATCAGCAAGCTGCCTACACGCATATACTTCCACCCGTTCAAGCTCGGCGACGTGAAGCCCTACGGACTGCGTATGTTCAAGTCGCAGATGTACGGATACCTGGTTGACTCCACCCAGACGGTGACACGCATGTATCCCAACCAGTCACTGCCCACGCTGCGCATATACAACGCCTACAGCCGTGCCGACCAGGACCCCGTGACCAGCCAGATTACGCGCGGTTTCAACGGCGACTACACCTGGAGCAATGCCACCTTCTACAAGTGGGGCGACCAAGAGTCGGGACTGCCTAACAACTACTGCAAGTACTCCTTCTACGGCTACATACGCTGCGACGAGAACGGCAACATCTGGATTGTACGCGACGGTGCGCTGACGCAGTTCCCGACAACCATCCCGACAGCCGACCAGCTGCCCCCGGTGCGCTACATACTGCCCTACCCCAACCTGGCCATACAGCGCTCTGACGGTCTCTACAAGAATTACTACGGATATTAAACCATAACAGCATACACAACGATATGAAAAAGATATTGAATTACGCACTGCTCCTGCTCATGGCGGGAACCTCGGCTATCACCGTGTCGTGTAAGGACGACGACGATGCGGCACCCGGCACCGACAGGGAGTTCATGACCATGTTCATACGCGACGAGAACCGTGCCAAGGGAACCGACTACCCCTACAACTGCGGACTCGACGGTGCATACCCACACGGCAACACCATCCACCTCTACTGGTACGGCGTGAACGACTGTGCTGGCTACCAGATTCAGATGGCACTGCAGCCAAAGGTCAGCGGCGGTGCCGACGCCTGGGCAAAGATACAGGGCACCAGCGACCTGCTGCTCGACACCATCGTCGGCCCCAAGGTGCTCGACCTGCTCATCAAGGACCTGCAGTACTCGACCGACTACCGCTTCGCCATACGTGCCCTGTCGAAGCTCGACAACAACACGACAGACTTCTCGCACGCCAGCAACTGGTACGGCCACGGCAACGGCCGCCAGTGGTCGGAGTACATGGGCATCTCGACAAACCCGCGCTATCCCACCCCGAACGTCATCTATGTGAACCAGGCCGAGACGACCGAGAAGACCATGCACGTCTATCTGAACTCAAACATCGACGAGGTGGGTCTGACAACGTCTGAGGAGGACCAGGACAAGCGTGAGAGCTACTACGAGAACTTCAACATTGACGACGAGGGCAACTTCGGCTACAAGTACCTGACCGTTACCCCTTCTCCCAACAACCCCAACGCCTCTGTCGATGAGAAGTGGAAGAAGTATGAGATTACCGATGCGGACCGCAAGCGCGGCTACGTCGTGGTGACGGGCCTGAGTGCCAACTCTGTCTATGTGATTGACGTGGTTGACCCGTTGGTCAGCGTACCCGTTGATGCCAAGTACAACACCTGCACTTCACGCTCGGACGGTACACCTGGCGCTCCCATCCTGCTGGCTCACGACGAGCTGATGGCACAGGCTGCCAGCCTGCCGCTCGCCGACAACGATGCCAGCCGTGCTGACGTGTTCGCACTGGCCGCCGACTACGATGCAGCTCCTATCAGTCCGGCGCTCTACGACTTCATCTCGAATGCAAACTACGCCGAGGGACAGACATTCCTCTTAGAGGGTGGCAAGACCTACTATATTGACGGCAACGACATCACCTGTAAAGGTTTCGTGCTGCGTACAAATCCAGCCGACGTGGCTCAGGGCAAACGAGCCCGCGTGCTCTGCGGACTTGGCAAGAGCTCACAGATTTACACCCAGGGCACCAACGGCGAGCAGTGGCAGGGTCCCTACACCTGCTTCATGTTCGGACGACAGCCCGAGGCCGGTGAGGGCGGTGAGATATACATGAAGAAGCTGGCCTTCTACGACATCGACTTCGACAACCCCAAGGCCTTCAACTACGGCGACAACTCTGCCGGACTGGGCACCGCTGCCGGTAACTACTTCTTCAACATGTACTCCAACGGTATGGCCGTGACGCTCGACTCACTGGTCATCGAGAACTGCTCGTTCAAGCGCATGGTGCGCGGATTCATCCGCGAGCAGGGCGTCAACTACAAGGTATGGAACCACGTGCTCATCAAGAACAACCTCATCTTCGACTCTGGCTACTACAACGCCGGTGCTGGCGGCTACTGTTTCATCGACGGCTCGGGTACGAACAACGAGTCGAACCTCTACAAGGACATGAAGATTATCGAGAACACCTTCTACGACAGTCCCTACCCCACGCTTATCAAGGAGCAGACGGAACTGAACTGGCAGGCGGGAGCATGGAACATCACCGTGGCTAACAATACATTCATCAACTTCAACACACGCGCCAACGGAGCCGTGTTCAAGATGATAGGTATTCCCAACGGTTCGGTCTATAACGTGAAGAACAACCTCTTCGTGCTCTGCAAGAAGCCCGGCGACCAGCGCGTGCTGCAGATGTGGGGCTCGCAGATGGAGAGCACACAGACGCTGGCCGACGGCTCGAAGGGCAAGGTGACGCTGAACTTCGAGAACAACTGGTCGACCAACAACGACCTGACCAACGGCGAGATCTTCAGCGCCAACAAGTGGACATCGGAGACCAACGGCTTCCAGGTGCTCGTCACCAACAACTGGGCCACGCTGAACGGCACGCTAACCGTACAGGTTGCCGACATCTCGGCCACCGACCTCATGGAGCAACCCTGTCCGCCACACGTGGCGCAGACGGCCAACGACCAGAACATGCACCGCGCCGATGCCCTCGACGGCACTGCCACCACGGAGTACAACGTAAACCTCTATTTCAAGAATACTGACAACGACATCTATAAGAATAATGTCGGTGCTGCACGTTGGCGCAATAAAACGACCACGAATTAAACGAATTAAACGAATTGTTAAGATGAAAAAGACATTCAGAAATACAATGATTGCAATGGCGGCCCTGCTGACGGGTACCGCCATTGCCTCGTGCAGCGATGCCAACGAGTACGAGGACTTTGATGCCAACAACCCGTCGTGGGTAAATGGCTACAACGACTCGCTTAAGATAGCTCATCCCGAGACGCTTGCCAGCACCAAATGGGTACGCGGCACAGGGCTGAAGGTGAACGCATACGGCGAGGACATACAGGGCTTTGTAGAGAGCGTCAACTTCGTATCGGCTGACTCCTGCGTCGTCAAGATGAGCCAAGGTACGACAGAAGGTACATGGATAGACGATTCGAACACCGAAGAACTGCCTTTCTACGAATACACCTACTCTAACGTGACGGGCAAGCTGGAAATACTGAAACTGACCAAGAACGACAAGGGGGCCATCACCAAGAGCGCCATCTTCACGGGCGTGGCCGTCAGCGGTTCGCGCGAGATGCTTACCGTTGTCCACTATGGCGACGTGCCCCTGCAGACCTATCTCGTGAAACAATGATTTATTTTCCCTATTTTATTAATTTAACTAATTAGTCTTATGAAAAAATTATTTACCTTAGCAATCGCCCTCTTAGGCTTCGCCGGAGTTGCAAACGCAGCGACGGTCGATGACCTTGAGGTGCTGAAGCACAGTTATGTGCTCGTGTGCGACGACCTTGGAGCCCGCCCCGGCAAGGGTGTGCTCTTCGGCGCTAACCACTTCCTTGATGTTACGGGCGGTTCTACCGCTACGAACAAAGGTTCGGTCGACCTTTCTGTGGTCGATGCTCTGGCCGAGGACGGTTCTCCCCTCTATGTGACCCAGGACATCGTCGACAAGTACGGTGCCGACTATGCCGGCCCGCACCTCAACTGGCTGCGCCTGAAGAACACCCAGGACGTGATTGCCATGAAACTGACCGCACAGACGAAGCTCATCGTCTTCCTGCACGGTAACAACAAGAAAGGCACTGAGGCCCGTATTCCCCGCCTGTCGAAGAACGCTGACCTGAGCGACCCTGTGAATGCTGCCCCCGATGCTGACCATCCCACAACGGTGGCTGGCTACCGCTGGGAGTGCACCGTTCCCGACGACGGTCTGTACTACATGGGTTCGTACAACGGCGACACCTTCGTCAGCTTCATCATCGTCGAGGCCAAGGAAGCTCCCGGCACTCCGACCGTGAAGTTGGGCGAACAGACCTACGAGGACGGTCTCTGGTTCCGCGAGGTGACCTGTAAGGCCAACCCGGCTGTCGAAGGTGGCGAGTCGCTGCCTACCGTCGTCACCTATACGACCGACGGCACCGCTCCTACTGCCAAGAGCCCGCTGTACACCACTCCTATCAAGTGCTATCAGGACATGACCGTGAAGTTCCAGGCCTTCTACGATTTCGACGAGAACGGCAAGCTGGATGCTGACGACGAGATTGCCGACGGTGCCGACAACGAGGCTAACGTCAGCTTCTCGTTCAACGCTCCCGAAATCGAGTCTGAGGGTGCCAACGTCACCATCGTCTCGCCCTACGAGAACGCCCGCAACTTCCTGAGCCTCGACGGCACGGAGAGCGGTGCTGAGGAGCTCAGCCAGGTCACGCTCGACGAGTCGGCCACCATCTATGCCTACTCGATGATCGACAATGGCGACTACACCACCTTCAAGACGAAGAGCACCACGAAGGACGTCTACGTGCTGAACCCCATCAAGGAGAAGAAGACCATCGCCGTGACTGCCGGTACGGCCGTCGTCGACGAGGAGGCTACTGCCACTTCTACCACGGGCGAAGTCTACAAAGTTGAGGGTGGCGAAATCAGCGCCGACAAGAAGGACTTCTTTGTGAAGAACCTCACCTTCAAGGCTCTCGCCGGTAATGATGCTCAGTATCAGGTTCCTGCTGGCCAGGAGGCTTACATCCAGATGAGCAACACCAACATCTCGTTCCTCGTGGCTGAGGGCGACTCCGTCAACGTGAAGGTCGTCTGCTCGAAGAACTCTTGCAAGAACCTCAACGCCGACGATGCTGAGGACGGCTCGGCCGTCAACGACCGCAAGTGCTTTGTTAACGTCAGCGGAACCAACTACGGTGGCGAGGACCTGAAGCTCAACCCCGAGGGCAACGTCATCGAGTTCGGTCTGAAGGGTGCCGAGGGTGGCAGCATCTTTACCTTCCAGAAGTACTCTGGCACGGGTAACATCATGATCTCAAGCATCGAGATTACGCCGGTGGCTGCCCAGGCTGCCGAGACTGAGCTGACCCTGACCGAGGGCCACACGCTGCTGGTTGCCGACATCGAGGCTGCCGGCGGTACTGACGCCGACATCATCCGCTTTGACATCGTGAACCAGGCTGGCGCAAGCCGCAATGGTTGGGGTATCGGCGGTTTCGCTAACTCTGACAACTGGACACCCATCGTTGAGTGGACGGGTGTCGAGGGCGACGCTTGGAGCTATGAGTACACCGTGGCTCAGATCAAGCAGACTGCCGGCACGGAGCCTGGCCAGTATCATGGCATCGGTATCACCATCAACATCTACAATGATTGCAAGGTGGCTAAGGTGACGCTCGTCAAGGGCGGCGACACCGCTGTGAAGACCATCAAGACCGTGAACGCTGCCGACGGCGTGATCTACAACCTCGCCGGCCAGAAGGTTTCGGCCGACTACAAGGGTGTGGTCATCATTAACGGCAAGAAGGTGCTGAACAAGTAATCCTATCTTCAACACACTAACCTACAGGCGGTGCCCCGACGGCGCCGCCTGTTTTTTTGCACTTTATGCAGCGATTATTTTCGCGTTTGGAAAAGTTTTAGTATCTTTGCCCTCGAAAAGCAAACGACTAATAACCAATAGAATGAAAACTATCCACAAACTAAGCACACTCGCCACCACGCTGCTCATGCTCAGCACGCCAATGGTGGCCAACGCACAGGAGAAGACGCCCGCCTTCCCCGGCGCCGAAGGCTTCGGACGCTACGTCACCGGTGGACGAGGCGGCAAGGTCTACCACGTCAAGAACCTCAAGGACTCGGGCTACCAGTCGCTGCGCTGGTGCCTGCAGCAGCAGGGCGCCAAGACCATCGTCTTCGACGTCTCGGGAACCATACACCTGGAGTCGGCACTGAGCATCCCCTCGAACACCACCATCGCCGGACAGACGGCGCCGGGCGACGGCATCTGCGTGGCCGACTACCCCTGCAACATCAGCGGCAACAACGTCNATCGTGCGCTACATGCGCTTCCGACTGGGCAACAAGAACGTGCTCAAGGACGGCGCCGACGGCTGGGACGGCTTCGGCGGCTTCGACAAGCAGGACTGGATGATTGACCACTGCTCAGTGTCGTGGTCTATCGACGAGTGCCTCTCCGTGCTCGGCAATAAGAACACCACCGTGCAGTGGTGCCTCGTGGCTCAGAGCCTCGTCAACAGCGGACACTCCAAGGGTGCCCACGGCTACGGCGGCAACTGGGGCGGCAGCGGCGCGTCGTTCCACCATAACCTCATAGCCCACCACACCAGCCGCACGCCCCGACTCGGCCCGCGCCCGACCACACAACTCGACGAGCGTATGGACATGCGCAACAACGTCATCTACAACTACGGCTCTAACGGCTGCTACGGCGGCGAGGGCATGACGGTGAACATCGTGAACAACTACTACAAGCCCGGACCCGGCTCGCCCACCGACAAGAAGGGCAAGCGCATTGCCGGCATCGGCATACGCACCGACAGCTACGTCAAGACCTACCCCGCCTACGCGCCGGCGCTACACCTCTGGGGGAAGTACTACGTCACGGGCAACGTCAACTCGAAGTACAGCGACGTCGCCGGCAGCAACTGGCAGATAGGTGTCATCGATCAGGTTGACGCCTCCGGATGCGACGGCACATGGACACAGGCCACACGCGACAGCATCAAGCTCGCCGAACCGATGGACTTCATCTGCACCACGACACACACGGCAAAGGATGCCTACGAGCGCGTGCTCGACTACGCCGGCTGCTCGCTCAGCCGCGACTCGTTCGACGAGATGATGGTCAGCGACACCCGTCAGGGTAAGGCCAGCCACACCGGCAAGGGGCTGGGCAGCGGATTCGTCAACTCGCAGGACGACAACAAGCCCGTAGGCGCCGCCAGCAGCTGGAGCGCATGGCCCACGCTGAACAGCACCGAGGCGCCCGCCGACACCGACGGCGACGGCATGCCCGACGACTGGGAGACGGCTCACGGACTGAACCCGAAGAGTGCCACCGACGGCAACCTGGTCAACGACGAGGGCTACACCAACGTCGAGGTCTACCTCAACTCACTCGTGGCCGACATCACCGCACGCCAGAACGAGGGCGGCACCGAGCAGGGACGCAAGCTGCAGATGGACGAGTCGCAGTACAGCGAGTATGACATCAGCGGACAGACCAGCAACGGCGACTGGACCTTCACCGGCGGCTTCAAGATGAACCAGACGGGCTCGCCATCGACGGGCTCCGACGGCACCATCAAGTACTCGCGCAACAAGCAGTACACGCTCGAGATGCCCGCCGGACTGCGCATCGAGGCCGTCACCGTCTACGGCTACTGCAACGCCGACGGCGCCACGGGCTACCTGGGCGAGATGGCCGGACTGACGTTTGCCGCCACCGACTACGTCTTTCCCGCCCGCGACGCACAGCCGAGCCGAGCCACCCACAAGGTGACCTTCGCCACGCCCGTCAGCGACAAGCTGACCTTCACGCCGAAGGGCGACAACCAGGCGTGCTACAAGCTGACGCTCCACGTGGCCGCACCGACGGCCGTCGACGCCATCAAGGCCACGCCCCGACAGGACGGCGTCTACAACCTCAGCGGACAACGGCTGAACCAAGCCAGCCGTAAAGGCATATACATTATTAACGGTAAAAAGACCATCGCACGATGAAACAGACCATCCTGACCCTACTGGCCTGCATGGCACTCAGCGCCAACGCCCAGCAACTGCCCTACCAGAACCCGCAACTCACCGCCGAGCAGCGCGCCGACGACCTCATCGGCCGACTGACGCTCGACGAGAAAGTACGTCTCATGATGGACTCATCGCCTGCCATCGACCGCCTCGACATTCCGCAGTTCCAGTGGTGGAACGAGGCCCTGCACGGCGTGGGACGTAATGGCTACGCCACCGTCTTCCCCATCACCATGGGCATGGCCGCCTCGTGGGACGACCAGCTGCTCCACCAGGTGTTCTCCGCCGTCAGCGACGAGGCCCGGGCCAAGGCTCAGCAGGCCAAGCGGGCGGGCAACATCAAGCGCTACCAGAGCCTGTCGTTCTGGACGCCGAACATCAACATTTTCCGCGACCCGCGCTGGGGACGTGGACAGGAGACCTACGGCGAAGACCCCTATCTGACATCGAAGATGGGACTCGCCGTCGTCCGCGGACTGCAGGGCTACACCTACGACGGCAAGCCCATTGACAACAAGTACATGAAGCTGCTGGCCTGCGCCAAGCACTTCGCCGTGCACAGCGGACCGGAGTGGAACCGCCACACCTTCAACATCGAGAACCTGCCCGAGCGCGACCTCTGGGAGACTTACCTGCCGGCCTTCAAGGCGCTGGTCAAGGAGGGCGACGTCGCCGAGATCATGTGCGCCTACCAGCGCATCGACGGACAGCCCTGCTGCTCGCAGACCCGCTACGAGCAGCAGATCCTGCGCCAGGAGTGGGGCTTCAAGGGACTCATCACCAGCGACTGCGGAGCCATCCGCGACTTCCTGCCCAACTGGCACGCCACCGCCAAGGACGGTGCACAGGCTTCGGCACAGGCCGTCATCGCCGGCACCGACGTCGAGTGTGGCTCGGAGTACCGCAACCTGCCCGAAGCCGTACGCCGCGGCGACATCCGCGAGGCCGACATCGACCGCTCGCTGCGCCGTCTCCTGACAGCCCGCTTCCGCCTGGGCGACTTCGACAGCGACAACCTCGTCAGCTGGACCAAGATCCCCGAGACCGCCATCGCCTCCACCGACCACAAGCAGCTGGCCTACCGCATGGCCCAGAAGAGCATCGTCCTCCTCAAGAACAACGGCGTACTCCCCCTAACCGCCCCCGCCGCCGCGTTCGCCTCGTCCCCCGCCGCGTCCCCCGCCCCTTCCTCGTACGCTGCGACTGTGTCGCAGCCAACCGCCCCCCTCGCCATCATGGGCCCCAACGCCAACGACTCCGTCATGATGTGGGGCAACTACAGCGGCTACCCCACCCGCACCATCACCGCCTTAGAAGGCATCCGCCAGAAATTGTCAATTGTCAATTCCCAATTATCAATTCCCTATATCCCCGCCTGCGCACTGACCCGCAACGAGGTCGTTGAGAGCCGCTTCGCCGACATCACCTCGGCACTCGGCGCCAAGGGCCTGACGGCCGCCTTCTGGAACAACACCGAACAGGAGGGCACCCCCGTGGCCACCATCAACATCGGCCAGCCCGTGAAGCTGAGCAACGGCGGCAACACCGTCTTCGCTCCCGGCGTCAACCTCGAGAACTGCTCGGCACGCCTCGACGGCACCTTCATTCCCACCCGCGACGAGACCGTCACGTTCAGCATCAGCGGCGACGACAAGGTGCGCCTCATCGTCAACGGCGACACGCTGGTCGACATCTGGAAAGTGCGCCACCGCATACAGGGCGAGAAGAAGGAGCTGGCCGTCAAGGCCGGGCGCCACTACCGCCTCCAGATAGACTACGTCCAGGAGACGGGCTACGGCGCACTGAACTTCGACATTCAGAGCCGCTTGACGCCGACCCGCGAACAGCTGCTGGCACAGCTTGGCAATGCCGAGACGGTCATCTTCGTCGGCGGCATATCGCCCTCGCTCGAGGGCGAGGAGATGCGCGTCAGCGAGCCCGGATTCCGTGGCGGCGACCGCACCTCGATTGAGCTGCCCCAGGCCCAGCGCGACATTCTCAGAATGCTCCACGAGGCCGGCAAGCGCGTCATCTTCGTCTGCTGCTCGGGCGGTGCCATGGGCCTCGTCCCCGAGCTGGAGTCGTGCGATGCCATCGTGCAGTGGTGGTACGCCGGCGAGCAGGGCGGACGCGCTCTGGCCGACGTCCTCTTCGGCGACTATAACCCCAGCGGCAAGCTACCCGTCACGTTCTACAAGAGTGTCGACGAGCTGCCCGACTTCCTCGACTACACCATGCGCGGCCGCACCTACCGCTACTACAAGGGTCAGCCCACCTTCCCCTTCGGCCACGGTCTGTCTTACACGACGTTCGAGATCGGCAAGCCCGTCTATCGCAACAACGCCGTCCAGGTGAGCGTCAGGAACACCGGCTCACGCGAGGGCACCGAGACCGTGCAGGTCTACCTGCGCCGCACTGCCGACACGGAAGGCCCGCTGAAGACGCTCTGCGCCTACCGCCAGCTGCGGCTCAAGCCCGGCCAGCAGCAGACCCTCACCATTCCCCTGCAGCGCCAGCAGCTCGAGACGTGGGACCCGCAGACAAACACCATGCGCGTCGTCCCCGGCAAGTACGAGATTATGGTCGGCAACAGCAGTGCCGACTCTGCCCTGAAGAAGATTTCCGTTAACATCAAATAACAAGACCATGCTCAAGACTATCATCACATCACTGGCACTTCTGCCCACGATGGCTTTTGCCCAGACCTTCGACTTCGACATGACCAAACCACAGCCCGTCTATAATGCCGAGACGGGCTACGGCTACGACCTGCTGTCGCCCCCCGTGTCCGCCGGTTCTCCGGCGGGTCTGTCGACGAAACGCTCCAGTGGGAAGACGGCCAACGCCCCGTTCTACTTCTCGGTCAAGGTGCCCGACGGCAACTATCGCGTCAGCGTCACCATCGGCGCAAAGAAGAAGGCCGCTGAGACCACCGTCCGAGCCGAGGGGCGCCGCCTGATGGTTCACAACGCCGCCACGAAGAAGGGCAAATACCTGACCTTCGAGTTCGTCGTCAACAAGCGCTCGCCCCAGATCGACGACAAGACGCGCGTCAGGATAAAAGACCGCGAGCGCGACTACCTGGCCTGGGACGACAAGCTGACACTTGAGTTCAACGGCGACGCCCCTGCCGTGCAGTCCATCCACATCGAGCGCGACGACCAAGTGCCCACCATCTACCTCTGCGGCAACTCTACCGTCGTCGACCAGAACTTCGAGCCCTGGGCCTCGTGGGGACAGATGATTACCCGCTGGTTCGGCCCAGGCGTGGCCGTCAGCAACCACGCCGAGAGCGGACTCACAGCCCGCACGTTCATCGGCGCCGGACGTCTGGACAAGATCCTGACCACGCTCCACAAGGGCGACCTGCTCATAGCCGAGTTCGGACATAACGACGAGAAGGAGCACCGACCCGGCGACGGGGCCTGGTATCACTACGTCTACAACCTGAAGATCTTCGTCGACCAGGTGCGCGCCAAGGGCGCCGACATCGTCTTCTGCACGCCAACCCAGCGCCGCGCCTTCGAGGCCGACAATAAGACCATCAAGAACACCCACGGCGAATTTCCCGCCGCCATGATGAGCGTCGCCGAGCGCGAGAAGGTGCCCGTCATCGACCTCAACCTGATGACGAAGACCCTCTTCGAAGCCCTCGGCTACGAGGGCTCCAAGCGCGCTCTCGTCCACTACCCCAAGGAGGCCTACGGCCGCGAGCTGGCCGACAACACCCACTTCAACCCCTACGGCGCCTACGAGGTGGCCAAGTGTGTGGTCATGGGCATGAAGCAGCTCCAGCTGCCCATCATCAAATACCTCCGCCCCGAGTGGCAGGACTTCGACCCCGCCCACCCCGACGACTGGCAGACCTTCAAATGGTCGCCCTCGCCCATGAAAGAGAACATGAAGCCTGACGGAAACTGACGCGAGCGTTGCTCGAATTGAAAATTGAAAATTGACAATTGACAATTGACAATTCTGAACTCTGAATTATGAATTCTGAATTATGAACTCTGAATTCTGAATTAAAACCAATATGACAATAAAGAATCACATCCTTCGCGCCTGTTGGCTGTGCTGCGGCGTCGCCGCAGCCCTCACCGTCTCAGCCCTCACCGCCTCAGCCCAGCAATGGCCCAAGGCCGCCCCCGAAGCCAAGCCCGGCGTACGCTGGTGGTGGCTCGGCTCGGCCGTCGACAAAGAGAACCTGCAGTGGAACCTCCGCCAGTATGCCGACCACGGCATCGGCGCCGTCGAGATAACACCCCTCTACGGCGTACAGGGCAACCAGGCCAACAACATACCCTACCTCTCCGACCGCTGGATGGAGATGCTGCGCTACACCCAGCAGCAGTGTACCCAGAACGGCATCGAGCTCGACATGGCCACCGGCACCGGCTGGCCCTTCGGCGGACCCTGGGTGCCGCTCGAGGAGAGCGCCTGCAAGGCCGTCTTCGTCGACACCACCGTCACCGGCCGCAAGATAGAGCGTCTGGAGCTTCTGGCTCCAGAGAAAGACCGTAAGAACTCGCGCCTGCAGAAGGTCATGGCCTATGGCAGTGGACAGGCCATCGACGTCACCAGCAGCATGACCGACGACGGCCGGCTGACGTGGCGCGCACCCAAAGGCACCCGCAAGGACGCCCAGTGGCGCGTCATCGCCGTCTACGTCCGTTACGGCGTGATGCGCGTCAAGCGCGCCGCACCAGGCGGCGAGGGCCTCGTCGTCGACCACTTCGACCGCCGTGCCGTGGCCAACTACCTGCGCCACATCGAGCAGGCCTTCGAGCGCACAGGCACACCCTACCCCCACACC
This sequence comes from uncultured Prevotellaceae bacterium, assembly GCA_946617675.1. GTDB lineage: Bacteria > Bacteroidota > Bacteroidia > Bacteroidales > Bacteroidaceae > Prevotella. Next base: position 16,367 of record CAMOKH010000001.1, on the reverse strand, counting down.
TTCTTCAACGACTCGTACGAGGTGGCCGACGCCACCTGGACCCCGACGCTCTTCGATGAGTTTCTGAAGCGCCGCGGCTATCGGCTCGAAGACCACCTGCCCGAACTGCTCTCCGGCACGTCAGCTAATCATAATTCTCAATCCTCAATTCTCAATTCTCAAGTTCTCAGCGACTACCGCGAGACGCTCTCCGACCTGCTCTTAGAGAACTTCACCGAGCAGTGGACGGCCTGGGCCCACAGCCACGGTGCCATCACCCGCAACCAGGCCCACGGCTCACCTGCCAACCTCATTGACTGCTACGCCGCCGTCGACATTCCCGAGATTGAGGGCTTCGGACTCTCCGACTTCGGCATACGCGGACTGCGCACCGACCCCGGAAAGACGCGCAAGAACGACTCCGACTACTCCATGTTCAAGTACGCCCCCTCGGCAGCCCATGTCTGCGGAAAGCCCTACACATCGAGCGAGACGTTCACATGGCTCACCGAGCACTTCCGCACATCACTGTCGCAGCTCAAGCCCGACCTCGACCTGATGTTCTGCGCCGGCGTCAACCACATGTTCTTCCACGGCACCTGCTACTCGCCCAAGGACGACCCCTGGCCCGGATGGAAGTTCTACGCCTCTATCGACATGTCGCCCACCAACAGCATCTGGCGCGACGCGCCCTACTTCATGCAGTACGTCGAGCGCTGCCAGTCGTTCCTGCAGTGGGGACAGCCCGACAACGACTTCCTCGTGCTGCTGCCCGTGCGCGACATGTGGCTGAAGCACCCCGAGAAGCTGCTCATGCAGTTCTCTATCCACGCCATGGGCAAGCTCGCCCCCGAGTTCATCCAGACCATCCTCAGCATCGACCGCGCCGGCTTCGACTGCGACTACATCTCCGAGCGCCTGCTCATGGGCGTCACCTGCCGCGACGGCCAGCTCCTCACCAAGGGCAGCACGCGCTATAAGGGTCTGATCATTCCCGGCAGCGGACAGATGCCCGACGCCGTGAAGCAGCACATCGCACAGCTGAAGGCCCAGGGCGCCCACATCTTCTACGACACCGACGCCAAGGCCCTGCGCAGCGCCGCCAGCCCCGAACCGATGAAGACCGAGTGCGGACTGAAGGCCATCCGCCGGCGCAACGCCACGGGCTATCATTACTTCATGGCCAACCTCACGCCCGACGACATCAACGCCGTCGAGCCACTGGCCGTGCCCTTCAAGGCCGCCTACTGGTTCAACCCCCTCAACGGCGACATCACGCCCGCCCAGTTCGATGACTCCGGACTCCACATCGCCCTACGCAGCGGCGAGTCGATGATCCTGCAGACCTACGACGAGGCGACGTCCCTCAGCCCTCACCGCTCATCGCTCACTTCTCACCACACCGAGCCCATCGCCCTCAACGCCCCCTGGACGCTCACCTTCACCGACGAAACCCCCACTGTGGCCAAGAGTTTCACCCTTGACAAGCCCCAGCCCTGGCAGACGCTCGACGACGACAGCGCCCGCGTCACCATGGGCACCGGCGTCTACACCACCCACGTCAAGCTGACCAAGAAGCAGGTCAGCACCGCCAAGGCCTGGACCATCGACCTCGGCGACGTGCGCGAGTCGGCCCGCGTCTACATCAACGGCCAGTTCATCGGCTGCGCCTGGAGCGTACCCTTCGAGCTCGACTGCAAGAACACGCTGAAGGCGGGCGACAACGAGGTGCGTATCGAGGTCACCAACCTACCCGCCAACCGCATTGCCGACCTCGACCGACGCGGCGTGAAATGGCGTAAGATGGAAGAAATCAACGTCGTAGACATCAACTACAAGAAGACCCTCTACGACAAGTGGGAGCCCATGCCCAGCGGCCTCAACTCCGAAGTCCGCCTCGTCCGTCATTTTTAATAACGTTACATCCGTCACCCCGCCCTCCATTTCCCTGAGGGCGGGGTGACGGACGCAACGTTATTACAATAAGTATGAACGGAGGAACGACTCAGGTGTCATAACTTTCACAGGCGAGTTAACGGCATAACGAGAGAAATGATGCTCATCAATAGTGAGCAGAACATCGCATCCCAAATCCTCAGCGATATGAGCCTGATAACTGTCTTCCAAATCAGAAAAGAGCCTATCATTCACACCGTTAGTGATAGTCGAAATATTGGCCCCTCCCAATTTAAACATTTTGAGGACTCCATTAAGAATATAGCGAAGACGTTCCACCCTGTCCTCTTTTGATAGAGTCACTTCGGCTTTCAAATATCGTTCTATCAAATAAGTGATCGTATAAAAGGATCCAACTGAAATAAAAAGTGTATCACCATCACGTGATGCTTTATTTAAGATTTGCTCAACCTGAGAAGCGTATGTTCGCTGCTGTAGGAACTCCATTACGATATTTGTATCACAGAAAATATTCATACACCATATTTCGCTTGTAAGTATTCATCTATCATCTGCCGATCTGTATCAACGTTACCTTTTCCCGACAGAATACCCTTCATTAACAGGAATGACGGTTGCTCACTTTGAGCCGTCTGATCATTATCTCCATATTTACGCTGCAAAAGTATATACAGTTCTCTCTGGACGCTTTCGCCTGAAGCCTGAAGTAGATTCCAGAAGGACTCCACCTGTAACATCTGATTGGGTCGAAGTGTTGTAACCATAATTGCACATTTTAAAACAACGCTGCAAAGATAAACAATATTTCCGAACCCGCCAAACTTTTAGCCCTCTTTTCTGCCCCCCAGAGTTTGGCGCCGCCAAACCAACCGTTTAGCGCCCCCAAACCAACCGCATAGCGCCCCCAAACCAACTGCATAGCGCCTCCAAACCACCATCGAAAACGGCGGCAGTGGTGATGAAGCCACTGCCGCCGGTCTATTAAGCTATTGTCGCTAAGGGTTCATTCGTCGCTGTCTTCCCAGTCGAACTCGCGCGAACGGGCATCGCCGAAATCATCACCGTCTGAGGCATACCTACCACCCGTAATGCCCTTGGTAGGACGCTGGTCATCAAAATTCACTGAGATTGGACTTCCCTCCAAGAAAGACACTTTACACTTCATGCAGACCACTTTAGACTCAGGCTGTATATACATTCTTTTCATTTCATTTTCCTCCTTTCTTAATTACTTAACAACATATTTCTTACCACCAATAATGTATATGCCCTTCTTCAGGCTCTGCCTTGAATCGCCCATATACTGTCCGTTAATTGAGTAGACCTTACGGTCGGCACGGCTTACAGCCTCCTCACCGGTCTCTACGCTTTCCACGCCGTCAACCACAGCATACTTCATGTCGTTGCCATAGTGGATCTCGTCGCCAAGGCCGAAGATGCCACGTGAAGGAGCACCCGTGTCAGCAAAACGGTCGTCGGTCAATATGCTCATATTGCCGAGAGTACCATACTCAAGAATCTTCCAACGGGCCGGGGCTGAAGATGTGGCTTCTGTGACGAGGCCATTGTGAGAGCCTTTCATCAGGTTGTACTTATTGTTTTCGCCCTTCTGCGTTTCCTTACACGAAGAACTTAGCAGGTTAGGACAGATGACGCAGGCGTTGTTTGTCCACTTATAGGTATTGCGATAGTCGGGGGTAGTCTCCTTCTTGTTTGCCTCGAACTCCGGGGTGTCGTAGTCAGCATAGACGAAGAGCGAAGTGTTCTTATAACCCATGAAGTAGCTGAACGGCGGAATCAGGTTACGCTGAAGGGCACCCACGAAGGTATAGTCGAGCGAGTTAGAGCGCTTATAGTCTACGCGGTCATAAGTGATAATCGTCTCGTCAACCACTTCATCGGCCTTAGCCTGGTCGGCAGGAATCAGACAGGGCACTGTATAGAGGTTATCCTCTTGCATTGCACGGAACTCAGCACCGGCAATATTCTCGGCAGCCTTCAACTTCTCATAAAGGCCGGGATATTTGTCTGAGGTAGCTGTGATACGGCCTGCAGAGATGTCAGTATTGACGCTCGTCTGACCATAGACATCGAACTGGCGTCCGGCATTGGGCTTGAACATGGGCTTAATGGCGTAAGGCACACCAGCGTGGATGATGACATCAGCATCAGCAGAGACATCATGGTTGGGGGCTTCGTCAGATACTATCCATTCACCACCCGTCTTCGTGGCCTTGTGCGTCATCAGGTTGCTCGAGAAGTTCAGACGGATATGCTTCTTCGCCGGGTCGCGCACCACATTTGAAAGCAGGCAGACTACGGGAACCTTTAAGGCATCTGCCTCACCAGACTCATTGACATCACCGTAGAACAGCATCACCTCATTATAGGTCAGGTCGTAAGGCAGACAGATAGTCCACCAGTCATTATCAGTCTGATATGAACGGCTCGGCTGCAGAGGAATGTCGGTATTCTTGGCGTATGCATTCAGCACGAACTGGTGCCAGCCACGATAGTCATTCTTGGCGGTGACGGGGTTGAACTCTACGTCCTTCATTACCGGGCAGTAACGCTGGGCGCTGCCGTCGTCGGTAGTAGCCTCGCGGTAGTAGGTCTCTAACTTATATTGCTTTGCGTTGCCGTCTGCTGCCGTATATGGTCTGTACGTGTCGTTGTAGACGGGGTAATAATAGCTCTGATCGAACGTCACTTCCGTTGCCTCCGTTGTACCGGCTGCATCAGTGTAGTAGGTCGTAGCGGAGTTATAGTCGGTGTTCTGGGCGGTCACGATTTTGGGGGATTCACCTGTTACGTAATAGTAAGTTCCAGAATAGTATACCGGATCCTGTACATAATAACCTTGAACTCCACCATTCCAACCATAATAATAGTATGTTGCAACTCCATCAACAGGTGATGTAGCTGGAAGATACTCATCAATCAAATCTGTATAATAAACATAATATTGATTATTCCAGGTAGCATTCTCGTCTTTGACATATTGACCGTCAACAAGTTTGTAATGATCCATAGACGCATTTGCGTCGCTGTACCATTCCTGCACCCAGCCTCTTGGTACAGTTTTACCAGTTTTATAATAATAAGTAGCCTGGAAAAGTATTGGAGTTACAATATACTCATCTTGGTTTGTAGAGCTATTCCACTCCTTTTTATAATAAGTAGAAACACCTGCTACTGGAGCATACACCGCATCACTATAGACGTTCTTCATGCCATCCTGATAGTAGAATCCGCTGCCGACATTCGGCGTAACAGCCGTTGTTCCCTGATCAGAATAATACGTATCAACACCCTCTATGGGCTTGTTGGTCTGCGCATAGCTACTGACAGTGCGCTCGCGCACAAAACCGCCATTCTCAGCCTCCACGTAGCGAGTATCTTGCACGTATGAGCCGTTATCGCAGGGATCGAACTTCGGCGAACCATCCTCGTTTGTCTCTTGCGTCTGGACGCGCTTGTAATAGGTAGTACCGGCGTCGTAAGAGCCAGTATACACGTCATAGCCACCAGAACTGTTCAGCGTATAAACCGTAATATTGTTGGCAAAGTCTTGATCCGTGGCAACAACATACCTATATTCAGTCTTTGTATTATCCTCAGCAATGGCGGGATAGAGCTGAATGCCGTCGCCCTTGTCGCTCAGCACACGCTCATTCCAACGAACGTCGTAATAAGGCACGAGACCGGCAGGCTGTTCAAGGCAGCCATCAGCCGTGACATCGTAGAACGAGGTGCAGGTGTACTTTGTATCGCCGGGATACTCGGTGAGGTCAGGGTTCGCCAGGAAGTAGCCGTTAGCCTTCTGCTGATTGGCAATCGACCAGGCATCGGTAATATTTGCTGATGACTTCAGCATACCCCACTCGTAAGTGCGGTCCCAGGCATTCCAGAGATAGCCCGTGGTGCCCTGAGCATAGGCAGCGATGAATTCGCCCTGAGCCGGATAGTAAAGCACACCGCCCTTACCGTCGACCTCGTTCGAAGCGATAGAGTACTGGCGCGTAGGGTCGGTATAGCGCTGCACCTCAGGCGAGGTACATTCACGCGGATAGTGGAGCATGGTAATCCACTGGTTACCGTTGACGTAAGAGTCGCGGGTAATCACACCGTTCTCAATGTGCGGATCGTAACCGCCATTACCAACATACATCTTGGTATTGAAGGCGTCAACATGACACTCGGGAGCCTTCTTGGCCAGCACGTAGACATCCTTAACGCAGGGGTTGGTGTTGGCAAATGCATCCGTCTCAATCATCTTCAGGTTGCTCGAGAAGGTGTAGGTACCGAACGGATAGAGGCTGGAAGCCGAGAAAGACAAATCGGTATAGCCATACGAGGGGGACGTGGCAGGATTGTTCTCGTCCTCCTTACTGTTATAGCAACCATTGTCGTATCTCAGGTCACGAGGGTCGCCGCCGGCCTGTCCTACTTTATAGCCTGTAGTCCAGATGTGGTCTACAGAGGGGGCAAAGTGCGTACGGATGACCTCAATGTTCGAGGGGATACAGATTTCCTTTACGTCGTTATGGGTAATGAAGAACGAGGGGGTCTCCTTCACGCTCTCCGTCTCAGGAATAATGACATACTTCAACGGGCCTGGGTTGACATTTACCAAGGAGCTGACCATAATATCATTAATGTATTGCGGGCCATCGATTTCTGCATATTTCAGGTCGAGGCTCATGGGGCCGGAGTTATTACCAGAGAGGCCACCGTAAGGTGTCACTGTGCCTACATTGATGCGATCGTCAACGCCAGCGCTCTCGTCAGCATAAGTTTTGTTGAACATCAGATGCCCATCAGCGTCAAGCTTAGTCTGTCCCGAAGCGAGGTCGTAAGCATTGATATGGCCTGAAATCGTAACAGACTTCGAACGGTTCGGAGTCATCTCGGGAGTATAGGTGTTATGACTATCGTACTTCATATTCTGGTTCACCACCCCCTTACCACCAGCAACAAGTGCAGGAGCCAACGTGCCGCTGACGCGGTTGTAGGCCGTAAAGTCGAACTTGTCGCCGTCGTGCTTAAATGACACCAGCGAATATACATTTTTCAGACCGCTCACCTTGTCGGCACTTAGGATCAGCTCTCTGGTGGCTCCTTCAGGCAGTATGACAAATTTCACATTCGAATTAAGGTCCCAGTTTGTCTTGCAGAACTGCTCGCTGATGTCTGTTATCGAGCAAGCGCCCTCATGAGTAAGGTCGAGGTCAGAGAGGTCAAGAACTGTTGCGTTGATTTTAGAAAGGTCTGCCAGACCTTCTTTGGTAAGATAGCCGTCAATCTTGACTTTCGTAAACGTTTTATTACTATCGTAAGCTTCTGACAGCAAAGTTGCCTGAATACTGCCTTTAGCATTGAGGGTTGCGATGCCAGTGGGGTCGTTGACGCCCTGATACCAGAACACATAGTTCTTGAAATCGCTATTGTCGTCAGCAACGCCTGCATATCCGTCGTGCAGATACATGTCGGTGCCGGAATACACGACAGCAGTTTTCATAACATGATCCTCTTCGTCATTTGGCCACATCGTTTCAGCCTTAGGCGTAAAAGCATTAAGCAAAGAAGAGTTGTCTACAGTCACACGAAGATTCTCATAATTTTCATTCGCTCTGGAAAAGTTGACAGAAGTAATATTTACGCCGGAAAGATTAACATTTGCCAGCGTACTAACCTGCGAAGCATCTACCGTCTTCACCGTCATGTTAGAGAGGTTCAGTGATTGTAACTGCATCTTGGCGGCATTAGTAGCATCGCCGCCAATATCAAGCGTCACTTCTCCGCTTAAGTTAAGACCAGAAAGATTCAGCGTCGTGACATGAGTATTAGTAATTACCATAGAGAGATTGGAGGCCGACGCATTCTCGACATTGATGGTCGTGAAGTCACTGTTAGCCGTGTTGATGCCGTTGATAATGTCTGAGCTCAGCGCGACGCCTGTTTCTGTATAGTTGTTTGATTCATCTTTGGTGAGCTGATTAATAGTCAGTACGGTGCAGCCAGTGCTGTTGTCCGTATCGTCTCCAAAGAAATGATAATCCTCCTTCTCATACTTCATGATGTCAGCGAAGGCATTTTCTGTACTACTATTATATATATCAGCTGTTACCGTATTCCCATTGATGGAGAATAAAGTCCTATATTGATGTGGGTTATCATTACCTTGCAGCCACTGCGTTGCAGTGATACCCTGAGGAAGAATGATGCCAGCAGAAGGTCCTTTCACATAAAAATTAGTACTGTTTAATCCTTCTGCCAGTGTGGCACCAGACAGGTTCAAGAGCGAATAGCTGAAATTCGAGATCTTCTTAGCATCATAAGTACCAATAGTTCCGGTAATGACAATACAATCAGCCGTCTTAAACTCATCGGGAGCGGAACCTCCAAAATCATGTTCACCGACCCACCCCGAAGTCGTTAGGTCGTTCGCTGCTGCAAGATTGATGGTTAATACAGTCTTGCCATTTTTCGCGGTGGTCGTCACCTCATACGTCGACTGGGTAGACCCTATAGCAGCAGGGGCAGCCCACGCCCCTACGGACGCGCAGACGCACATCAATAAAAAAAGTAAATACCTTTTCATTCTTTTGATTTATTTATTAGTTATTATTAGTTACAGCTTTTAATGAAGGCGACAGCCCGATGGGGTTGCATCGGCGCGACAAGCGGGGGCCTCACGGCCTGTCCAAGGTACGAACGGGAATGGGGACTGCCGGGGTGTGCCCGGCGAGGACATAAACAATCGGCTCTCCTAAAGGGATTTCCACGCCCCGGGAGCTAAGGCCAACACACGGCTACGCTGCGCGCAGCTGTGCATGGCGGTGCATGCCCGGGCGTGGCCGTCTCAGCCGATTTATATGTTTAGTTGCCTTGAGGAAATTGTCCAGATCTCCGTTGTTACAACTCAGCGAAACGCCTTTTTCAGCATTCTAAAATGCGGGCGCAAAGATACTACATTATTTTAAACTGACAAAAAAATGTTGCTAAAAATTTCGACGTAAACGTTTTCCCTTGATTTAGCGCAAGACATAATAACTGTTTTAGACATAATAACAAAAGAACAGATTTAGGACATAGTAACATAAGAACACAATTTAAGACATAATAACATAAGAACATATTTTAGGACATAATAACATAATAACACAATTTTATGTACACCCGTCAATCTGTACTTATGATATTTGTTCTTATGTTATTATGTCCAAAACCTGTTCTTATGTTATTATGTCAAATATGCTCACTACTCATCAACTCATCGGGAGAGATACCCGTTATCATCATGATATCCTCATCGGCATAGCCTTTCATCCGCATAGCCTTAACCACATCGGCACGACCCTCGGCGCGACCTTTTTGTTCGGCACCACGAATAACATTCAGCGTGTCACGGTAGCGTTTTAACGCACCGTCGTACTCCTGGCGTTCCTCCTTCGTCATTGCACTCACCTCGGCAATCTCAGCCAGCCGTTGGAACACAGAGCTCTGTGCAGCCCAAGGCATTCTGTTCAATGTCTCCATATTCTTCAGTACATCTCACAACAGATTATTATGTCTAAGCCATTCTTTTCCCCGTGGCGTTAGACAGTACAACAGGAAAATTGCTGCCGGTATCCCTAAATAGGCTAATAAGAATAAAGTTCCCATATCATCCTTTTTTATTAGTTAAAATTAGTCCTACAATTAGTAGTAATGCTGAAATAAATGCGCTCAAAATGTAAATCAACCAACGCATGTCGGCCAAATCTTGCACTAACGATGCAAATCAGTTTGTACTGACTGTTGGGGTTTTGCTTTTTCTCGTCTTCTACTCATATGTATACTGATTTCCGTTCCGCCGCCGCAAAGATACGAACAAATTTCCAACCCACCAAAATTATAACAAGAAAAATCTGTTCTTATGTTATTATGTCTAAAAAACCTGTTCTTATGTTATTATGTCAAAAACCTGTTCTTATGTTATTATGTCAAAAACCTGTTCTTATGTCACGAACCAAGCAGATACTGGCAGAGCTGGCTGACGTCCTCGCCGTCGAGCACGCCGTCGCCGTTGACGTCGGCAATGCGGGCGTCCATGTCAGTATGTTCCCGCCCCCCAATGTAGGCTATCAGCAGCGTCAGGTCGGCCACGTCTACCCGCCCGTCGCGGTTCACGTCGCCCACCTCGATGTACTCGCCGAACTGCGACCACGCCCAAACGGACTTGTAGGCCGCTGTGCAGCCGAAAGGCACTATCAGGTGGCAATCGGCAAACACATAGAAGAAGGCATAGTCGTTGATAGCCGCCGGCACAGCCGACTTGGTGAACACGAATAGATCGCCCTCGGGCATGAACATCCCCGACGACGACGAGCTGGTGTAAGGATCGATGACATACGAACTCATGAACGTCAGGCTTTCGGGCAACGACAGCAGGCGGATAGGCCCTGACAGACTGTGATAGCCGACGGTCTCGACACCCTCGCCGAGCAGCACCGTGTTCAGTTGCTTGCAGTTGTAGAAGGCATAGCGCTTGATGTCCTTCACCGTGCCGGGCACCCTCAGCTCGCTGCCAATACTGCTACCGCTGAAGGCGTACTCGCCGATAGCCGTCACCGTGGGCGGGAACGTCACCCGTTGGATAGTACTCTTGTAGAAGGCATAGTCGTCGATGGCGGTCAGACCGAGGAAGTACTGCAGCTCGTCGAACGTTGCTATCGTCTTCTTCTCACGGAACACCTTGCCGAGTGTCTTCACCGCCGAGGCCTCCTCCAAGGAGAGTTCGCCGTCGTGGTCTGAGTCCCAGTTTGCCACGCATAGAGCTTTCACGTTCTCGTCTTCAAACGTGATGTTGTCGGCGGCAGTGGCCAGTGACGATATAAAGGCTAAAGCAGCCATCAAGATTGTTTTCTTTCCGTGCATATTGTCGTTTGTTTAAGCCGAAAAGCGGTGGCAGGTTTCTGCCGCCGCTATTTCCGCTGTTAGTTTATGTCAATCTATTCTTCCCACATGCTTCTTCTTAGGTAGCGGGAAGCATTTGGATCTGTAGTTCCCGGGGTTATTGGCGTAACAGGGTCATCATCATCACCATTTCCCCCCTGTCCTGAAATACCTGACTCTGTATCATTCGATCCAGCAGTTATGAATGCACCCGTCCGTAGGAAAAGCGTCTTCGACTCTGGCTTTAAATATCTGCGTTTCATAGCTTTCTATTTTTAGTCCAACATCAGTCGACAACAATCTTGCGACCGTCAACGATATAGATACCCTTAGAGAGGCCCTCGGTGGAGTTGCCCACATACTGTCCTGAGAGGTTGTAGACCTTAGAGGTACCAGCAGTACCCTGAGTCTCACCGTCGAGCGTGGCGATAGCCGTTACGGAATTACCATTCTCGTCTAACTCTACCACCTCTTCGTCTCCGTCAAGCATAAACACATAGCGAGTATTGTTATGGTTGGCAATTTCATGATGTCCTGGCTTATTAAAGTCATAGTCGTCACGTCCAAAGAAGGCCAACTTCAGCGGTCCAGAGATTAAGTCGTCGGTTCCCGGCATATTCATTGGGAAGAAACAGTTCTTGAAGTCGCGGAAGCCACCGACCGGATGTAATTCTGTCTTGGGAATCTGAGGCAGCATCGGTTTGGCTACAGTAGTTGAAGCCCAAAGCTCATCCAAAATCGGTTCGGCAGCGGGCATATCTGCAGGCTCGAATTTATTAATCGTCTCTTCGTCTACCTCGGGCGTTGCCATAATGACAACCTTGTAGGGTGCCCACTTGAATTTAAGCGAGGGATTGGTATAGCGATACCATGTTTCCTTACTCATATAGATACAGTACTGAGGCAGATCCTGCTCCCAGAACTGGCCGACCATCGTGTAATAGTACCTCTTCGTTTTCCCATCCTCTGTAAAGGACAATTCACCGGCACCTTCAGCACCATTTACAGCCTGCACTTTGTGGTTCTCGTAGGGCTTGGCAAATTTCATGGTTTTTCCGCCGTCAGCAATTTCATCGACTTCATATTGGTCCCCGTTGAGTTTTTTATAGGTATACTTTTTCAGCTGCTCGTAGTAGCCATCGTTGTTGAGGCACGATGCACTCTCCTTGAAGTCGTCAGCGTAGTGCTTCAGGATATACAAGCCGATGTTCTGCGAGGGAATGGTCTCGTCGTCAAACGTAGCCGTCTCTCCCTCTCCCTTTCTGTAAGTTCTCTTGTAGGCCTTGATAATGTAAGGACGACCACCAACCATGCAGGTCGGATCATCGGTCTCTCCATTCTTTTTAGCGGAGAGCATTTTATAATCCCATTTGTCACCGTTTTCTTTGAAGTCAAGATACTTGGCCGTCTTATTGTCCTGGTCTGCCAAATCCGGTGTCAAGCGGAAAATGATTGTGTTGTTCTTGCTCCCTTCACCTTTCGTACGCTGAACAGTTCTTAACTGGCGGATATCGGGCATCAAGTCTTTCTCAGTCACCTCATTCTGTACTTGACCATTTTTAACGATGAAACTTCTTTCTTTGCTAGTACTCTTAGGCACACCCAGCATCTTAACGACATCGTTGTAGCTGAGGTCGAAGGGTATGCAGATGGTGTACCAACCTGCATCAACGTAGTAGTTGTAGACGACGTCGTCAACAACGTGCTCATCAGGCTTCACATACGTTGCCTGCGAGAGGACGAACTCATGCCAACCAGCGTATTCGGGGAAGAAATCATTACTAATATCGCCCTCAGGATAATCAGGATCTTCGAGATGTCCATCAGGAGCGTAGCGATAAGTACAGTCTTCCCATATATATCCCTTTTCTGCCTGTTTACGTGCAACCAACAGTTCTTTTTGGTCAGGCCAGACAAGAGCATTACCATTGGCATCGACAGCACCAGTCTGATCTATTTTATTGTAATTTCTGGTTGGATCAGTGTACTTCTGCTTCAACGTATTATAGTCTATTTCTTTACTACCTGAAGTATTACCTGTAGCTTTGTTAAAAGACTCTTCGCTGGGGAAGTGAAGCAGAGCAATGATTTCTTTTTCACCCTTAATGTACTTTTCACGACAATAAGGTCCGTCACCCATACCACCATTGCCGTAGACTACGTCTGCAGGGAATGTATATGGATAACATGTGGGAACTCTCGAAGCCATACAATAGACGTCAGTTACACCTTTTTGACTCGGGAACACAGCGCTTCCTTCTTGAGCTCCATCTCCCAACTTACCAAGCAGTGCAATATTAGCAGAGAGCGTATAAGTATTCGGCCCATTGTCAATCAGGGCACGGTTTGCATCTTCTGTTGTGATATGGCCAATGCCTGTTTCACGGAAAGCCTCCCACCCAATTGTCGTATAATTAAATGGTATATGGAGGCTCGTCAACTTCGAGCAGCCATATAAGCATCCCTCTGGAATCACTGTCATTTCATCGTCTGTAGGCAATTTTACTTCTGTAAGATTTATTAACCCAGCTCCACTGCTGCCTAAGTTCATGTCGCTATTATTAGCGAAAACTGCATCCGAGATATCAAGAGAGGTAATATTATCTTGCTCTCCTTTAAGGGCGCCACCATCACCGGTCTTGATATCTTGAAGATTCAAGTTACCTGCAAGCGTCACATGAGTGAAATTCATAACTGGAGAGCCTACATCTCCTGTAGCCAGACGGCGAGCTTCCAACAGTGAGCCTGCAACTTTGACATAGGCAGTTAGATTGTGCTCAGCATCACCCTGCTTATTCGACGAGATAACGGCCTTCAGATTTGTCAAAGCAGAATAGTCACCGACTACAGGCTCCGTCAATCCGGCAGGCAGGATGATATACTCAATAGCTGTATTTGTAAGTTGAGCCAAAATTGTCTGAGTGATCTGTGCTGCTGGTATCTCGGAAAGGTCTAACACCTTGGGGCCGTTATACTGACCATCGATTATATTGCCGTTCTCGTCTCTCTTCTTGAAATCATTGAGAGCAGAGATGTCTGTAGAACTGATAGAACCAGTAAACTTCAGCTTTTCGAGCTTTGGCGTGTTCTTGATGTTCGTCAGGCTGTTTGCTGTAGCAAAAGCACCTGCATTAGCCGGGTAAACAATCATTGACGGATTGATATCGGTAGCATCCTTCACCATCTCGTTATTGTACGTATGGACAATGGTGGCAGTTGCACTACCCTTTATAAGAGAGATGTCTTCTATCTCTACTGCATAGTTAGTGGAAACGACATACGTAGTCGTAGCCTTTTCTATAACCTTTTCGTTTTGATCGTTTACATGCGCATCAAGCAGCTTGGTCTTTAGAGTTTCAAGACGCTGCTTATAAGAATCGCCATTAGAACTTTCTTTATAAATATGCATCGTCGTAACACTGCCATTATTATATGCAATGAATTCTGCACAGGTAGCCATTCGTCCATCTTGGCCCTCTGTTTCACCCTTATCCTCAGCTCTATCCTGAATCAGCGTGGTGCCAACTTTATTGGGATCTTGAGGCAGCAGCAAGCCGCGGAACTGCGTGTTGTCTACACGCATTAAATCAATAACACCATCCGGCCGCGCATTGAATGTTTCATCTGACTCACTTTCGCCCTTCAACTTGGCTATAGCATCTTCTATACCTGTACTCGTTTTAACGTCATAAAGGTCAACATAGAATTTACCTTCAGATGTTGCCAGCAGTTTGAGGTCAGCGGCACTAATGTTTTCGCATTCGTCAATGAAGCGGAATACGGTACCTGTTTCATAATTACTCTCTCCTTTAAATAATTTCGAGAAGCTGCCAGCTTCAGTCACACGAACCTCAGCGATTTTTGTATTAGCATCATATCTTATATAGTCACCCGAAAGACTCTCGTAGGTTACCTTATCTTGATTAATAAAATTAGCCCAACACACAATTGCCTTCATCCTGTCATACTCTGCATCAGAGCCAGCAAATACCTGTGCCGTTCTATTATCACCATCATGAGTAACAACTGCGTAAGTATTTCCAGACGTTACCTTCAGCAACGTGCATTTATTATTGTCTCCGTAGAAATCATTCTGGTCCAATTGGTCGGCTCTAATATTTGCTGGTAACACTATCTCCTCAAGACCATTCCAATAGTTGAACTTCATCTGCGTCCAGTCGTAAACTTCGGTAACATCACCCCATGATCCACTTTTGTACATCTTTTCAGAGCCACCGACTACGGCATAGAGGTCTGCAGAAGCCGGATCTTCCATTGCGTCTGTTGAAGCATAGATTCTTCCTTCTAAATCATGAGTTTCGCCTTCAGTAATAGATGAAACACGTTGCCATCCTAATTCATCATTATTCTGTTCAAATTGAATATAGTCATTAACATTTATATTTTGGTTATTGATATCTTGAATCCAAACAGCTTCACCATTATCATTAATAATAGCATTCAAATTCACCCATGATGCAGGTGTTTTTGCAGTTATTCCTTCTGGTAATGATAATACTAAAACCCAATGTCTTGTGTTATTGACTTCTTGCAATTGATAAATAAAACTTTCCTTACCATATTCGCTCTTGTACAAGCTACCGACGACACTTTTAGCATTATCTGAAATATTGCCATTATAAGAAGTCCGAGCGTCTTCAGAACTAAAAATCATATGACTATTGCTGGTTGCAGCATTAAACACGGCATCCGACATGTCAACAGTCGTGACACTTGTAAAACCTTTGTCACGATTAATCGCTTGAAGATCAGCTGACGAGAACTTACCTACTAACACAATTGTAGTAGTAGCCTTTTGCTCATCAGTAAAAGATAAACTGGACAATGTCCCAGCCTCAGTCGTCGTAATAGTGAGAGTTCCATCACTACTAAGATTGACATTCGTGTCCGCCCACGCCCCAGTTACGGCGCAGACCAACGTAACGATTAAAAATAAAACCTTCTTCATTGTTGTATGTATTAATTAATTAGTTATTAAAGAGTATATATAGTGTTTACTGTTTTAAAGCAGATTAAATATGTATAAAACTCAAGAGCATCGAAGCTCCAGGGAAGAGAGTCCATCGCGGACTGGGCGGACACTAATTCAGCCGATACGATTACGCAACGCCATAGCAAGGCGGTCTTGCGGCTGATAAATAATTCAAGGTACGCGAAAAGCGGTTGTACGTAATTGGGTTACAGAGTGTCAGCAAAAGTTTACACCTACAGCATCCTACGGATGTTGCGGCACGACCATAGGCCGGCTTGGCATAACTTTGCAGAGTAAACATAATATAACAGTCTTATTCGATTGCAAAGATAACACAAATAATTTAAACTTCCAAACTTTTAACCAAAAATTTTCCATGCAATCGATTACACTTGACATAAAGCAAGTTTTTAGGCCCATAATGAATAATTTCAGTAACAAAATAAAGGCAGAATCGTCCAGTTCGCAAAGAACACAAAAAAGCCGGAAGCGCAAAACTTCCGGCTCACTTTTTGAAAAGATGGCGGCCTCCTACTCT